>DASTKI010000157.1:0-110317 GCA_035716045.1 Ktedonobacterales bacterium
TGGCCATACAATGGCGCGGCAGGCCACACGCCGCCCGCCCGCGCTTCTTCAGTGCATGCAGCGCGGGCGGGCGCGATGAGCGCCAGCGTGTCAGGCGCGGGCATTGTCGCTGGCCTCAGCGGAGGCCTCAACGGTGGCGACCTCGGGATGGTCCGCCGGCTTCGCCACATCCACGCGCCAGCTGGTCAGCTTGGCGGCGAGGCGGGCGTTCTGGCCCTCTTTACCGATGGCGAGCGAGAGCTGCTTTTCCGGCACGGTCACAATGGCGGTGTGGTCCGACTCGCGCAGCTCGACATGCAGCGGCTTCACTGGGCTGAGGGCGTTGGCGACGAACTGGGCCGGCTCGGGGCTCCACAGAATAATATCGATCTTCTCGCCGTTGAGCTCGCTAATGACGTTGTTGATCCGCGAGCCACGTACGCCGACACACGCGCCGATGGGGTCAACACCTTCCTCGCGCGCCCAGACGGCAACCTTGGAGCGACTGCCCGGCTCGCGCGCGATCGCCTTGATCTCGACGCGCCCCTCGTAGATTTCCGGTACCTCCAACTCGAAGAGGCGCTTGATGATATTGCGGTGCGTGCGCGAGACCAACGCCTGCACGCCCCGCCCGCCGCCTCGCCTCAGCTCAAAGATGTAGACGCGAATGCGCTGGCCGTTCTTGAGCCGCTCGCCGGGGATCTGCTCTTTCTCGTCCATGACGCCCTCGACCTTGCCCAGATCGAGCAGGTAGGAGCCGCCGCGGTCCTCACGACGCAGCACGGTGCCGACGACGAGATCATCCTTCATGTCCTTGTACTGCTCGAAGATGTGGTCCAACTCAGCCTCACGGATGCGCTGGAGGATGATCTGCTTGGCGGTCTGCGCCGGAATGCGGTTGAAGATTTGCGGCGAGTCCACTTCGATGAACTGCCCCAGCGCGGCGTGCGGGTCTATGAGTTGGGCGTCGGCGAGTGAGATCTCGGTCATGGGGTCGTGCGCCTGCGCAACGACACGCTTGCTGACCCAGACGCGCACGTCGCCGCTGCGCTCGACGTCGATGCGAATATTCTCTCCGGCGCCGCTGCTCTTGCGGTAGGCGACGAGAAGCGCTTTGGCGACCGCTTCCATGACCGCCTCCTGCGGCAGCCCTTTCTCATGGATGAGCTGGGCGATGGCCGCCTGAAACTCCGTCCGCATAGATTGCCTCCCTCCTGGTCCTGAGCGCAGGCGCGTGCGCGGTGGGCGCTAGCGCGCGGCGCGCGAAAGAACATTCACATGGCTGGCGCGGTCGAGCCCCAGAGAATGACGAAGGCGCGAGATCCGCTCCCACGCCTCTCCGGTTCCTTATGCAGCTCGACGCTCACACGCAAAGTCGCGGCGCCCGCTCGCCAGCGGCCCCCCAAGGCGCATGCCTACTACGCCAGAGCCGGGGCGCTGTGCGCTTCTGCCCGCACATACACGAAAAAGTGGGCCGAACTTCAGAATGATCGCCCACTGTTCTCGGATGCGCTCAGTTCTACCGCAGTATATCATCTGGAGGGCGACAACCGCAAATCCGCCCGGTCGCTTTTTGCGGTGTTTGTTGTGATTGAGGGCGTGTGTACGGGATAGTGACCGGAAGGTGAGGCGGGTCGTCGGTTTCACATGGAAGCGCGGCTTTGGGATTCGGAAGTGATGAGTTGGTAGATGGGAGGACTGGATGATGGAGATAGGTGAAGGAGCGCCCGAGGACCGCTGGCTGCGCAGATTCCGTATGCTCTGGGCGCTGGTAATCCTGCCGCTGTTCCTGGCGATTGTGGCGCTGCTCGTCGGACAAACGAACATGGGCCTCGCGCTGTTCCCGCCTTTGGCGGCAATCGGCTTCACCCTGTTCATGGACCCGTGGAGCAAGCGCGCGACGGTACGGAGCATCATGGCAGGGCCGGTGATCGGCGCGGCGATTGGCGCGGTGACGCTTGCCGTTGTGCCCGCGGGGCCTCTGCGCATTCTGCTGGTGACCGCTTTTGCCATTGTGGCGCTCTACTGGCTGCGCAGCGAGCTCGCTCCAGCGCTGGCGGTCGCGCTCTTAACGCTGCTGGTTGGTGTGCGGGATGGGCCGCTCTACGTACTCGCAATCGCGCTGGGAACGAGCGCGCTGGCGGTGATCTTCTTCGCCTGGCGGCGCTATATCTATGAGCGTGCGACTACGCCGCCCCCTGATGAGGTGGACACTAACTCCGGCGGAGCGGAGCCGCAGCCCGCGGCGCAGTAGCGCGCCGCTAGAGCGCCGGGATGCGCTCGATGGCGGCGAGCAGCGCGGGCTGCCCGACGGCGCGGATGCGGTCGCGCCAGCGCTCGTGGCAGACGATGCGGATGCGGCGCTGGTGGCGCTCGTAGAGGCCAAGGTCGTCGGGGCGCTGACCGGTGGCCTCGGCCCAGGTCATCAGCGAGCGCATGCCGAGCGGCGGGTCGGCGAATGCGACGAGTGTGTTCATCTCCCACTTCTCCGGCTTGGGGATGTCTATGAGCAGCTCCCATGGCGCCACCGGCTCCTCGAACGCCACTGAAGTCTCCGCCGCCAGCGCTTCTTCCACGCGGCGGCGCTTGTTCTGGTCCCAGAACAGGGAGTCGAGCAACTGGTAAGGCTTGCCCGCGCTGGCGCTGATCTCAAGGGCGGTCTTGTAGGGGCGGCGCGCGCGTAGCGCTCCGACGAGCTGGCGTGTGGCCTCAGGCATCGCCGCGTCCGACAGCAGCGCGAGCAGCGAAGCGTCGTCGTGGCCGGAGAGGCTGGCCCCGGTGACGGCTCCGGCGAGGATGGCTTCTTGCGTCGCGCGCAGCAGCATCACCATCATAGCGCGGTTAGTGTGATGCCAGTAGACGTTGTCGAACATCTCCTGGCGGGCGTGCAGCAGGGAGTTGAGCGGGCTGATCCCCTTGTCGCTGACGCCCAGGCGCGGGCCTTCAGGTGTGGGGATGACGCGCAGGGCTCCGAGCAGCCGCGAGACATCCACGCCGCCGTAGGGGACGTTGCAGGCGCGTGCGTCGCGTGGAAGGTAGTCAAGCTTATCCACATCGAGCGGACCGCTGAGCAGGCGGGCCAGTAGCGCGGCGCCGGGCTCCAGCGGCCTGTCTTTGGGCGAGTCAATCATGTCCGCGACGCGGGCGGCTCGCAGGCCGTGGCGCTGCAGGGCCGCGGCGACCTCGTCCGTCTCGATGATCTGGCGGCCGACGCGCTCGTGGGGCGTCACAGGGTAGCCAAGCTCTTCGATGGCGTGAGAGAAGGGATAGTGGCCAATGTCATGGAGCAAGGCGGCGGCCAGCGCGGTTTGCGCGTCTTCTTCAGTCAGGCCCGTCGCGGCAAGGCCGCCGGGGTCCGAAGCCAGCAGGGCGCGCAGGCCGCGCAGCATGAGGTAGTACACGCCCAGACTGTGCTCGAAGCGGGTGTGGGTGGCGCCGGGCCAGACGCGATAGACGAAGCCCAGCTGCTTGATGCCCTGGAGGCGGGTGAAAGCGGGCGTGGCCAGCAGATCGAGCTCTAGCGCGCCCAGCGGAATGAGATCGTAGAGGCTGTCGCGAATGGCGCTCGCGGGCGCGGTATCAGGTAGGTCCGGCCATATGATGGCGCGCGCGGCAGGCCCCGCGTTCCAGAGGGAGGGCGTCGCCGTTGGCGCGGCCTCAGGCGTGCGCATGTCACGTGGCCTGGCGCGGCGTGGCGATGAAGATTGCGTCATGGCGGTAGGCGCTCCCTTGCTGGAAGGATGTGACGGACCTCCGGATGGCGCCCTATGAGTATCATGGCGCGCATCAATGCCCCCAACGCATGTTATTATGCGCAGAACCGGTAGTAGTGGGCGCGATGTGGGTGATGGGGAGTGTGACCACATATACGTTAATTCCCCTCGCGCCGGTCCGTATCGGTTATAGCGCCTGGTCTGGGAGCGTAGTTTATCAACAGGGAAGCGCAACGTGACGAAGCGGAAACTGGAGCGTGAGGCCGGTACGCAGGCAGAGTCAGTCGCCCCACAGGGCAAGACCGTGGATGAGTCGCGGGTAGTGATGGCCCGGACGATGCAGCCGCCTGACGCGAATGTGTGGGGCAATGTGCACGGCGGCACGATCATGCGGCTGGTGGATGAGGCGGGTGGCGCGGCGGCCATCCGCCACTCGCGCTCGCGCTGCGTGACGGTCGCGATGGACTCAATGGTCTTCAAAGAGCCGGTCTATATTGGCGATTTGCTGACGATTCGGGCGTGCCTGACGTATACAGGTCGAACCTCCATGGAGGTCGAGGCGCTAATCGAGGCCGAAGACCTGCGGACCGGCGAAGTGCGCAACGCGGGCGCCAGCCACCTGGTCTATGTCGCGATTGATGACCTGGGCAGGCCAGCTGCCGTGCCTCCGCTGGTCCTCCAGACGGATGAAGAGCGTCAGCGCTGGCGCGCCGCCGAGGAGCGGCGCGCCGTTCGCGCCCGCGCGTAGTCTCGCTAGCCAGCCGTATCCCAACCGGCAAGCCGGATGACACCGAGGAGATGTGGATGACCCCGCCAGCGCATGAGCCACAGCGCTCTAACCACTTGCCGACCGGCGTCGCGCGGCCGGAGGACGCCGCGCGCACGCTGGAGCGTGTGGAGACGCGCGGCATCCGCTTCATCAACCTGGAGTTCACTGATGTGGTTGGCATGGCCAAATCGGTGACGATTCCCGCCAGCCAGTTGCGCGATACGCTGGCGCGCGGCCACTGGTTCGACGGTTCGGCGATCGAGGGCCTGGCGCGGGTGGCTGAGACAGACATGTACCTGCGCCCCGATCTGGCGACGTTCGCCGAGATTCCGTGGAGCCCGGCGAACTCGGCGGGCGGCGAGCGGGTCGCCCGGCTGATCTGCGACGTGTTGATGCCGACTGGCGAGCGCTTTGGCGGCGATCCACGCGCAGTGCTGATCGAGGCCGCGCGTGAGGCGGAGGCGCAAGGCTACCGCTATGAAGTGTCTCCAGAGCTGGAGTTCTTCCTCTTGCAGGAAGAGGGCAGCCGGGCGGGTCAGCCACTGGCCCATGACCGCGGCGGCTATTTCGACCTCTCGACCGACCTGGCGGCGGACGTGCGGCGCGAGATCGTGGCTGCGCTCAACGAGATGGGCGTCGGCATCGAGAGCAGTCACCATGAGGTGGCGGCGGGACAGCACGAGATTGATTTCACTGTCGCTGACGCTGTGAAGGTTGCGGATGGCGTAGTGACCGCGCGCTACGCGGTCAAGGCCATCGCGCAGCGCCACGGTCTGGGCGCGACATTCGTCCCCAAGCCGTTCTATGGCGTCAACGGCAACGGCATGCACACGCATCAGCGTCTAACACGGCTGGCGGACGGGACGAATGCGTTCGCCGATCTTGTGGACACCGGCTATGGGCTGTCAGGCGTTGGGCGGCGCTTCATCGCCGGACAACTGGCCCACGCGCGGGGCATGTGCGCGATCCTGGCGCCGCTGGTGAACTCCTACAAGCGGCTCGTACCAGGCTTCGAGGCGCCAGTGATGGTGAGCTGGGGACGCGTCAACCGCGAGGCGCTGATTCGCGTACCGCGCTTCGAGCCGGGCGCGCCAGAGAGCCTGCTGGTGGAGCTGCGCGCGCCGGACCCCAGCTGCAATCCTTATCTCGCCTTCGCGGCGATGCTGCGGGCGGGCATGGATGGCGTCAACCGCGACGTGCAACTGGCGCAGCCCGTGGAGGAGGGACTATATACACTGGATGAGTCGCTGCGTCTGCGGCGCGGCATCGCCCTGCTACCTGAGAGCCTGAGCGAGGCGCTGACCGAGCTGCAAAGCGACGAGACGATGGTCGCCGCGCTGGGCGAGCAGATCGCGGCGTGGTTCATCGAGGCGAAGTCTGAGGAGTGGGAAGCCTACCGGCAGCAAGTACATCCCTGGGAACTGGAGCGCTATCTGCCGATCTTCTGACGCGCGGCGCCGCTCCGGCGCCATCACGGCTCATGACAAGGACTCATACGCATGGGGACAAATTTCAATGACGAGCCAACTGACCCAGATGTGATTCCCCAGCCGCCTGCCATTCCGCCGCTTGGCCCCACAGTCGCATGGGACCCAAACGCGACGCGACCGGCGGGCGGGCAGCTGGGGCAGGCGTCTCCCTATAGCCCGAATAGCCCGACGATTCCTTATCCGGGACCGTACGCGCCGCCAGGCGCGGGGGGCCCATCCAGCCCGCCAACCATAACTGATCCGCTGCCTCCGTATCCTCCCTATCCGCCGGCCACGCAGCCGCGCTGGGTAGGCTTCGCCGATCCGAACGCGCCGACTGTGGTCAGTCCACTACCAGCGCCGCTGGCGCCCAGACCGGCGCCACGCGCCGCCGCGCGGCCCGCGCCACGCACGCGGCCAGTCGTCTCCGCGCCACGCGCGCCATCGTACTCCGCGCCCAATGTGCGCATCTGGCGGTTGCTACCCGCGCCGCATATTCTCCTGTTCGTGGGGCTGATCCTGTTGTTTGCGGCGCTCAACATCCCGTGGGGCGCTACGGCTGAGGGGACGCTGCTCTACGCCCAGTCCTTTCAGATTCCTTTCCTCTCTGACCAGCCTGACGCCTCGGCGCAGTTTGCGCAGTCGATCGTGACCAGCGTAGCGGTGTTCTCGCTCGGGCTGGCGGGGATGAACTACCTGCTGACGGGCCTGAACTGGCTGGCGCGGCCGCTGGGGATGGCGGGCTGCGCGACGGTGCTATTGATGCCGCTGATGCTCGGACTGATGTTCCTGCTGCTGCTCGTGGACGGCTCCGCACTGGTCTTTGGGGCGTTCGATCCCTTGGTCGGGGTTGCGCTGGCGCCGTGGCAGCCAGGGTTCACGCTCAACGGCGCGCATGCTGAGCTGGGATATTACGCCTGGTATACCGGCGTGATCCTCAATGCGGCGGGCATGCTGACGCAGCCGTTCGTGAAACGTTAGTTCCCGCTGGGGAGCGCTATTTACTGGCGCCTTCGGATGCCAGCGCCAGCGCACGCCGCCACTCCTCTTCCGTGTTGGCGTTGAAGGTGGAGAGGCGACGTGGGTCGAAGCGCGCCGCGTCATCTTGCGCGATCTCGATGACGCGCAGGCGGCCCAGCAGGCCCCGCATCGAAGGATGTGGAGCGCCGAGCGTCTGCGCGACGACCGGCGCGATGTCGCGGCGATAGGCGGCGTGCAGAGGCTCCAGGCCGCCCGGCGAGCGCAGTGCGACCGCTTCGGCCTCGGGCGCCGCGAGCGCGATGGTCGCCATGTGGCGGACGAGCGCGGGCTGGATGAACGGCATGTCGCAGGCGACGAGGAAGACCCAGTCTGTTTGCGCGGACGCCAGCGCGGTAGCGAGGCCACCGAGCGGACCAAGGCCCGGCTGTTCGTCGGGAAAGATGGGCGCGCTGGGCAATAGCTCCACCAGGCCTTCAGAGCCGACGACGATCACGGTGGCCAGGGCCAGATGCAGCCGTTCCACGGCGCGCGCGATGAGCGGGTGGCCATCGAGGAGCAGTGTGGCTTTGTCCTTCCCCATGCGCCTGCTGCGCCCACCAGCCAGGATGACGCCGGTAATCCCCGTGAGCGGACCGGAAGGCTGGCGGTCATGGGTCATCGTGTGTGCTCCGCGCTTTCATCCGGCGGCTTTGCGCTTGCGGCGCCCGCAGTGGCGCTCTCCGCATAGTATCGTATCATCACGGTGACAGCATGCAGGCTGGCGGGCGCGGTGAGGAAGGTGTGGTGGATCGCGATGGCGGAGGCCGAGCAGCCAGCGGGCACGAGGATGAACAGTCATGCCCACTCCGTTGGCGTCAGCGGCGATGGTGTGGCATTCACAGCTCCGATGCGGGCGAGCCACGCCGCTAGCTGATCCACGTCAGCGACCTGGCAGCGGAAGCCCACGTAGCCATCTGGGCGGATGGCCACCATTCCAGTTCCGGGCACATTCGTCAGCCGGTGGATGGTGACACGCGGGCCAAAGGACAGACGCTCGAGGTCATCCGCGTCGCGGTGCAGGAGCACATGGACCCCCGGATGAGCGAGCAAGGAGTGCAGTTGCACACGTTTCCCGCCCGAGGTGACGGCCATGTCGGGCAGCCGGCGCCCAACGCGAGGCCATGTCCGCAACCGCGGAATCCCTTCTACTGACAGGGGGCTACTGGGGTACGCCACGCGCAACTGGGAGATCCAGCGGATCGCCTCGGCCACCAGGCGGCGCTGGTTGATGAGCGTCGGGATCGCCGGGGCGACGAGCGGAGCCACCACGCCGCGAAGCAGCGATGGCAGCCGACCGGTGGAGGCCTCGCCCCAGAACGCCAGATGTGTCATGGCGAGCGTCTGGAGCGCCACCGGCCAGCGTTCGAAATCATAGGAGGCGAGCAGGGTCGCGGGGTCACATGCGGCGCCCGCGAAGGCGAGCTTCCATCCGAGGTTGATGGCATCCTGGATGCCCGTGTTCATCCCCTGGCCTGTGGCTGGCGAGGAGGCGTGGGCGGCGTCTCCCGCGAGGTAGAGCCGGCCCTTCCTCCACCGCGCAGCGAGCCGATACTGCAGCCGGTACGGCGCCGACCACACCCGATCGGTAATGTGCGCGGCGATGCCCGCGTCATCCAGGAGCGCCTGCAGCTGGGTGGATGGGACCGGAGGACCGGGCTGCCCGAATGGTAGTGGGCCTGGCGCTGCTGGTCGGGTCGCCAGCAGTCGCCAGGTTGCGCTCTCACCGAGCGCGAAGAGAAACAGCAAGCCCTGTCTCCCGGCCACTACGTGGGCGACGCCGGGGGCGAGGTCGGCGTCGAGCTCGAGATCGGCAAGCACGACCTCCTGCGCATACGATCCCCCGCGCCACCTGATACCGGCGGCGCGCCGCACGGCGCTGTCGGGACCGTCGCAGCCAACGACGAAATCATACTCCGCGTGCTCGAGCCCATTCAGAGACCGCAGAACTGCGCAGGCGCTGGCCTTCCCATCTGATACTTCGATCAGCTCGACGCCTCGTTCCACTTCGATCCCGCGCTCCGCGAGCGCTTGCGCAAGCGCCGCCTCCACATCCATCTGTCGTACAAGCGACAGGTGCGGGAACGCGGTATCCGACAGCGCCAGCTCGGCCAGCCGGGCACGGACCACGCGGGAGCCCAGGTGCAAGCACGCCTGGGGGGCGATATCCGCCCGAGCCAGCAATGGCTCGGTAACGCCAAGTGGACGAAGCGCCTCGAGCGTGCGGGGGTGCAAGATGAGCGCGCGGGAGGGGCGGAACGCCTCGCGGCGCCGTTCGACGATACGTACACGGGCGCCGTGGTCGTGCGCCTGCAATGCCAGGGTGAGTCCGGTTGGACCAGCGCCCACTACTAGCACATGCGCCGCCCGCATCACGCCGCGACCTCAGTCGGCCGCCACCATGCCGTCGTCGCGTCTGGCATGGCGTCGAGCAGGCGTGGCTCAGCGAGCAACGCATCCCGTCGCAGCCCGGGCAGCACTCTGTAGTGGATCGAGCGCGGCTCTGACACCAGCGCAAGAACTCGCCACAGCGAGCGGGCGTAGTGTTCGGCGCGCGCGGGGCCGTCCCACTCGTAGACCCCCCGGTACACGCCGTATTCGTCGTTAGCCAGCCACAGCTTTGAGACAAAGCCGGGGAAACCGACGAACAGTGGGGTATTGAGCAGGCTCTCCCAGCGGAAGAGGGCATGTCCCCAACCGCGCACAAGCCGCAGCCGGAACTCGACGACGAGGACGCAGGGATCTGCGGGCGTGCCGTCAACGGCGGTCTCACGGTAGACCCGCGCCGACGCGCCATTGGCAAAACGCAGCCGCATCCCGCCATGCTTCTGGGGGAGATGGATGCGGCGGGCTGCCAGCAGCCCGGCGGTACTGGCGACGCAGCGCATCAGCGCTTGCACCGCGACCCTATATGGCAGAGGCGCTTGCTCATTCATTTGAATGCTCCAGGATGCTTCAGTCGTCGCAGAGGGTCTAGTGGCCAACTGGCCCACAGGCGGGCGTTGTCGCCTGGGGCTCTTCTCGGGCCATACGCTGTACTGCAGTCGGTGTGCCGCGCTCGCGTCACATACTCGTCAACGCCGCCGGGGACGCTGTCACCCCAACGTCACGCGCAAGGGCTGTGCGCTTGGTCGGACAGTAGATCAGATCCTTCCAGGGTCCGAGGCTCAATCCAGCGACTCCCCGCCAGCGAGGCTCGCAAGGGGGCTCTCAGGATGGTATCGTACCATCACGGCGGACGCTGGAGAGGTCGTAGCCGCCATGACGAAAGGGCAGTGGGCCGCTATGGCGGAGTTCGAACAGCTGGCGGGTCCAGAAACACAGGCGGTGCGGATTGACCATCCGGGGTTCTCGCGCTGGTTTGAGTGGCTGGCCAGCAGCGGCATCGGGCGCTCGGCGTTCGATGCGCTGCGGAGCAAGACGGCGGGTGTGGCGGAGGGCTGCGTCCTGGAGGTTGGGGCTGGAGCTGGCCACAACTTTGCGTTCTATGACCCTGCGCGCGTCATCTCGGTGTCCGCGGTCGAGCCGGACGCGACGATGCTGACATATGCGCGTGGACGCGCGGCGACGACTTCTGTCCCCATCACCCTCGCACAAGCGCCCGCCGAGGCGCTGCCGTTCGCGGATGGCGGCTTCGATACCGTCGTGGCAACACTGGTATTCTGCTCAGTGGGCGATCCACAACGCGGGCTGAGCGAGATCCTGCGCGTGCTGAAGCCAGGTGGGCGGCTGCTCATGGCGGAGCATGTGCGCAGCCACAACCGCGCGCTGGCGGGCGTCCAGACGGCGATGGTCCCGCTGACGGTGGCGTTTTCGGGCAACTGTCACTGGAACCGCGATACGGCGGCGGAGGTGCGGCAAGCGGGGTTTGCGGAGATGTGGGTGGAACGCAAGGCGGGCGGGCTGCACCCGATCATCCTCGTCGAGGCGCGTAAAACGACTTAGCGGCTATTGCTATTGAGTGTATGCGCTTGCATGCCCCCGGTAGCTCCGCTCACTTCGTTCGTCGGGGATCTGAGAGGCCCATCAGTCACCGCGCTTCCGCGCCCCAATGGCGCCGTGGGCGAGGCATTCAGGCCCAATCCGACGCGGGCTATACGCTCGGCTGGTCAGGTGGGAGAGTGTGCTGGCGATCGCGCCGCGCGGTTTCCCATCGGTGAGCCAGCTCGCGTCCCCGCTTGGGCAGCAAGGGACGCAGCTGGTTCGCTACTTGCCGCGCGAATGGCGCGCCGCCACGCCGGACGAGCTGCGGCAGCAGCGGCACGGGCTGAGTCGGCGCGAGCGTCAGCATGGCGGCCTGCCCATCCGTGAAGTAGGGGTCGCCCGTGGCATTGGTTGTGCGAGTGGGGCCGGGAAACGCGGGGATGAACGACTCCGATATCACCCAGCCGGAGCCGATGAGGTCGCTCACGACCAGCTCACGCTCGGAATCAACGTCGGGCTCGATGCCATGCGTGGGCAGATGGTTGGTCTTTGCCAGCTCGACACGCGAGTCCCGCGTCGCGCCGCCGACCCACAGCGGGCGCCCGTCCGTGTGCCGCTCCGCGGCCTTCCAGAAGCGCACATGGTCGCGCTCACGCACGCTGCGACCTGGCTTCTCGAAGGCGAAGTCCTGCCTGCGTCCAAACAGGAAGAGGTCGCTGACAGGGGCGGTCGAGTATGAGCGGGCGAGGAGCGCGTCGAGGACGATGCGAATGGCGGTGAGAAGGGTGAGTTCATCCGCGCGGTACCATCCGGCGGCGACGAAGGAGGCGGCGAGTTGATCAGCCGTGCCGATGACGTGAACATTGAGTGGGTCGCTCGGCTGTCCATTGCGGGAATAGTTGGTAGGTGGGATCGCCTGTCCTGGATGGACGCGCGAGGCCCGGCGCCCTGGTTGGCTGGCGTTGTGGAGCCGCCGGGCGGCCCGAGCGACACGTATGGCGGCTGCCAGCAGGAACGCCAGCAGCAGCGCTCCAACGCCAAGCGCGACACGCGCTAGCGGCGGCAGCGCGACCAGCCACGACCAGGCATCCGACGGCCACCCACTCATGAGATGTTTCCTCCCCAATCAGACCACGCGAAGACTATACCCACGCTGGGCGCTAGTATACACCGGCAGGCGGGCGAGAGCGCGGCGATTGGTGGACGAGAGGATTTAGGTCAGGAGGGTTGGCCCTCCAGCGCGCTGGGCTGGTCTGGTTCTGGAGGCGCGTCAGATGGGACCAGCGCGGGGAGGTCAGAAGGCATTCCAGGATAGCGGGGGGCGCTCGCGCCTGGGCCGAGCGCGTCGGGCGCTAGCGTGAGCAGGCTCGCCTTGCGCTCCAGCGCCAGCGCGATCAGATCAACGCAGCTATCGAAATCCAGGATGCTGGTGTTGAGGATGAGGTCATAGAGCGTGATGTCCTCGACGCGACGCGCATGTGTCAGCCAGAGATATCGCTGGCGGTCGTGGTCTTTCCTCTGGATGCGGCGCAGGGCGGCGTCGTGATCGAGCGCCTCGCGGCGGGAGACGTAGAGAATGCGCTGTTCGAGCGGGGCGACAATACGCACGTGAAGCGCGTCACCTCTCTCCTGGAGAAGCGCTTGCGCGCCGCGACCGACGATCACAGCCCGGCCGATAGCGACCACGCCAAGCAGCGTTTCGTGGAGCGCGACCGCGTAATCATACGCCTGCGGCGCCATGAGTGGGTCTGAGAAGCTGAGGAGCGAAGGCGGCGCGGGCTCCGCGGCGCGGAAGCCGCGGAGGATATGATCCACAACCCCTTCCGCCCGCTCGTCACGCTGGGCGGCGTCGTCTACGGTCACACCAAGGCGGCGGGCGACCTCCTCGATCACCTCGTGATCAACCAGGCGCCAGCCCAGGCGCCTGGCCAGGCGCGCGGCGATCTCGCCGCCGCCGCTGCCATACTGGCGAGAGATGGTGATCGCGCGCATCTCAGGAGGTAGAGCTCCCACACTGGCGCTTTCCGTAGACTCACTCATCCTTGGCGCCTCGGTTCTGAATCGGGCCGTGCTTGGTTATAGCGGGGACCGCCCTGTGGTATCAGCATACCTTGCAGGTGAACAGACGGCAACTCTCGTGGTAGCGTTTGGCTGGTGGCGCGTGCCATACTGGAGCAGGGCGCAGCGGCTGGCGTCGCTTCGCGGGAAGGCGCCAAACCTGGCCACGCCCTTCACCGTCAATTCGTGCGTATGCCCTGCTCTGGCGAAGAGTGGCTACGATCTGTGAACAGGGGCTATGTCGTGGTGCATGTGAATTACGCGGCGCGCCTGGCGAAGACGCGCCAGCGCGTCGAGGAGGCGGGCCTGGATGGCCTGCTGGTCGTCAGTCAGTATAACCGGCGCTATCTGACCGGCTTTACGCCAGCGGACCATGATGTCACCGAGTCCGCCGGACTGGCGCTGGTGACACGCGGCGATCTGGCGCTCATTACCTCGACGTTCGCGCTCAACGGCATTGAGGATGAGGTCAAGCCGAGCGGGGTGACGGTCATGCTGACCGATGGCGACTTCCCCTGGAACGTGGTGGCGAAGGCGCTGCGCGACGAGGGTGGCGTCAAGCGGCTGGGCTTCGAGAAAGAGTGGATCTCCTACGAGCGCTACGCCCGCTTCCATGAGGCGCTGAGCGATGAGGTCGAGTTGGTCCCCGTGGATGACATGATCGAGGGGGTGCGCGCGACAAAGGATGACGCGGAGATCGCAGCCATGCGCCGCGCCGCCGATGTCGCCAATCGCGCGTTCGCGGCGCTGCTGGGGGAACTGCGCGTGGGGATGACCGAGCGGCAGATCGCGGCGACGCTGGAGCGGCTGATGATTGATCTGGGCGCGGAGGGACCGAGCTTTCCAACCATCGTTGGTGGCGGCCCGGGCGGCGCCTTGCCGCACTGGGTTCCCAGCGACCGCCCTGTTCAGGCGGGCGAGCCGCTGCTGATTGACTTCGGCTGTCGGGTGGATGGCTATTGCTCCGACCTGACACGCACGATCTGCATCGGTGAGCCAGACGCGAAGCTGGTGGAGATCTATGGCGTGGTGCGCGCGGCGCAGGACGCTGCGCTCGACGCGCTGCGCTCCGGCGTGCGGAGTGGGCACGACATGGACGCGGCGGCGCGCAAGGTGATCGAGGATGCGGGCTATGGCAAAGAGTTCATACATAGTCTGGGGCATGGCGTCGGGCTGGCGGTGCATGAACTGCCGGCCGTTCGCAAGGCGCGCGCTACCACCCCAGAAGCCGAGGCCGAGATGGCGGAGATGGACCGCATCGGGACGAATTCGGTGGTGACGAACGAGCCGGGCATCTACCTCGCCGGCTGGGGCGGCGTGCGGCTGGAGGACATGATCCTCGTGGGCGCCGACGGTGTGGAGGTGTTCACGGACCGCAACCCCGAGCGGATCGTGACCGTCGCGGGATGAGGGCGCTGTGATGGGGGAAGATGAGGAGGCGCGCGCCAGCCAGGGAACGCTGGCGCGCTTCTCGCTGGCGGGCAAGCGCGCGCTGGTGACGGGCGCCAGTCGGGGACTGGGGCGCGTGATCGCCTTGGCCTTGGCGGAAGCGGGCGCGGATCTCGCGATCTCAGCCCGCGACGCAGCCGCGCTGGACGGCGTCGCGGGCGAGATTCGGAGTCTGGGGCGTCTGGCAGAGCCCGTGGTAGCCGACCTCGCCGATCAGGGCGCTGCGCAGGCGGTTGTCGCGTCGGCATGGGATAGCCTGGGGCCGCTGGATGTAGTAGTGACCTGCGCGGGCATCAGCCCTATCTGGAAGCGCGGGGAGGACATCTCCGAGACGGAGTGGGACGAGATCTTCGCGCTGAACGCGCGGGCGACATTCTTCCTCTGCGTGGAGGCTGGCCGGCGGATGGCCGAGGGCGCCGGCGGCTCGATCGTCACGATGGCGTCGGTGACGGCGCTGAGCGGTGCGGCGCGCATGGCAGCCTATAGCGCGAGCAAGGCGGCGATCATCCAGTTCACGCGCACGCTGGCGGTGGAACTGGCTGACCGGCGCGTGCGGGTGAACGCGCTGGCCCCAGGCTACATCGAGACGGACATGACGCGCGACCTGCTGCGCCATCCATACTGGGGGACGGTGATCAGGGGCGGGATTCCCATGGGGCGCGCTGGGCAGCCAGACGAGGTGGCGGCGTTGGCGCTGTATCTGGCCTCCCCGGCGTCCAGTTATGTGACGGGGCAGGTGTTCGTGGTGGATGGTGGGATGGCAGTGGGGTAGGCGCCTGGCTAGCGCGAGATGCGGGACATGATGAGGCGCGGCGCACAGCTATCCAGTCTGTGCGCCGCGCCCGTTTACCTGAGAGCGCTAGGCACTCCGTGACTCGACTTCCCTGACGATCGCGTATGCTTCCGCCAGGATGGCTTCAGCGCTCTGGTTGCGCTGGGGCTCGGGGGCGGCGGCGCGCTCACGGCACTCCCAGCAGAGTTGGCGCATCGAGCGAGAAGGCGGGGCGTTGAGATCGCCGCCGAGCTTCCACATCTGGGCGTTCTTGAGCACACGCCCGCACTGCTCACACCGCATGGGACCTCCTCTCGCGCTAACGCGATAGATCCTGAGGACGCGGTGCGCTGCTCTGCGCGACCTGGCGTCAGCCAATCAAGCTGTCCGGAGCGCGGCGTTGCGGCGGATATGGCCACAGCATACCACATGACCGCTCCATACTGTACAGAGGAAAGCGCTGGCTGTGGTTCCGGTTCTAACCAGGCAGGCGTGGTAGTTGCGCCGCGCGCCGCGGTGGGCTACAGTCAGTCATATCACGAGACATTCGGGTCGCTCCGTGCGGTGGCGTCTCCCGTTCGATCAATCAAGGACTCGTCTTATGGCAGCGGAAACCGATGATGCGCCAGGCGCGCTCAGTGAGCCGATAGACATACAGCGCATTCGGGCGGCGGTGCGCGAGATTATCGTCGCGGTAGGTGAAGATCCCGCGCGTGAGGGGCTGCGTGACACGCCGCGTCGGGTCGCCGACATGTACGCCGAGGTCTTCTCTGGCCTGCGCGAAGACCCGGCGGACGTGTTGAGTGTCGGCTTTGAGGAAGGTCACCAGGAGATGGTGATCGTCAAGGATATTCCCTTCTATAGCATGTGTGAGCACCACTTCCTGCCGTTTCATGGCGTCGCCCACGTCGGCTACATTCCCAACGGGCGGGTCGTCGGTCTGTCGAAGCTGGCGCGCGCGGTGGAGATTCTCGCCCGGCGCCCGCAGCTGCAGGAGCGTCTGAGCACGCAGCTTGCGGATGTGATCATGAAGTCGCTAGAGCCGCAGGGCGTCGCGGTGGTGATATCAGCCAACCACCTCTGCATGCAGATGCGCGGCGTGCGCAAGCCGGGAAGCCTGACTGTCACCAGCGCCATGCGTGGCGTGTTCCAGCGCAGCAGCGCCACACGCGCCGAATTCATGTCGCTGGTTGGTGAGCGCTGAACCACCTGCGCTACGCCAAGTCCTACGCGGGTTGCCCGACGTATGCGCCGGGCTTACAATTCGGGCAGGGCAGGCTATGCGGCAGTGGAGGCTTGAGGAGGCGCGAATGAAGCCTGGTGAAGCAGGCCGAACAATCACCGGCGGCCCGCGCTTGGCATCGGCGGCGGGCGGCTGGGACACGCGCTTGTATGATGGGCTGCGCGTGGCGCGCATCGCTCCCGACGTGCGCGCGGGGCTGGGCGCGGCGCTTGGTCAGATTGGTGTCGAGGCGGAATACCTGCTGGTGCTGGTTTCAGCGTTTCCAGGCGAGACGCGGCCTTCGCGCGCGGTTGGCGCGCTCTTCCTCAACAGGCTGACGACGGCGCTGGAGCGGTTGGTAGAGGCCGCCGCTAACCTCGAAGTGGCCACGCAGAGCTTCCTCAACGCCCTGGATGAGGGGTATCCCGAACTGCGCCACGCGCGCGGCTGGTCGGGCGCATGGTGGCCGGCGTTCGCGGGCTACACGCTGCCGGGAGCGCCCCTGGAGGCGCGGCTGCGGCGTTGTGGCTACGCGTACCGCCACGTCCTCGAGTCGCGCCTGCCAACGCATATGGAAGCGATTCTTGAGCAGATGGCGCTGACGCTGTACGCGCTGAGCGCGCTGCCTCCCGCTGGTGTGACGCCAGTGGCCTCGCTGGCGCAGGGGCTGGACGAGCTCTCGTCGGCGGCGCAGGGCGAGATCGTCCCAAGGCATATCACGGGCCTAACCGGCGATGTCCGCTACCCCGGCGCGCTAGCGGCTATCGAGCTGCTGCTGGCGCTCGATTCGCGAGGCGACACATCACTGGAGAGCGATATCGCATGGGCGCGCGCCCAGTATGTGGCTGCGCGCAACGAAGAGGCGCGCCTGCAAACGCTGCCGGGCCAGGACCATGCGCGCGCCGTAGCGGCGCATGACGCCTACGGGTGGGCGACGACAGTGGGCCTGCTCGAAGGCATGCGGCGCTATGAGCGAGTTACGGGGCATTAGTGTAGCGGCGGCTTGGCGTCTACCGCCGACTGGTTTTGTTGGGCGCCTAGGCTGCTGCTACAATGCCCTAAGAGCGCCAGATAGGTGTGCGTACGATTCTGACGCCCCAGAACCCACAGGGATCACTTCGCCATGATGGAAGACCTCGACGATATGCCTTCGCCCGCACAAGCGGCGACTTCGGCCCCTTCCGCGGCGTCCGTCGCGCCGCGGACTCCAGTCACAGCGCGGCAATGGGTCAGCCCCGGCGTGAGCCTACGGAAGCGGATCGTGACTGGGATTGGTGTCGCGCTGGCGGCGACGCTGTTCATCCTGATCGCGCTCTACGAGCAGACCTCGATGCTGGTCAGCACGATCATCGGCGCGATCTTCATCCTGGGGTTCATTGGCTACCTCCGCGTGGTCGCGCCCACTCCATATACGCTGCAACTTGACGAGAGCGGCGTGACGCGAACCAATCGCGGCGCTGAGCCGTCGCTGATACCCTGGGGCGAGGTGGCGCGGGTCAAAGAAGAGCGGTTCAAGAACGGCGTCTCGATCAGCGTGACGGTCTACAAGCGCGTGGGCGCGCGGGGGCTGCACCGCGCTTGGGTGGTCTATCGCGACGACATCCCCGATTTCGATAGCTTCGTTCAGGTGTTCTCGTCTGCTCTGCCAGAGAACGCGCCCTGGATGCGCGAGACGGTGCACGAATAGCGCGCAGAGCGCGTAGGCGCGAGGAGGGACCGGCGGTGGGCTTGAGTGATATTCCCTTTTGGGGCCGTGTGGCGGCGGAGCTGGCGAACGTTGGGCTCGATCGGATGGGCGCCCGCGCCTGCGCGACGAGGGGCCACAGGTGGCGCAACGTGAAGGCGATCGTGCTGCGTGAGGACGGCGGCGTGGAGGAGCGCGCTCGTGGCGCGGCCCAGCGGTGTAGCCGCTGCGGCGCGACGCGGGAGAAGCCCGAGGAGTAGTCCAGGTGGGCTAAGTGACGCCGCACGGGGCGCTCGTTGGGATAGCGGGGACACAGGATGGCGGCGTGCATGAACCTAGCAATGTAGTCGAGCTCATCCGGCGCAAGCGTGATGGTGGGGAGTTGACGGCTAGCGAGATTGACTGGCTGATAGGCTCCTACACTCGCGACGCGATACCGGACTATCAAGTGGCCGCCTTCCTGATGGCGGTCGTTTGGCGTGGCATGTCTGAGGATGAGACGGTCGCGCTGACGCTGGCGATGGCGCGCTCAGGCTCCCAGCTTCGGCTTCGTGAGCGCTTTGGGCTGGTGGCGGACAAGCACAGCACGGGCGGCGTGGGCGACAAGATGACGCTGGTGGTCGCGCCAGTCGTCGCTGCCTGCGGGCTGTCGGTCGCCAAGATGGCCGGGCGCGGCCTGGGCCACACTGGCGGCACGATCGACAAGCTCGAGTCCATCCCCGGCATGCGGACGGAATTGACTGCCGACGAGTTCGTCTCGCTGGTGGAGCGGCACGGGCTGGCGCTGGCGGCGCAATCGAGCGAGTTGGCGCCAGCGGACGGCAAGCTCTACGGGCTGCGCGACCTGACGGCGACGGTCGAAAGCATCCCGCTGATCGCCGCGAGCATCATGAGCAAGAAGCTGGCCGTTGGCCCCTCCGACCTGCTGCTCGATGTCAAGGTCGGACGAGGCGCCTTCATGAAGACCGAGGCCGACGCTCGCGCGCTGGCGGCGTTGATGGTCCGCATCGGGCGCGCGGCAGGGATACGGACGACCGCGATTCTGACGGCGATGGAGCAGCCGCTGGGTTGGGCGGTGGGTAACGCGCTGGAGATCGCGGAAGCCATCGCGGCGCTGCAGGGTGAAGGTCCACTCGATGTGATGGCGCTGTGCCTGCATGAATCGGCGCTACTGCTGCGCTCCGCCGGGCTGGTCGCGACGTTGGCGGAGGGTGAGGCGCGCGCGAAGGCTGTGATCGCGTCGGGCGCGGCGCTAGAGAAGCTAACGGAGGTAGTCGCCGGGCAGGGCGGCGATGCTGATGTCATCCGTGATCCGAGCCAGCTACCGCACGCGCGGGTCGTGCGGGCAGTGAGCGCTCCGCGTTCTGGCTGGGTGGCGTCGTGGGCCGCGGATGAGATGGGCGCAGTGGCGATGACGCTTGGCGCGGGGCGCGCCCGCAAGGGCGACGCCATCGCGCCGGAGGTTGGCCTGCGGCTGCGTGCCAAGGCGGGCGATTGCGTAGAAGCCGGCGCGCCACTTGCCGAGATTCACGCTCGGAGTGAGAACAACGCGGAAGCCGCCGAGCGGCGGCTGCTCGCGGCAATCACCTGGGGCGACACGCCAGTCGAGCGGCCGCCGCTGATTCTGGGTGAGGTTGGCTGAGGCTGCGCGCTCAGGCTCCGGTGACGGATTCAGCGTACTGGAGCTCATAGAGACGCTTGTAGTAGCCGTTGCGCGCCAGCAGGTCGTCGTGTGAGCCTTGCTCGACGATGCGGCCCTTATGCAGGACGATGATGCGGTCGACGTGGCGGATGGTGGAGAGCCGGTGGGCGATGATGATCGAGGTCCGCCCGCGCATGAGCTTCTCCAGCGCGTCCTGGATGAGCGCCTCGGTCGCGGTGTCCACGCTGCTCGTCGCTTCATCCAGGATCAAGAGGACTTCAGGGTTGAAGGCGATGGCGCGCGCGAAGGCCAGCAGCTGTTTCTGGCCCACGGAGAGGCCCGCGCCGCGCTCGCGCGTAACCTCGTCATAGCCGTTGGGGAGCTGCTCGATGAACCCGGCGGCGTTGACGAAGCGCGCCGCTTCGCGGACGCGCTCATCGCTGATGTCGCTCTCGCCCAGACGGATATTGCTCGCGATGGTGCCCGCGAAGATGAATGGGTCCTGCAGGACGGCGCCGATGTGGCGGCGCAGATCAGCCTGCGCCACGTCGCGCACGTTGACGCCATCCAGCAGGACCTCGCCGCGCTGGACATCGTAGAAGCGCGACATCAGGCTGATGAGTGAGGTCTTGCCGGCCCCCGTCGCGCCGACGAACGCGACGCTCTCGCCCGGCTCGATGCGGAACGAGACGCCTTTGAGCACCCACTCTTCGCGGTTGTAGGAGAACCACACATCGCGGAACTCGACCGCGCCGCGCACGCTCGTTAGCGGGATGGGGTTGGCCGGATCGGCGATGGTTACCGGCTCGTCCAGCACGCGGAAGATGCGCTCGGAGCTAGCCATCGCGGATTGCAGCGTCGTGTATCGGTCAGCCAGATCACGGACCGGCAGGAAGAAGCGGTCGGTGTATTGCAGGAAGGCGACCAGCGCGCCCAGGCTGAGCAGGCCCGCGACGGTTTGTCCCCCGCCGACGCGCACGATCAGCGCTGTGGCCACCGCCGCGAAGAGATTCACAACGGGCAGGAATGCCGCGAAGAGTGTCAGCGAGCGCAAGGTCGTGCGGTAGTAATCGTGGTTGAGGTCGTCGAAGTAGCCGAAGTTGCGGTCTTCGCGGTTGAAGAGCTGGACAACCTGCGTTCCGGCGATGTTCTCGGCGACATTGGCGTTGATGCGCGCCAGGCGCACGCGGATGGCGCGGAAGACCTCGCGCATGACGCGCTGGAACCGCGAGGTGGCGAAGGCGAGCGGCGGGATCACCAGGCAGACGACCAGCGCAAGCTGCCAGTTTTCCACGAACAGGATGATGATAATGCCTACCAGCGTCAGCAGGTCAGTCAGCAGCGCAACCGAGCCCGAAGTGAACAGGTCGTTGATGGCGTCCACATCGTTGGTGATGCGGGTCATCAGCCGGCCTACGGGGTTGTGGTCGAAGAAGCCGAGCGAGAGCCGCTGCATATGCCTGAATAGCGACGAGCGCAGGTCGTACATGATGCGCTGGCCGAGCACGCTGAGCGCGAAAGTCTGGGAGTAGCGCAGGCCAAAGCCCACAGCGAGCGTGAGCAGGTAGAGCCCGCCCATCAGCAGCGCGCCATTCATGCGGTCGGCGACGCTCATGGCGCTGGGGTGGGTGGGGGCGATGTAGCGGTCGATCGCGAGCTGGGTGATGAATGGGGCGAGCAGGTCGTCGCCGACGACTAGCAGCGCGACCAGCAGCGTGATGGAGCCCTGGCGCTTGTATGGCCGGACGAACTCCCAGATCCGCCGGACGAGTCGCGCGTCATACGCCTTGCCGAGAATCTCGTCATCCTGGAAGAATGACTGCGCCACCGCTAGCCCTCCTCGCCCTCACGCCCTGTATCGCTCAAGCGCGCGCCATCTCGCTCCAGAGATGATCGCGCGCTCGCCTCGATATCGGGTTCATCCTCTTCCATTTCCTCAGCCAGCAACTGCCGCCTGTACATGCCGGCATAGAGGCCACCGAGCGCCAGCAACGCCAGATGCGAGCCGCGCTCGACGATGCGTCCTTCGTCCAGGACGACGATCTGGTCCAGGTCTTTGATGGTAGAGATGCGGTGCGCGATGACAATCGAGGTGCGGCCTTCCATGACGCCGCGCAGCCGCTTCAAGATGGCCGCCTCCGTATGGGTGTCCACGCTGGAGAGGGAGTCGTCGAGGATCAGGATCAGTGGGTCCTTGGCGATAGCGCGGGCGATGCCGGCGCGCTGCTTCTGCCCACCGGAGAGCGTGACGCCGCGCTCGCCAATCATCGTCGCAACGTCGTCCGGGAAGTCGGCGACATCGTTGGCGAGTTGCGAGATATCGAGCGCGCGGGCCAGCTCCTCCTCTGTGAGGTCGGACGCGCCGAAGCCGACGTTCTCACGGATGGAGAGCGAGAAGAGGAAGTTTTCCTGCGGCACGTAGCCGATGGCGCGACGCAGCTCCTCCAGCGGGATGTCACGCACGTCGTGGCCGTCAATCAGCACTGCTCCGCTGGTGACATCGTAGACGCGCGCCAGCAGGTTGACAATCGTTGACTTGCCCGCGCCCGTAGGGCCGACGATCGCCAGTGACGAGCCAGCGGGAACGTGAATCGAGATGTCGTGGAGCGTCTCGCGCTCGCCATAGCTGAAGCTGACGTGGCGGAACTCGATCTCGCCGCGCGTGGGCGCCGCATCTGGGCTGGCTTCCGGCGCGTTGGCGATGGCTGGAATGGCCTCACGCACTTCGGTGATGCGGCTGAGCGACGCCGACCCCTGCTGCACGAGGTTGACCGTCCAGCCAAGGGCGATCATCGGCCAGGCGAGCGCGGCGAGATAGGTATTGAACTGGACCAGGCGACCCAGAGTGATGCGGCCAGTGATGACATCCACGCCGCCGCGCCACAGCAGGACAGCGACCGCCAGCCCGGAAATGAAGTACATCGCTGGCCAGAGCAGCGAGTTGACGCGCGCGAAGGAGATCGCGCGCCGGACATACTCGGCGTTGATTCGGTTGAAGCCGTCGAGCTCGGCTTGTTCCTGGGCGTAGGCTTTGACAACGCGAATGCCGGAAAAGTTCTCCTGCGCGCGGGCCGAGACCTCGCCGAACTGGTCCTGTACGAGGCGGTAGCGGCGGTGGATGGAACCGCTGACGAGCACGAAGAAGACGCTCATAAGCGGCATGACGGTGAGCGAGTAGAGCGTGAGGCGGGGATCAATCGTGACCATCGCGATACCAGTCACGATGATCGCGACGGTTGAATTGGCGAGGTTCTGGATGCCTGGGCCGAGCATTTGCCGCACTTGCGAGAGGTCATTGGTCGCGCGCGCGACCAGATCGCCGATCTTGCGCTCCTGGAAATAGGCGACATCCATGCGCTGGAAGTGGCGGAAGAGGTCACGGCGCATCTCGTACTCCACGCGTCGCGCGACGGAGTTGACGACGAACCGCGAGAGGAACTGGAAGCCGCCCGCCACAATCGCGATGCCAACGATTTGCAGCGCGTAGAGGGTGAGGGCCCTGGCGTCCGCGCCATGGCTGATTCCGTCTATCGCGCGCTGAAGGATGAGCGCGGGAACGAGAATGATGAGGTTGGCGATGATGATGAGGACAAGTCCGAACGAGAGGATAAGCCAGTGGCGCAGCATGTAGCCCTGGACGGCGCGTACTGTCTTCATGATACCGATGATAGCGCACAGCGGGCGCGCGTTACAACCTCAATTCGGCTCCGGCGATGACCGCCTGTGTTTGATAAGCGTCTAACACGATGCGGAGCCGCCGCTCACGGCAGCGCCGCCGCAAAGGCGCGCACGAAGTTGCCACCCATGATCCCTGTGATGTCCTCTTCATTGTAGCCACGCTCACGTAGCGCGTCAGCGATGCGCGCCAGATCGGCGACGGTATCGAACGGTTCAGGGGTCGTCTCGACGCCCGCGCCGCCGTCGAAGTCGCTGCCGATGCCGCTGTGGCGCGCGTCTCCGACAAGCTGGCAGACGTGGTCAATGTGGCGGACGACAGCGTCCAGCGCAACAGGCTCTTGCTCGCGCGTCCATCCAGGAACGAGGAACCCGTTGTGCAGCACGACGCCAATGACGCCGCCGCGGTCGGCGATTGCCTGTATCTGCTCGTCGGTGAAATGGCGGTCGGTCGGCGTATAGACACGGCAGTTCGTGTGGCTGGCGATGACTGGGCCGGGGTAGCGCTCCAGCGCCTGCCAGACCGCGTCGTCGGCCATATGGCTGAAGTCGAGGACCATGCCCAGGCGCGCCATCTCGTCCAGCAGCGCGAATCCCAGGTCGGTGAAGCCGCCGGGATGGCCTGTGCCGCCGCAATAGCGCGAGCCACGCCAGGTCGGGCCGATCAGCCGCAATCCGGCGTCGTACCACTGCTGCAGTTCGGAGGGATCGCGAATCGGGTCGGCGCCTTCCATGAGGAGCAGGAAGCCGACCGGGCGCGCGCCAGGCGAGGCGGCGGCATGGTCGCGCGTGAGGGCGTCGAGCGCGGCGCGTGAGGTGATGAGGCGCGCGCCAATCGCATCAGGCTCGGCAGCGAGACCCTGATAGTAGCGTAGCTGCGCCCAGGCGTCAGCGGTGATCGCCTCCTGCTCGCCAGGCAGGCAGAAGATGGTGGAGCAGACCAGCCCAACGCCGCCGCGCCGTAGCTCGGGTAGGCCGATCATCACCGTGTCCGGCATGCCTGTGATCGCGCCACTGGCGTCGCTCTCCTTAGAGGCGGCAGCTTCACGCGCGCGCTGCTCAGTGGTCGAGCGCCGCACGTCGCGATCATGGTGGAGCGCATTGATGGCGATGTCCTCATGAGCGTCAACAATGAACATGGACGATTCCTCCGCTTTCCCTGGATACCGATTGATGAGCTGACTACGCTATCTGCGATGAGACGGACGATGGGAACGCTTCGAGGCGGAAGGAGGAGGCGCGCTAGCTGAGCGCGGATGCGATACGCTGGCGCAGCTCCTCCTCGGTGAGGCCTGTGATCGAGAGTCGCTTGACGCGGGCGGTCTGTCCCTGAGTGATGGCAAGGGAGCGGCGAGGCAGCCCCAACCGCTCCGCTAGAAGGGCGATCAGCGCGGCGTTGGCGGCGCCGTCAACGGGCGCGGCGCGCAGACGGACGCGAAGCTGGCGATCCTCGATGGTGAGCGTGTCACGGCTGGCGCGTGGAATCACACGAACGGTGATAGTCAGCGCGCCACGCGCTGCGCCAATGGTCAGCGGCGCAGCCGGACTGGCGCTGGCGGCGCCCGCGGGGTGTGGCTCGTGGGGCGGCTGCGCTACCATGTGGCGGGAAGCGCGCTGACGATCAGGTACTCCAACACAGTCAACGCCCACCATGAAAAGATGATGGCGATGGTCGCGCGCAGATCGAACATGCTGAGCGTGACGCGCGGCAGGACATTGTAGATAGGATCGTAGACCGGGGCCGTGATGTTGGTGAAGAAGCGGACGAATGGATTGCCCGGCGATAGCATTGGCAGCCAGGAGAGGATCACCCGCACAAGCAGGCAGATAATGAGGAAGCCGAAGAGGAGCATGATGAACAGATGCAGGAGCCCAAGAGACCCCAGGAGTTCCAGTGCGGCCATGGCCCATCACGCTCCTTCTTGAGGTGTCTTTGGCGCGCCGCGAATGGCGCGCGATCACCGGACAGTCGTGGTCACGGTCTCCACGACACGGCGGCCCAGCATGCGACGCGAGCGCACGTCTATGATGCGGACATCGCTGAGATCGGGCAATGTGGTCAGATACTTCTGGGCCAACGAGCCGAGCGGCCGGGCGATCGCGATGCTTGCCACGGAGCTGGCCAGCGCTGTCGCCAGCCGAGTCCGCTGGCGCATCGCGGTCAGCGACCAGAGCGAGCCCATGAGCGCCAAGGACATCCCTACTGCGAGGTTCGTGCCGCAATTGGGATGGATCGCCAGTTCAGCTTCGCCCGCGCGCAAGCGAGCCAGCGCCTCGTCGGCGGCGCTACGCACCAGCGTGGGATCGAGGTCGGCGAAGATCGTGAAGCCGTGGGTATTGGAGCGAGCGCTCACGCTAAGGCCGGGTAGGTCGCTGGTGAGAATGGTAACGGTCGCGTGTTCCAGGGCGTGGTTCTGGCGCACGCGCCTGGTAAGCAGCAAATCGCCCGCGTCCATAGGCCCCCCTCGAAGTTCACCCGTGTACCTGTCGGGCGTGTCAGTGTGTTTTCCAGTGTATCACGATCATACGATATGCGCTCTCCCGCGGTCTGTTTGGCCACCCGCGGGAGCTAGTTGAGAGGCGGATTTGTCGTCATCTGTGGCGCAGGGCGCTCGCCGAAGAGCCCGCGTCCAATGCGGACGAGGGTGGCCCCCTCCTCGATGGCGACCTCGAAGTCGTCGCTCATGCCCATCGAAAGCTCGCGCCAGCCCTCCTCGCCGAGCGGGACGGCGGCGCGTAGGTGGTCGTGTAGCTCGCGCAAGCGGCGAAAGACTGGGCGCGCCTGCTCCGGGTCGGGAACCAGCGGTGCGACGGTCATCAGCCCTTCGATGCGCAGCATAGGTAGAGCGGCGATGACGCGCGCGACGTTCTCCGCCTCATCAGCGGCGAAGCCGGATTTGCTGCCCTCACCGGCAACATTGACCTCAAGCAAGATGGGCAGCGTGCGGTTGAGCACCGTGGCCCGCGCGCTCAACGCTTCCGCAAGTCGCAGGCTATCAACGCTCTGGATGCGGTCGAAGAGCTCCAGCGCGCGTCCGGATTTGTTGGTCTGCAAGTGGCCGATCAGTTCCCAGCGCATCCGGCCCAGCAGCCGCGCCGCATTGGGGTCGCCCTCGGCCAGCGCCGCCAGCCGTACGCGCTTGTCGCGCGCCTCCTGCACGCGATTCTCGCCGAAGACTGTCAGACCGAGCGCCGCCGCCGCGAGCACACGCTCAGCGGGAACGGTCTTGGTGACAGCGATCAGCGTCACGCTCTCCGCTGTGCGGTCAGCGCGCCTCGCCGCCGCCGCGATGCGGGTCTGTATGGCGCGCGCGCGCTCCGCGAGCGCATCATCCACCCAGGCGCTGGCGCTGGTTGGCGCTGTATCTTCCAGGCGTTCCATGCGCGCAGACTCCCCAATGAACCGGCGATCAGGCTGCGAGGCCGATCACCACGCCGAAGCGCCCATCGGCCTGTGGGCGCTTGCGGTGCGAATAGAAGAGGTCGGCAGCGCAGCCGGTGCAGTGCGGCGCCACATCCAGATGGTCAGCGCGCACGCCAGCGGCCAGGATCTGGCGCGCGTTGCTCTCGGTCACGTCGAGATAGAACGCGGAGTCGCCGCCATCATCGGCGCGCTGGACGAACGTCGCGGTGTCACGGGCGCGCGGGTCACGCTGGAAAGCGTCATACACGACGTCGTTGACCTGGTAGCAGCAGGACTGGATGGCGGGGCCGACGCCCGCGAGCAGCTCTTCGGGCCGTGAGCCGAACCGCTCGCGCATCGCGTCTATGGTGCGCGGACCGATGGCGCCCGCCGCGCCACGCCAACCGCCATGCGCGAGGGCGATGGCACGGTGGCGGGGATCGTACAGCAGGATGGGCGCGCAGTCGCCAAAGCCCCAGAACAGGCCAAGGCTGGTCTCGGTGGTGATCATCGCGTCGGCGAGTACCTGTCGCGTGCGGTCACGCAGGGCCTCATCAGGCTCGCCGGGCGACTTGCGCGCGATGACGCAGGAGTCCACGCCGTGGGCGGCGCGCGCGCTGATGAGCGTGAGGCCAAGCTCGCTGGCGATGACGCGCTGGTTGCGGCGCGCCGAGTCAGGGTCGTCGCCGGTGGTAGTGGCGACATTCAGCCCATCGAACGGGGGCGCGCTGTAGCCGCCCTTGCGGGTGAAGACGCCATGGAGCAGGCCGGGGGCCTGGCTGAGGCGCTCGAAGAGCAGATAGACGCAGCGGTCTCCAGTGCGCTCGATCACACAGGCTCCTTGATTTTCCACGATGACCTTCGTATAGCCATGGACTATGAGCTTGCGAACGTAAGGAGCATAACACGCTCTGGCCTGCTACGACCTGGAGTACCAGGCGCAGCGTGGCGCGCCGCTAGACGCTAGGCCGCCGCGTCTGACGCCAGGCGAGCGTGGAGAGCGCGCCCGCGACGACGCCAAGCACGACCGCTACCGCGGCGCGCAGGAGTAAGACCCATTCTGGCGCCGCGTTACCGGTCGGCGGGTCCATCAGGGTGACGACGAACAGCGCCGCGCCCGCGATGACCATCACCACCGCCATCAGGCCAAATCCCAGCGCGTAGACTCTCCACATCGCTCGCTCTCCTCCTGAATTCGAGAATTCTAGGGCGCGGCCGTCGGGGCGCTCGCCAGACCGGCCTCGCGGCGCAGCGTCTCCGCCTCGCGCGCGGTCAACTGGCGCGTTTCGCCGGGGGCCAGGTCGCCAAGCGTCAGCGGGCCGACGCGCACGCGCCGCAGCCGGATGACCGGATGGCCGATGGCGTCGAACATACGGCGCGCCTGCCGGTTGCGCCCCTCATGCAGCTCCAGGCCAACCCAGGCGCCCTCGTCGGCGCCGCCGCGCAGCAGCCAGGCGCGAGCGGACGCGGTCGGGCGCGTCTCGCCGGGGAGCAGGATGCCTGCGGCCAGGCGCGCTAGCTCCTCGGGCGTTGGGCGTCCCTCTACCAGCGCGTGATATTCCTTGGCAAGCGCATAGCGTGGGTGGGTGAGACGTAGCGCCAGGTCGCCATCGTTGGTGAGCAGCAACAAGCCCTCGGTGTTGTGGTCGAGGCGACCAACGGGATACACCCGCTCATGGCGCCAGCGTGGGGGCAGCAGATCGAGCACCGTGCGCCGTCCATGCGGATCATTGACGGTTGTGACGACGCCAGCGGGCTTGTTCATCAGGAGATAGCGATTGCGCGTGGCGGGTGTGACACGTTCGCCGCGTACCCGCACGACATCGCGCGTAGGGTCCACCCGGACGCCAAGCTCGCGCGCGACCGCGCCATTGACGGTGACGAGGCCGGAGGTGATGAGGTCCTCAGCGTGGCGACGGGAGGCCACGCCGCAGCGGGCGAGGTACTTTTGCAGGCGCTCGCCCTCTGGCGCGGTGGAACCGGTTTCGTCTATGCTCATGCGACGAGCGCGCCGAGCATATTGACGACGCGACCTGGGCCAGCGGCGCCCACAGGCTCTGTCACGCTGGGCGTGGTGAAGCCGATAGCGCGCGTGACTACGCGCTCCTCACCACGGAGCGTGAAGGCGATCAGCATGAGCAGATCGGGCGTCGCCAGGTCGAGGGCGGAGGCCAGGCGCTCCAGCACGACGGGCGAGGGATACTTCTTACCGCGCTCGATTTCCCCCAGGTAGACGACGGAGACAATGGCGCGCGCCGCCAGCTCCTTCAGCGTCATGCCGCGCGCGCGCCGCTCCCGGCGAATCACGGCTCCCACCGCCGCTTGCAGATCGTCCATCGCGTCGCCTCCATCGTTGAGTCGTGGACCAGCGCTCGCGCGCCACATATGCTGATAGCATCGCTCGCCCCGCCAGCGATGCTATCAGCATCGGATTCGCCTTCAATTCTACGCCGCGCCCGCCTATGTTACAAGCGACACGCGCGGATGGCGCCGGGCGGCAGGCGTGTCCCGCCAGGCGCCATCCACGATTCTGGCTTTTCGGGAGGAGCGATTTCCGATGTTGAACGTCAGAGGGCTGGGATTCGAGCAGAAGCCGCCGCAGCCCTTCAGCTTGCCAATGCCGATTGTCTACGAGCGCGTCAGCGAGCCACCGCGCTGGGAGTACCACAGCGTCACGATTGACCTGCGCGAAGACGAGCCACTGGACGAGCGCGCGCTCAACGCGCTGGGCGCTGAGGGCTGGATGCTGGTCAGCGTGGCGCATCCGGTGGGCAAGAGCGAGTCCGCGCGGCTGATCTACTACTTCATGCGTCCGGCGTGACCTGGAACGAGGAGGATACTACAATGTCCGCGGATTATGGCGCGCGCGACGCGCAACTCTCGGCAGCGGCGCTGATTGTGCCGACGGTGATCGAGAGCGGCACACGGGGCGAGCGGGCCTACGATCTCTATTCCCGCCTGCTGCGCGAGCGCATCATCATGGTCAACGGCCCCATCGAGGACCAGGCCGCCAATCTGATCGTCGCCGAGTTGCTGTTTCTGGCGAGCGAGCAGCCAGAGCGCGAGATCAATATGTACATCAACTCGCCGGGCGGCGTCATCACCGCTGGGCTGGCGATCTATGACACCATGCGCACGCTGCGCTGCCCGATCGCCACGACCTGCGTGGGCCTGGCGGCCAGCTTCGGCACAATCCTGCTCATGGCGGGTGACCCTGGCAGGCGCTTCGCCTTGCCGCACGCCAAGGTGCATCTACATCAGCCGCTCTTGCAGGGCGGGCTCGGCGGGCAGGTGACCGACATTGACATCCATGCGCGCGACCTGCTGCATACCCGCGACGTGATGAATGACATCATCGCGCTGCATACCGGCCAGTCGCTGGAGCGCATCCGCCACGACACCGAGCGCGACTTCTTCATGACCGCCGAGGCCGCGCGCGAATTCGGTATCGTGGATGAAGTGCTGACACTCGAAGACTGGAAGGGGCGCGCCCGAAACCGTTGACTGCGGGAGCGTGGCGCCGCGAGCCGCTGTTGAGGAGGCGAGGAGGAGAGACCATGCGGGTTCTGGTGATTGGAGGGGTGAGCTTCATCGGGCTTGCCGTCACCCGCGAGTTGCTGGCGGGCGGCCACGAGGTCGCGGTCTACCATCGCGGGCGGGCGGAGCCTGAGGACCTGACGGACCTGAAGGAAGCGCGCGGCGCCACGCATCTCCAGCACATCCATGCCGACCGGGACGACCTGGAGGCCATGCGGCCCCAGATCATGGCGTTTGATCCCGAGGTCGCGATCCACATGCTTGCGATGACTGAGGCGCAGGCCACGGCGTTCACGCGGACGCTGCGCGGGATTGCCAGCCGCGCTGTGGTCATCTCCAGTCAGGATGTCTACCGCGCCTACGGACGGCTGATTGGCGTCGAGCCTGGGCCGCCAGATGCGACGCCGCTGACTGAGGACGCGCCGCTGCGCGAGCGGCTCTATCCCTACCGGAGTGAGCCACCGCGCGCGGCGGATGACCCGGCGCACTGGACGGATGAGTACGACAAGATTCTGGTCGAGCGGGCGGTGATGTCCGAGCCGGAGCTGCCCTGCGTCGTCATTCGCCTTCCCGCGGTGTATGGCCCGAATGACCGGCAGCGCCGCTTCCGCCCGTGGCTCAAGCGGATGGATGACGGGCGGCCCGCCATCCTGCTGGATGCCGCTGAGGCGCGCTGGCGCTGGACGTATGGCTATGTGGAGGATGTGGCGCACGCTATTGTTCTGGCGGCGCTGGACCCGCGCTCCGCTGGCCACATCTACAACGTCGGCGAGCGCGATGCGCTCTCGCTGGAGGAGCGCGTGCGGGCGGTCGCCCAGGCCGCGGGCTGGTGGGGTCGCATCGCGCTCGCGCCGCCGGGCGCGCTGCCCGAGCGGCTGCGGGCTGGAGTTGCGACGGAGCAAGACCTCGTCACCGAGAGCGGCCGCATCCGGGCGGAGCTAGGATATGCGGAGCCGACGCCGCTCGCGGAGACCTACGCCCGCGCCGTCGCCTGGGAGCGCGCGAACCCGCCAGAGACCGATGATCCCGCTGACTTTGATTACGAGGAAGAAGACCGGCTGCTGGCGGACCTGGGTTGAGGCTCACGCGCTGGGTTAGCGGTAGACGTAATACCAATAGAAGGGGACGACGATCTTCGCCCGAGCGTATCCTGAGGCGGTCATGTCCTCGAAGCTGACAGTGATGTCAGCGTCGTGCGCGGCGCGGAATGCCGTGTCCGAGATGGGAATGAGATCGGCGGTTAGCTCGCCTGACGCGCTCAGGCGCCCGCCATCTACTGTGAACTCCACGACATCGCCGATACCGTTGGCGTAGGAGCCCGCCATGCGTGCGAGCGCGCTGGCTTCGATGCTGGGCGTATGTTCCGGCATTGGGGGCTCAGGAAGGTCGAGCAGCAGACCGGCGATAGGTCGCGCCAGCAGTCTAGCGGCATCAAAGAGCCCCCAGTTCGAGAGGATGATGATCGTCAGGTCGTCTTCGACGAAGCGCCCGAGGAACGCCGAATAGCCTGGCACGCTGCCCGCGTGACGGACTACCGGGCGGCCACGGAACCGCGAGAGCCCCCAGCCCAGGCCATAGCCTTCGTGTCGCGCGTCATTGAGCGTCAGCGGCCGCTCCATGCGCGCCAGCGTCTCACGATCGAGCAGGCGCGCGTCGCGCAGGGCAGCGTCCCAGCGCGCCAGGTCCTCAACGGTAGAATGGATCGCCCCAGCGGAGTAGACCAGGGTTTCGCTCACATGGGGCCGGAAACCGGCGATGCGCCACTCCATCTCGTAGCCCATAGCGAGACGCGGGATGACGCGATTACGGCTGAGATAGCCCGACGATGCCATGCCCAGCGGCTCGAAGATGCGCTCGCGCACGAAGTCCGCGTACGGCATGCCAGCGACGCGCTCGATCACCATGCCGAGCAGGCAGTAGCCGGAGTTGCTGTAGCGGTAGCGCTCGCCAGGCGCGAAATCGAGCGGCAGCGGCTCGAACAGCGCGCGAAGCTGGAGATGGTCGTGATCGAGCGGGGCGACGCGCTCCCAGAATCCGGGACGGGTAATGAAGTTGGGGATGCCGGAGGTGTGGGTGAGCAGGTGGGTGAGGGTGATCGTCGCGCCGTGGGTGTCGTAATCGGGCAGGTAGTCGGTGATCGGCGCGGCGGTGGCGAGCAGCCCGTCGCGCTCCAGCAGCATGATGGCGGTGGCGGTGAAGGGCTTGGTCGTGGAGCCGATGCCGAACACGGTATCGGGGCCGACAGGCTGGCTCCATTCCAGGCTCGCCATGCCGTACCCGGCGCTGTGGATGACTTGACCGCCCTGTATGACCGCGACGGCGGCGCCTGGGCCATCTGGTGGGATGCGCTCTTGAATGATGTGATCGAGTGACTCCAGTCGCGGCGCGGCGGTTACCATGCGCCAGCTCCTCTCTAACACGAACACGCGCCCGTTTTAGGAATCAGGCGCTCGGGCGGGCACAGGACTGAGTATATGTCCACACTGGCCGCAAAACATCGGACGCCCGCCCGATTTATTTTTCGCCCGGTGGATGTATACTGAAGCTAGTGAGCGCAACGGCGCTTTAATAGCTCGCTTGCTTTGAGACGCCAGGTGTTCCGACGATGGAATTGGAGGTGTCCACTAGGATGTGGCGCCTTGTGTGCGTGCGGCGGTCTGCGCTGCGAGTCCGTGTGCCGGTGGTCGCTCCCTGATAGCCGATTTCGCCTTGTTGAGGCGCCTGCGTTGCGAAGTCTGCATATGAGCCGTCTTATTCCAGTGAGTGGGCGCGACCGGCGCGGAACATGGGCGCGGTCGCGCGCGTCATTCACGAGGGCGTGAGTGGGGGAGTCTGACGCCGATAGTCGGGGCGAGATGAGCGAGCGAAGCGCGCAATCGGTGAGACATATGGGCGGAGCCAGCCGGCGAATGGGTGTCCGCAGGGGAAGGCAGGCGGCATATGGTCTGGAGGGATTCGTTTCCGCCAGCGAGCGAGCAGGCGCTCGACGCCGAAACGGAACGCGAGCGGCGGCTCGCCGCGCAGGCGCGCGCTGGAGCGGATTGGGCGCTGACAGCGCTGATCGCACGGTATCAGCCCGCCGTCACTCGCTATCTGACTCGCCTTTGCGGGGATCATGGCCACGCACGCGAGCTGGCGGAGCGCGTCTTCGAGCGTATGGAGCGGCGCTTGCATGGGCCACATGGCGCGGAGAATCTGCGGTTATGGCTGCTGCGTGCTTCAACCGAGGCCGGGCTGGAGACGCTGCGCCACCCGCGGCCGGGGCAGCGGCCCCCGCGCCTGGACGCGGCGCGGGTCGCTGGGCTGCTCCCTCAGGAATCTGGGGCGGCGCCCCAGCGTACGCTGCGAGGTGGGATTGGCCGACTGCGGAATGTGGTAGGCTCCGTCAACCGCCAGGCCCGCCCTCTCGTCTGGCAAACGCCAGACGCGCCGCCTCGCCCTGCTGCCAACCAGAGCGAGCCAGAGCGCGTGCCGACTGAGGCGACAGAGCCCAATCCGGGTGATGACACGCCCGATATCCTTGACCCTCGCGAAGCGCTGCGCCATCGCCTGGTGCGCCTTACCCTGGCTGAGTTGCCGTACGGCGACGCGCAGTGTCTCGCGCTGCATCTCGTAGCTGGGCTGAATCAGGCCGAAGTGGCGCGCGCGTTGGGCATTACGGGCTCAGCCGCGCGTAAGCGCATTGTGCATGGGCTGGCGCAGTTCTCTCAGAGCTATCAGGCGGCGGTGCAATCTCTTGGGCTCCCAGAGGAGTTGGGGTATGGCGACGCGCTGCCGCGGCGGATCGAAGAGGAGGGCCCCGTCCCGATTCCAGAGCCGGAGCCAGTCATCGTGCCAGAGACGCCAGAGGAAATGGCGGCCGAGATGATGACGCCCGCGCCAGCTACTACGCCGCTTTTGGTGGATTCGCTCGATGACAAGGGCGAGCGCGTGGGCGGCGTCGCCTACTACGAGGACGAGATGGCTGGCGAGCGCCCCTCATATCCTGAGAGCCGATCCGCGTCTCCCTATCGCGGATCGGATGATGATGTGGAGCTCGATTCGTCCCACGTAGGGCTCGATGCGGACGCCGCTGCGCCAGCGGATGACTCCGGCATGCCGCCGTACGCTTCGTCCCCGCGCACGCCGCCGATAGAGGATGAGCCAGAGCCGACGCTAGCTTCTATGAATACAGAGCAAGTGGAGACGGGGGATACCGATGAGCCAGGCGTGCCGTATACGCGCGCTGGCGTCGTCACACGCATCGCCGCCGACGCGATCGTCGGCCCGGTGGTAGACGCCCTTCCGGTTCACTCGGAGCCGCTAGCGATGTCGCCGGGATTGGGCTCACCCAGCCCACGCTCGACGCCACTGGTCTACGAGCTGGAGTCGGGAGACACTGAGACGGGGAACGCTGGAGCGAGCGGCATCACGATGAACTGGATTGACTCTGCCGGGATGATGGCGCCCCTCAGCTTCGAGGCGATCATCGCTACCGCTCCAACGGACGCTGAGGATGCGGGGGACGGCGATATGTGGGAGCGCTCGATGGTCTTGGACCTGGAGGCGCCCATCGAGCAGGAAGTCGCCTCTACGCCAGTCGCGGAGGACGACGTCGATTTCGGGGATGATAACGGGGATGCGCCGCCTGCTGATCTGGCCCGAGGGGCGCTTGATGCCTCTCCACCGCTCGATTTGAGCATCGCGCTGACAGAGGGCGACTATGGTTGGACTAGTTGGGAGCGCTCGCGCCAGGATATGGCAATACCAGAGCCGAGTGGCGACTCACTGGCCTACGAGATGCGTATACCAGCCGGACAGACGCCAGGGATCCTCAGCGCCCAACCGTCCTTTGACGACATGCCCGATCGCGCAGGCGTTGAGCCACGCCCAACTCCGCCGTCCGCCCAGACGCTTGAAGACCTGTGGGATGAGACGCCCGACGCGCACGGTCGCTAGCGCTATGATTCGCTCTGATTCGTTCACGCCGCTCGCCAGTCGTGCGATCGCTCGCTGGCGAGCCACGTTCAGATGTCCAGGTGAGGAGTGTGGTAAGGATGCCGGAGACTGAGCTGCCGTTCACGCGGATGAGTCGTGTGACCACCCGCCGGGGCACCCTGCGCCAGCTCAACTGCCCGCTCGAGCCCGAACTGCTGGTCGCCGAGTTCTCGGATGAGCTGCCTCCCGATGTGGCGGTGGCCGTGCGCGAGCATATGGCGGTCTGCGAGATTTGCGGCGCGCGCGCCCAGGAGCTGCGCACTCCATACGTCCTGCTGTCATCGCTCGGCAGCGCGCCGGCGCCTTACGTGCCAGACCTGCGCGAGCCCGTGCGCGTAAAGGCCGCGCGCACCGAGCGCTATCTGCGGCCGTTGCGGGCGCTGGGCACGTTGGGGCGCTTTGGCGCGGTCGCGACCGTGCTGGCGGTCATCACGCTGGTGGTCGCGGTCATGGGCGTGGGCGGCCTGGCGCGCTCGCTCGGCGTCTTCACGGTGCAGCGGACCACCAACCAGCTCCAGCATGTGCCGCCGGCTGCCCCCGAAGGCGCGCTGCTCGCCGAGACCGACAAGCTGGTCACAGTGACCACCGCCCAGGGCCAGAGCCAGCAGGTGGCGGAGGTCATCGTGGTGGACCAGCGGACCGGACAGGTCGTCCGCTCGCTGCCCGCCTCCAGCGCCGCGCTGCACGCCGCCAGCCTCGCCACCCTGCCGGTCGCCGTCGTCACCGATGGCCAGATGGTCTACGAGCTCACGCCCGGGCAGCATGGCAGCGCCCAGGCGCTCGTCGGGTTCGATGTCCGCTCCGGCGCCACGCGATTCATCACTCCGCTCACGCTGCCGGGCGGGCAGGCGCTGCCGGGCGACATCAGCGCCGTCTCGCTGGCGCTCGCGCCCGATGGCGCGACCGCCTACATTGGCCTGAGCGGCCCGGACGGCGCGCTGCGCGGCCCGCGCGCGCTGGTTCTCTCCACCCGCGCCGGTCAGATCACCGGCTCCCTGCGCGTCACCACCCCCAACCAGGTCCCGCTGCCCACCCCGCCCGGCAGCCTGCCGTCCTCCGCCTTCCCCGACGTCGTCCCCGTCATCTCGGTGAGCGGCCTGCGGCAGGTCGCGGCGGCCGGCGGCGCGCTCGCCGTCGCCCCCGATGGCCAGGCGCTCTTCGACGCCGTGCTGGCCAGCGACGCCAGCGGCGTGCGCTACGCCATCATCCGCCGCATCGCCCTGCCCTCAGGCCAGGTCACCGCCCTCGGCCTGCCCGCCAGCCCGCCCAGCCAGGGGAACTTCACCGCCACCCAGCTCGCCGCCAGCGCCTCGCCGTCGGCGCTTCAGGTGTATCTGGTCACCGGCAGCCCGCAGGCGACCGTCTACGTGCTCGACGCCTCAGCCCAGGGGCCCGCCCTCCTCGGGCAGATCGGCCTGGGTGGCCCGGCGGCCCCCGCCACCACCCGCCTGAACGATGCCCTCGCCATCAGTCCAGCGGCCAACGGCGCCCGCCTCTACGTCACCCAGGACGCCGCCTCGGACGACGGCGTGATCGTCGCCCACAGCCGCTGGCTGGTGGACACGCAGGGCATGGGCGTCCTGGCCAGCGGGACCGACCCCGCGGCGGCCGGCGCGCTGCTGGGCAACACCGCCTGGCAGGGCAAAACGTTCGCCCTCATCCACGGGCGGGTGGCCATCGGCGCGCCTGACCTCAGCTCCGACTGGACGCCCTGGCTGCAACCCGCCGACGACACCCCGATCATCCGCCTGCTCGCCACCACGGCGTGAGCGCCGGAGCGCCGGAGCCGCGCGCACGCCGGAGGGTCGCCGCGATGGAGGCGCTGTGGGGAGGCACGGAGGCGCGCGGGCGTGTGCGCGCGGCCCGCCTGGGCGATCACACGTCCGTTCTTCGCCCGGGATCGCCGCCGGGATCGCCGCCGGAATTGTCGGCGGGATCGCTGGGGCGCGCTGTGGGACGCGTCAGCACGCGGCGCGGCTTGCGGCGGTAGTGCGCCAACCCATGCAGTTGATAGAGCGCCTGGATGATCGCTTCCTCGTTCCAGCGGGAGTTCCGCGGCGGCGGCTGGCCCAGGTTATCCACAATGCCATCGCTGCCGGTGAGCGCGACGAGCGCGGTGGCGGCGCCCTGCGCCATCGCCGGCAGATCGTAGCCGCCCTCCTGGACCACGACCAGCCGCCCAGCGCAGTAGGCGTCGGCGAGCTCGATCACCTCCAGCGTCAGGTCGGAGAAATCAGCGGTCGAGAGCAGCATCTCGCCCAGTGGGTCGCGCCAGTGGGCGTCGAAGCCAGCCGAGAGCAGGATCAGATCGGGCCGCAGGCGGTCGGCCACCGGCCAGAGGACCTGGCGGAAGACCGCGTCGTACTCGCTCCAACCCGACCCGGCCGGCAGCGGCACATTGATCGTCGCCCCCAGCCCCGCCCCCGCGCCGCGCTCGCCCGACGCCCCGGTTCCCGGATACCAGGGATACTGGTGCGTCGAAAAATAGACCACCTCGGGATCATCGTAGAACGCCTCTTCAGTCCCATTGCCATGGTGCACGTCGTAGTCCACGATCAGCACCTTGCGCCAGTCATAGCGGTTCTGGGCGTAGCGCGCGGCGATGGCGACGTTGTTGAAGACGCAGAACCCCATCCCGCCGCGCGGGCGGGCGTGATGGCCCGGCGGCCGCACCAGCGCGTAGGCGTTGCGCGCGCGCCCTTCGGCGATGGCGTCCAGCCCCGCAAGCGGCGCGCCCGCAGCCAGCAGCGCCGCATCCCAGCTGCCAGCGGAGACGAAGACTTCACTTGCCACCTCGCGCGAACCGTGCTCGCCATTCTCCTCATCCGCCTTCGCCTGCGCCTTGACCGCGCGCTCCACCTTGCGCATGTAGCCCAGGTCATGAATGGAGGCGATTTCCAACTCGGTCGCGGGGCGCACCGGCTCGCGCAGCACCAGCTCTCGGGGAATCGTGCCTTCCGCAATCAGCGCCTCGATCATCTCCATCGCCACGCGTATGCGCTCCGGCTGCTCAGGAAAATCGGGCGGCGGCTGATGTTCGAGGAAGGCGGCGTCGAAGAGCAGCGCTGTGGGCAGGCGTGGCTCTGGCTTAGAGGCGGGGGTCGCCTTGGTCGCCTTGGACTGGCGCTCGGAAACTGAGGGGGCGCCACTCTCATGCTCTGGGGCGGGTGTGTTGGCCATAGCGGCGCCTCCTTCGACGCGATGGTGGATGGTGCAATGGATGAACGGCGCCAGAGGCAAGGTCACAGGCTGGCGCGTAACCGTAAGAAACACACATATGCGCATGCGCTGTCAAACCGAGGCCGGTGTCTCGTCTTTGAGCAAATGAGGTGAAAAGAGCCGCCCCCATGCTCTGGACAGGGAGCATGGGGGCGGCTCTGACTTATCGCTACGCCTGGTCGCGGCGGCTTAGGCCTGCGACGGCGTTAGCAGTTGTGGGTTGGCCGGCTGCCGGACGATTGGCTCGCCGGTCGCCGTCACCTTCACCGCGCCGTTCTCGACCGTCAGCACGGCCGTCTGGCCAGGCTGAACGGCGCCAGAGAGCAGCGCATCGGCCAGTGTGTCATCCACGGTCGTCTGGATGGCCCGGCGCAGCGGCCGCGCCCCAAACTCCGGATCGAAGCCTTCCTTCATCAGGAAGTCGCGCAGATCGTCACCGAACTCCAGCTTGACGGTCTGCTCCGTCAGGCGCTCCCGCGATTGATCGAGCAGTAGGTCTACGATCTGCCGCAACTCGTCGCGGCCCAGCGCGTGGAATACGACGATCTGGTCAATGCGGTTGATGAACTCGGGCCGGAACGCACGGCGCAGGCCTTCCAGCGCCTTGGCGCGCATGCGCGCCTGCTCGCTGTCGCGCGCGGTCTCCGCGTCGCCCCACTTGGGCGCCATGAAGCCGATGTTGGCCCGGCGGATGTCCTCGGTCGCCGCGTTGCTGGTCATGATGACCACGGTATTCTTGAAGTCCACCGTGCGACCCTGGCCATCCGTCAAACGGCCATCGTCCAGGATTTGCAGCAGCGCGTTGAAGACCTCCGGATGCGCCTTCTCGATCTCATCGAACAGGACGACGCTGTACGGCCGGCGGCGCACCCGCTCGGTGAGCTGGCCACCCTCGTCATGCCCGACGTAGCCCGGCGGGCTGCCGAACAGGCGCGAAACCGTATGCCCCTCCATGTATTCCGACATGTCGAGGCGGATCATCGCGTCTTCGCTGCCGAAGATCGTCGCGGCCAGCGCGCGCGCCAACTCCGTCTTACCGACGCCGGTCGGGCCCATGAACAGGAAGGAGCCGATTGGCCGGCGCGGGTCCTTCATGCCCGCGCGTGAGCGCCGGATGGCGCGGGCGACGGCGTTGATCGCCTCGTCCTGGCCGATGACGCGCTGGCGCAGGTCGTTCTCCAGATGGATCAGGTTGACGCGCTCGGCGTCCACCATCTGGCTGACCGGCACGCCCGTCCAGTTTTCAATGACCCGCGCGATCTCCTCAGGCGTCACCATCAACGTCGGCACGCTCTCGGCCTTTTCGCGCGCCTGATCGAGCTGCTGCTGCGCCTGCAGCTCGCGCTGGCGCAGCTTGGCGGCGCGCTCGTAGTCCTCCGCGTTGGCGGCGGCCTCCTTCTCCTGCTGGATCTGGGCCAACTCGCGCTCCAGGTTACGCACCGCGTCCGGGCCGAGCAGACCATGCTCGATGGCCTCCAGGCGCAGCGATGAGGCGGCCTCGTCCATCACGTCAATCGCCTTGTCAGGCAGGAAGCGGTCGTTGATGTAGCGGTCGGAAAGCTTCACAGCCGCCTCGATCGCCTCATCGGTGATGCTTACGCCGTGGTGCGACTCGTAGTTCGCGCGCAGCGTGCGCAGCATCTCCATCGCCTCTTCGACCGACGGCTCGCCTACCTTCACCGGCTGGAAGCGCCGCTCGAGCGCCGCATCCTTCTCGATGTGCTTGCGATACTCGTCGAGCGTGGTGGCGCCGATGCAGCGTAGCTCGCCGCGCGCCAGGGCCGGCTTCAGCAAGTCGGACGCGCCTACCGCGCCCTCGGCGGCTCCCGCCCCAACGACTGTGTGAAGCTCATCAATGAAGAGGATGATCTCCGGGTTGGCGCGCGCCTCCTCGATGATGCCCTTGATGCGCTCCTCGAACTGGCCGCGGAACATCGCTCCAGCTACCACGCCGCCCATGCTGACGGCGACGATGCGTGCCTCACGGAGTGTCGGCGGCACATTGCCTTCAACGATGCGGCGGGCGATGCCCTCGACAATCGCCGTTTTACCGACGCCTGGCTCACCGATCAGCACCGGGTTGTTCTTCTGCCTCCGGCCCAATACGGTCAGCACGCGCTTGATCTCGCGCCCACGTCCAGCGGCCGGGTCAAGCTTGCCATCGCGCGCTTCCTGGGTCAGGTCGCGACCGTACTGGTCAATGATCGGCGTCTTGCTGTGCTTAGTGGGCTCACGCTGCGCCGTGGCGGTCGCGCCTGGGCGGCCAGCGCTTCCCGGGCCCATCGCGCCCATGCCCGGGCCGCCGTTCATCGCGCCGAACATGCCGGGATTATTGAAGAGTGAGCCGAACATGCCGCCCAACTGATCGTTGCCGATCCCATTGTTCATCGGGCCCAACAGCTCTTCGGCGCACTGGCGGCAGTAATAGTGCTGCTCGCGGCCGGAATCCAGGCGCACTCGGGCGTCGCGTGTCTGGCAGCGCTCACATTTTTGCATCGTACAATGTCCCCCTTTTGCAGGGATTCCGCGCGCCTCCACACGGTCTCTCGCATCTCCGCGCGCGTCGTCATGGGTTGTGATCAAACTTGTCCCAGGCTTCCACCTGATCGGTGACCGGTGGTCCTGTCGGTTCGCTATCGGTTCGCTATCGGTTCGCTATCGCTCGGTTCCCTCCCCGGTTGAGGTGGGTTGGACCTTGCGCGGACGGCCCGGTCGTCGTCGAGGCGGCAGGGCCGCCTCGAAGCGGCGCAGGACCTCCTCCGCGGTGAGCTGGTCCCCCGCCATCACCAGATAGGCGCGAGTCCAGAGCGTCGGGATGCGCGTCAGCTCCGGAAACTCCTCACGCAACGCGCGTGAGGTGCGCGCCTTCACCTGGCAGACGATCCGGTGGGGCGCGGTCGTCGGCGGCGCCGCCGCCGACAGATACACCCGGTCGGGTCGCACCACGATCGTCAACGGAGCGTATTCCGCCGCGCTGGCGCGCTCCTGCGACTCGAAGATCAGCGCCCGCAGCCGCTCGGCGACCTCGCCGGTGAGGCAGGGCTTGAAGCGCATGGGCCCCCACACGAAGTGATAGGTGATCATCCACCGCTCCTCATCGCCAGGGGGTAAATTGTGTATTTCCATGCGGCACACCTACATAATTTATACCGCGCGCCCTGACCTTGTGTCAAGGGTGGCGAGCATGCAATCGTGTAGACTTACCGTCGCAATCTACATATTTACTATACCTCTACTACGCCAGCCGCGCCATCTGGGTTGCGGAAGCGCGCCGCAGGGGTCCCTGGGGGAACAATTCGCTCAACTATGGCGTCCATTCAAGCGAGCCGCAAGCGACGCGGGAGCGCTCCGCTCCCGCGAGTAAATAGGCGGCACGCCACACAAGGAGAATGGCGCGATGTGGAACCATATGAGGCGGGGGCGGGGCTGGAGCATCGCTGGGCTGATTGGACTGGTTGGGCTGGTAGTGCTGCTGGCTGGCTGTGGCGGCGCAGCCTCCTACGGGGCGTCCGGCGCGGCGACCTCACAGGACTCCTCGCACGCGCCGAGTCGAGGATCAACGGGGAGCGCCGGAGCCGCAGGCTCGCCATCATCGGGATCAACAGGAACATCAACCCAGCCGCCGAGCCCGCAGTATCTCATCAAGTCGCTCGGGGTGAACATGACCGCGCCTGATCCGCGCAAAGCGGCGTCAGACCTGCAAGCCTGGATCCTGGCCACCGATCCCAAGGCGCAGTCGGCTGGACTGAGCTACGCGCAAGACGGCGCGAGCTTTGATATCTCGATGACGTTCAACGTCGAGGCGTCGCTCTATCCACAGGTCGAGAGCTATCTGGCAGGCTATGCGCAGGGGCATGGCGGTAAGCTGCTCAATCTGCGGGAGTCCGTGCAGGATGTCACCAACGATTTTGTCGACAGCCAGTCGCGGCTGACGAACCTGCGCGCAGAGCAGCAGCGGCTGTTGAGCCTGATGAACCGGGCGCAATCGCTGGCCGATGTGCTGACCATCGAGCAGCGGCTGACGGACGTGGAGGGACAGATCGAGGATATCCAGACGCATCTGGCTCTCCTGAGCGGGCAGACGGCCTACTATACCGTACAGATCGAAGTGAGTCCACTCGATTCGACGACCGTTGCGCCGCCAGAGGCGTGGAATCCTGGGCAGATCTTCCATCAGGCGCTGGGAGCCGCGCTCGTCTTCGGCCAGGGCCTGCTGACGCTCCTCATCTGGCTGGGTGTGTTTGCTCTCTATATCGTGCCCGCGATTGCGCTCATCTGGTTTGGCCGGCGGCTGGTCGTTCGGCGGCGCGCCACGCGGCTGTCCGCGCCACCCACATCGCCCGCGCGCTAAGGCGTGATCACGCGCGTGACGCGGGCTAGCTTAGCGGCTGGCGCAGCATCTCCTCGATCTCCACCAGCCGCTCGGCGCAGATACCCAGCGGGTCCATCGCAGCCGGCGGGACGCGCATCCGCTCGGCGTTCACCTGGAGGGCGGTGGCGTACTGCCGCATCGGTGGAACCTGGGCGACGAGCATGCGGAGCAGAGCGAACGCCTTCTCACGGCTGCCACTCATCCACATCGGGTCGCCCATCAGCGCGAAGACATCCTCGTCAGCGCCTTTGCGTTCATTCTCTGCCGCAACCGTCATGCCGCAGACCTCGTTCAGAAACGTCTCGAGCTCACCGCGCGCTACCGAGAGCAGGCTGGTGATCTCAGCGAGGCGGCGCGCCTCAGGGAAGACGTTGCCCATGAGCCACCACTCCTGGTCCGTCAGCGCCTCCTCCACATCGTGCAGACGCCGTAACAGGGTCTCAGCGCGTGCCCCGAGCTCTATCACCCCCGACTGCGCTGAACTGGACTCGGCTCGCTGCCGCTGATCGAGTGAGGCGTTCGGCGCGGACCACTGTGACTGCATCTTCCCGTTCCTCTCGCTGGCGCTTACCGGCGCGCCCGCGACGCACGCTCCTCCTGAGCATGGCGCGATGTGGCCGATGCCGTAGCGCTTCGCCCGACATTCCCCGATGGCGGCCCCATGCCTGCGTCCGCCGTCACATCCAGGAGAGGGAAATGTGGGCGTACCCGCCTACACTCTAGCTGGTTGATGCATGCGCGTCAAGCGTTTAGCGAGAGGGCTGCGAAAAATAGCTCGTGACAGCGGACGAAGCGTGTCAATAGGTCAATAGCCCCGCGCTGGCTGAACAAGATTGCGCATAGGTTGGCCTTCACGATAGCGGGCGATATTGTCGAGCAGGATGTCGGTGAGGCGGCGACTGTAGCGTTGCGTCAAGCCAGAGATGTGCGGCGAGAGAACGAGGTTGGGCGTGGACCATAGCGGGTCGTTGGCCGGCAGCGGCTCGCGCGCCGTCACATCGAGCGCGGCGGCGCCTAGCCTGCCGGCAGTCAGCGCTTCGATCAGCGCGGGCTCCTCGACGATATCACCGCGCGCGATGTTGATGAGCATCGCGTCCGGTTTCATGCGCGCCAGGCGTGCGGCGGAGATCATGCCGCGTGTCTCAGCGGTGCTGGGCGTCGCGATCACGATATAGTCCGCCTGGGGGAGCAGCGCGTCGAGGCCTTCGATCGGCGCGATGATGTCGACATCTGGATCGGTCGCGCCTGGCGCGACACTACGGCGGGTGGCGAGTGTTCGCATGCCGAACGCGTGGCCAAGCTGGGCGATGCGCCGCCCGATGGCGCCAAGACCGATTACCAGCAGTGTCGCGCCTTCGAGCTCACGCCCGGCGTACTTCGCCCGCTCTCTGCTACCATCCGGCCAAGCGCGCTCGCGCTGTAGCCGCATCAGATCTGGCCAGTGGCGGCTCCAGAGGAGCATGGCCGAGAAGACGTGCTCGCTGATCGGCGCCCCATGGACGCCACTGGCGGTCGTAATGACCGGCGCATCTGACCCACGGACCCACGGCTGGTTGATGACATGGTCCGCGCCCGCGCTACTGAGCGCCAGCCATCGCAGGTTCGGCAGCAGCGGCGGAAGGTCACTCTGGACGAAGGTCACGCAGAGGACGTCGACTTCCGGATGACCGCCGAGTAGCTCCACTAGCTTCTGATGGTTTCGCGCCGTGAGCAGCCGCCCTTCGCCCAACGCGGCGGCGAGGCGGGTGCGGTCGGCGGCGTCGAAGGGGAAATCGGTGGCGAAGCGGGTGATGTCGCGCCTTGCGCTGGCCGCCCCATCCGCTGGGACACGTGGAGATGACATGGGCGACATGGCTCCTCACTGCTCCATACGATGATAGGCCGCTGAGTCACGGGATGGGATAGCGCGCCGCGCGGCGCCCATGAGATATCCGCGATATTCGCAGTATCACCTATGGACATTTGGCGGGCGCAGGTCAGCGGACATAGAATGCGGCGCTCTGCGCCTGCAGAGCGTTCGTTACGCCATCACTCTTCGCGGAATAGGTCACTGTCACGCGATAGAGTCCCGCATCCCAGGCGTTGACGTCGGCGCTGGAGGTCGGGGCGAGCGTGAACGGCTGCTGGGAGTTCTTAGTGATCGCATAGACCTGAGCTGTTCCACGCGTTGGGCAGGCATCAACCAACTCCCAGGCCTTCTTCGTCGTACTGTATCGTTCGAGTTGGACGATGACGCACGCCGATTTGCCGCTGACAGCATAGTAGTCCGAGGAACCGTTGTTGCTGACGGTGACGCCGATCGCATCATTGGCGGTGAACGCGCTGAGGTTTGTAGTGACCGTCACCGGACCTTTGGTGGCAGCGGTCCCTGCGGGCAGCTTGGCGCTCGTTCCTCCAAGGCATGCGGACAGCGTAGCCACGCAGGCCAGTCCCATCAGAGACGCTATCAGCCGTGATCCTCGCCAGCGAATGCGCATCCTGTGCTCCTCCAGATCAGATCTTACGAGACGATCATGAGCCCCGCCAACGCCTTGCACGCCTTGCGCGCCTTTCACGCGCTGCGCGCCGTGCCAGCGGTCGCTCTCTAGCATACTACGCAAGCGGCGCGCCTGGCTTCCCCTGGCGCTCAGGCGGGAAGTAACGTAGCCACCGACGAACTGGCTCTTTAACCCATGCTAAAACCCATGCTAAGAGGTATGGCTCCATCTACGGATGGTATAATCTTGGCGCATGGCCACGTACACATTCATCGGGCGTACACGGGCTTGAGGCGATTTACACGCCGGGCAGGTGAAACTCCTGCCGCTGCTTGGACCATGCTCTGGAAGGCGCGAAATGTCGAAGAAGATGCTCAGCACGGCGCTGCTGTTCCTGATCGGGTCAGGATTCGGGCTGTTTAGCCTGTTCACTCTGGTCAACGCGCGCGACACCGATACGGTCATCGAGGGCGTGCTCTACCTGATCCCCGCGCTCGCGGCGTTTGTCGCGCTCATCATGCTGCCGTTCAAGCCCATGCCAGAAGGCAAATAAGGGCAACGAGCGGCGGGCGTCTGTAGGGATATCGCCCGTACTCACCCATATTCACTCATGAATCGGGAACGCGCCGCCGAGGGGCGCGGTGAGGGCTGGACATGATGACGGACATGACTACGACCACATCTGGCTCCGGGACGGCGTCCACCGCGTCCGCTGATGTCACGCCGCGCACGCCGCATGTCGCGGGTGGATTCCCCGCGCGGCGGATGCGCCGTCTGCGCCGGTCGGAGAGCCTGCGGCGGCTCACCCGCGAGACGGCGCTCGATCCCGCCGATTTCATCTTCCCGCTCTTCGTCAGCGAGGTCATTTCAGAACCGCTCGCCATCAGTTCGATGCCAGGGCAGTGCCAGTGGCCAGTTGGCGCGATGGCGCGCCAGGCGGAGGAACTGGCGCAGCTAGGCATCGGCGCCGCGCTGCTCTTTGGCGTGCCCGCGCAGAAGGATGAGATCGGCAGCTCGGCCTGGGACGCGCGCGGCCCCGTGCAGCGCGCGATTCGCGCGATGAAGGCTGCGGTTCCCGAGCTCGTGATCGTCACCGATGTCTGCCTGTGCGAGTACACCAGTCACGGCCATTGTGGGCTGGTCCGTGATGGCGAGGTCCAGAATGACGAGACGCTTGAACTGTTGGCGCGCGAAGCGCTATCTCATGTCGAGGCGGGGGCGGATATCGTCGCCCCTTCCGACATGATGGATGGCCGGGTAGCGGCTCTGCGTGAGGCGCTCGACGGCGCCGGACTCAGCGCGACGCCGATCATGGCCTACGCGGCGAAATTCGCGTCGGTGTTCTATGGCCCGTTCCGTGAGGCGGCGGAATCGGCCCCGCAGTTCGGCGACCGCCGCGCCTACCAGATGGACCCGGCCAACGGGCGCGAGGCGCAGCGTGAGATCGCGCTCGATATCCAGGAAGGCGCGGACATCGTGATGGTCAAGCCGGCGCTGCCCTATCTGGATGTGCTGGCGCGCGCGCGCGACCAGTTCGACGTGCCACTCGCCGCCTATAACGTCAGCGGCGAGTATGCGATGCTCAAAGCCGCCGCCGCCAACGGCTGGCTGGATGAGCGCCGGGCCACGCTGGAGACCCTGACTGGCATCAAGCGGGCCGGCGCGGACCTGATCATCACCTATCACGCGATCGAGGCGGCGCGCTGGCTGACCGAACAATCTCAGGGCTAGCCAGACCGCGTGGGAGCGCCATCCGGCGCCGCCCGCGCGGCGTCCACCACCTGAAAAGCGCGAGGATGACGCATCTGTGATTGAGGCGCACGCGGCGGAGGCCAACCCAGCTGGCGCGCGACGCGCCTGGCGGGGTTGGTTGACGCCGCCGCATGGCGACACCGGCGACCTCGGGGCGCGCCTGACACTCATCGCCCTCGTGATTGCCCTGCATAACCTGCTAGAGGCCCCACGCGACGCGGCGCTGCGCGCGCTGGGCCCCTCCGGCCCCGCGGCGACCGGCCTCCTGGCGTTCGTCGCGCTCTCGCTGTCGCTCGGGCTGCTGCTCCTCGCGCTCGGGGAGCGCCCACCCACCTGGCGCTGGCTGCGCAGCCGCTGGGCGCGCTCGCTCGCCCTGGCGCTGACGCTGGGCGCGGGCGTGATCGGGCTGCGCCAGCTCGGCGTGATGCTGGCGACGAGCGTTCAGACGTCCTATGCCTACCCCAACGACGGCGCCACCCTCGACCAGTACGCCGCTCAGCAGTTGCTGGCGGGCCACAACCCCTATGTGACGACCGATCTCGTCGCCGCCATCCACCAGTACCAGCAGGACCCCGCCTACACTACGCCGCTGCGCGATGGCCCCTTCGCTGGCCGCGCATGGACGGACTATCCCTCGGCGGACGAGCGGCGCGTGGCGTTCGCGACACAGCCGGAGGGCGATCCCGCGGCGGTCACGGGCTTCGAGACGCGACTGAGCTACCCCGCGCTGGCGTTCCTACCGCTCGTCCCGCTCGTGTGGGCGGGCTTGCCGAATGGCGTGCCGCTCACCGCGCTCTGCTGGCTGGGGCTAGTGGCCCTGCTGGTGATGGCCGCGCCGCCCGAGTTGCGGCCTTGGGTCGGGCTGCTGGCGCTGGCGGACGTGCCGCTGCTGAACGCGGCGGGCATAGCCGATCCCGACCTCCTCTACCTGCTCCCGCTCTTCGCCGCCTGGCGCTGGCGTCAGCGAGGGGCGCTCTCCGCCGTGACGCTGGGCCTCGCACTGGCAGCCAAGCAGCTTGCGTGGTTCTCGGCGCCGTTCTACGCCGTCCTGATCTGGCGTGAGCGGGGCGCTCGCGCGGCGCTCGCGCGGCTCGCGGGCGCCGGCGCGGTCTTCGCCGCCATCAACCTGCCGTTCTTCATCAACAACCCGCGCGCCTGGCTCTCCGGCGTGCTCGCGCCACAGCTCGACCCGATGTTCCCCTTCGGCAATGGGCTGGTGCGCCTGTCGCTCTCAGGGATGCTGCCGCTGGCGCCCGCGCCGGTCTATACGGCGTTGGAGTTGCTGGCGCTGGCGCTGGCGCTGGCGTGGTACTGGCGTACCTGCCTGCGCGCGCCCGCGCTGGGATACGCCTTGGCGGTGGCGCCGCTCTTCTTCGCGTGGCGCAGCCTGACGACCTACTTCTACTTCGCCGCGCTGCCCGCCCTGGCGCTGCTCCTCTCGCATCGCTCGAATCGCGGCGCCGCTGATGGCCCAGCCGCGGTATCGGTTCGGGAGGGACGGACGCCATGAACACCGCGACTGATCGTCCTCCCAGCCTGATGCCCGCGCCCGCGCCCGCAGGTCGTGCGCGCCGCGCGCTCCGCCACCTCCGCGCCTGGCGCGACATCTTACGCCGCGTGGTGAACGCCCTCGAAGCGCGCCCAGGCCTGGCGAGCGGCATGACGCTGGGCGTGTGGACCGCCACGCGGCTGGCCCTCCTGGTCGGGGTGATCTTCGGCGCGCGCTACGCCGACCCGCAGTTCTACGACTACGCTGGCAAGCTGGCCGCCGGCCTCTGGCCCTATCGCGATGTGCCGGTGGAGTATCCACCAGCCGCCATCGCGCTGCTGCTGCTACCCGCCCTGCCCTTGCTGCTGCTCCCAGGGCTCTCTGGCATCGCGCCCCGGCCTGACCCGGCGTTCGCGCATCTGACCCAGATCGCGCAGCTCCCCGCGCCCGATCCGGTGCGTTACGGCGCGTATGGGGTCAGCTTCGCGGTCGAGCTGCTGCTGCTCGACGCGCTCACGCTCTGGCTGGTGATGTACGCCGCGCGGCGGCTTGCCAGGCGATCCAGACGCGATAGCGAGCTCATCGCGGCGGGCGCTGGCCTGCTCTATACGGCGCTCACGTTCCTCAGCGGCGGTGTCTTGCAGAAGTTCGATCTTGCGGTGGGGACGCTGCTGCTGGCCGCGGTCGTGGCGCTGGTCGAGCGGCGGCGTGGGTTGGCGTGGGCGCTCTTGGGGCTGGCGGCGCTCATCAAGGGGTTCCCCATCTTCGCCGTTCCCGTCTTCGCGCTGTACGAACTGGAGATGACCGGAGAGCGCGACGTTCGCGCGGCGCTGCGGGCTGCGGCGCGCCCGATCCTCACGGGGCTCGCGTGGCTGGCGGGCGTGATTGGCGCAGCCACACTCGGCGTCGCCCTGTTCGCTGGCTGGGACTCGGTCCTGCATACCGTCACGTATCATGCTGGGCGCGGCGCGGAGATCGAGAGCGTGTACGCCGCAGTCGCGCTGGCGCTGGCCTGGCTGCCGGGCCTCGCCGCGCATACCGCGTTCAACCCGCTGGATCTGTCGCGAGTGGTGGTCTCGCCGCTCACGCCCGCGGAGCCGCTGGAGATGGTCTCCACCGCGCTGCTTGGGTGCGCGCTGCTCGTCGCGCTGGCGGCCCTCTGGCTCGGCTGGCGTGGTCGCGCGTGGCGCTCGCTCGCAGATGGCGCGGCTGCCTCGATGGACGAGCGCAGGCGGCGGGCAGGGCAGGCGTTGGCGCTGGGCGTGACGCTCGTCACGCTGGCGTTCATTCTCACCTTCCGCGCGCTTCCAGCGCACTACCTGCTCGATTTCCTTCCACTGGCGTCACTCCTCTGGCTGGGGAGCCGCCGGCGGACGGCGCTGTGGCTGGCCGCGCTGGTTGCCGTCGGGGCGTTCGGCCAGATCCTCGTTGATCCCAGCGTGTGGAGGAGCCTTGTGGCGCTGCGCCCGCTCCCGGTAGCGCTGCTTGTGGCGCGCAACCTCGCGTGGCTCACCGCGGCTGGCGTGTTAGTTGTGGCGCTGTGGCATGACGCGCAGACGGGCGGGACATGGGAGGACGCGCGCGGCGCCTCACGCGGGTCGAGCGCGAAGCCGCTGAGGCGGCGACTCGGCGAGGCGTGGCGCCGGCTGATCGCATCGGCGCCCCCCATACCGGGATTCCGCCCGCGCAGCGAGGATGTCTTCGCGCATCTGTTCGCCCAGGTCTCGCCGCGCGCCGCTATCTTGAGCGCCGGGCTGGTGTCGCTCATCTGCTATGTCGGCCTTGTGGGCGCTTTCCCGCTGACGATCTACTATAACCAGCCGCACGTCTCGCCGAACTCGTCGCAGATCAACGACATGGGCGCGATCACAGGCTATAGCCCGATTGCGGCCATCAGTTTCGTGGTCGTCATCCTGCTGCTGTTCGGCGCGCAGTTTACCGCGTTGCTCGCCGCCAGCCGTGCGCAGCGCGAGGAGCCCGGCCCGGCTCGGCGCTGGGCGGTGCGCCTAATCTACGGCGCGCCGGTGATCTTCGCGCTCATCATGATCTGGATGCATCCGGTCACCACCACCGATCTCTACGGCTACGTCGCCCGCGGCTACCTCTCTGTCCACTTCCACGAGAACCCGATGATCACCGCGGCCATGGGTCTGCCCGGCGGCTACACGGTAGACCGCCCAGCGTCACCCTATGGGCCGGGCTGGCTGGTCATCGCGGCGCTCTTCTCCTGGATCAGCGGCGAGAACTTGCTGCTCAACATGCTGCTCTTCAAGGCGCTTGAGGCGGCCTGTGTCTTGGTGGCGCTGGCCCTGGTGGACCTGCTGGCGAAGCGACTCTACCCAGAGCGGCGGCTGCGCATCGCTGTCTTGTTCGGCTGGAGTCCGCTGCTGTTCTTCGAGTCGGTGGGTAACGGGCATAACGATATCGTGATGATCGTCTGTGTGCTGGCCGCGTTTGCGCTGATGCTGCGTGGACGCTCGCAGCTCGCCTTCGGCTTCCTGGTCGTTGGGGCGGTCATCAAATATGTCTCGGCCTTCCTCGTGCCGCTGTGGCTGGTCTATGAGCTTCGCCACCGCGCGCTGACCGGAAAGTTACATATGGACGAGCGGCCTCCGGCGGGGCTGGCGCCGCGCATTGGGTGGCTGCGCCGGGCGGCGGGCAAGATCATCAATGATTTAGATGTTGGCGCCGCTGCGCGCCTTCTCGTGCCTGCGGTTGTGATTGGCGCGACGATCACCGCCGCCGCGTACGCTCCCTATTGGGCGGGCATCGAGACGTTCACCGGACTTGGCCAGCAATTACGCCCGCTGTACTATAACGGCTCCATCGTGCAGTTCATCACCGCGCCGCTCGAGCTGTTCGTGGAGCCGTCGCAGTACCCTGCGCTGGATAAGACCGTCCGGCTCGTCTTCTACGCCCTGTTCGTGATCTACGCCGCCATCCAGGCGCGCCGACTCTGGACGCTAGGCGTGGAGGCGAAGCTCCAGGACCTCATCACCGCGGGCGCCAAGATCACGTTTGCCGCGCTGGTCCTCATCACGTTCTGGTTCCAGCCCTGGTATATCGTCTGGCTGCTGCCACTGGCCGCGCTCGCGCGCGAGTCCTTCGTGCGGCGGCAAGGCACGCTGATCTCGATAGGCGCGCTGCTGACGTACGCCGTGAGCAATTTCCTGCTGATTGGAACCCCAGGCATCGGCCGCGACCTCTTCGTGCAGTTCTTCGAGGCGCTGCTGACCTTCTCGCCGCTGTTGCTGCTGCGCGCCGCGCCCTACGAAGAGGGCTGGGTCAGTATCGCGCGCCGCTATTGGGGACTCTTCGCCGAGGGCTTCTCACAGCGCCCGGTCTTCTGGCTGCGGGTGATGCTCGCGCTGGCGATGATCGTCGCCGCGCTGCTGCGGCTGTTGCGGCTCGGCGCGCTCAGCCTCGACCTGAGCGGGGGCAGCGCCGATGTCAATGCGCTGAAGCAGATTAGCGGCGACCTGCGCGTCTTCCTAGCCGACCCGCAAGGGCTGAATGGCCCCTTCGCGGCGCTGGAAGGGCTCTTGGTGCGGCTCTTCGGCCCCACACCGCTGGCGGCGCTCTTGCCAAGCGCGATCATCGGCACGCTCACCGTGCTCGTCATCTACGCGCTTGCCATCGAGATTCTGCGCCAGACAGGCAGACACGAGCAGCGCGGCGTGGCGCTGCTGGCGGCGCTGCTCACGGCCACATCGAGCTGGCACGTCTCACTGAGCCGGTCGGGAACCGAGGTCGTGCTGCTGCCGCTGCTGCTCTGCACGGCGATCTGGGCGCTCCTGCGCGGCTTCCATCTGCTGGAGCGCCCGCCACAGGACGTCATCCCGAATGGCTGGATGCGCTCGACACGGGCGTGGACGCTAAGCCTATTCGCGCTCGCTGGCGTCGCGACGGGCCTGGCGTGTGACCTGGCGCCCGGCGTCTGGATTACGCCGCCGCTGATGATTGGCTTCCTGCTCGCTTGGCGATGGCGCCGCCCAGCGCTCTTCGCTCAGATGCGCGCGCCACTCATCGCGCTTGTCACCACGTCTGTGCTGTCCGGCCTGCCGGTGCTCTGGGGACTCATCAGCCCGCACGTTGGCTTTTCGGTTGGTAGCCCAGCCTTCGCCCGATCCAGCGAGGCGCCCGACGTGGAACCATCGCCGCTCGATCCCGCGTTCTGGGCGCGTGTGGGCGCCAACGCGCTGGACGTGCTCAAGCTGCTGGTGACGCAGGATTACAGCGCCGGATATCCCGCGGTTGGCGCTGCGCCGATCATACCGCCGTACCTGGGCGTGTTCTTCTACCTTGGGCTGGTAATTATCGCCTTCCGCCTGGTCCGCCGGCATGATATGACTTCACTGGCCCTGGCGCTGCTGTTGGCGCTGCCGCTGGTTGCGACTGTGGCGGTCAGCGCGCCGGCCAACCTGATCGAAGCGGCCAGCGTGCTGCCCGCCACCTGCATCGTTCCCGCGCTGGCGATGTACGAAGCGGCGGCGTGGATCGGACGATTGCCCATCGTGCTCGACCGCATGAACGGGGTGCGGGTGTTTACCACACCGGAGCAGATCGGGCGTATCGCGCTCTTCCTGTTCCTCTCCATCAGCGCGCTGCGCACTTTCTACTGGTACTTCGAGGCCACCTTGCCAACCACACCAGCGAATACCTTTACCCCGAGCGCGCTCGTGATCCAGACCGGCCTGGCGCTGGCGCGCGCGGCGCTTGACTTGGCGCGCGCGCTACCCGCGATTCATCTCCCATGAGCTTCCGCGAGCGCTCCGCCCAGCGCGCTGGCGTCATAGAATGACAGAGGCGCGATACCAACCATCTGGACATGCGCCAGCTTGTGGTACGCCAGTGGCGCCTGGCGCGAGGAGATGTGAGGAGATGAGATCGAGATGACTGTGGATGGGAGCACGACCCCAAGCGCCGCTGACCGCGAGCGCGCCGCCAACATTGTCGCCACGCTGCGCGAGCTGTATCCAGGCGCCAAATGCTCGCTGGACTTCACGAACCCGCTGGAGCTGCTCGTCGCAACAGTGCTCTCGGCTCAGTGCACGGATGAGCGGGTTAATATGGTGACGAAGGCGCTATTCAAGAAGTACCGCGCCGCCGACGACTACGCCACCGCCAGTCCCGAAGAGCTGGAGCAGGACATCAAGCAGACCGGGTTCTACCGCAACAAGGCGAAGCATATCCGTGAGGCGGCGCGGCTGATCGTCGAGCGTCACGGAGGTGAGGTTCCGCGCACGATGGCGGCGCTGACGGCGCTACCAGGTGTCGCGCGCAAGACCGCCAACGTCGTAATGGGTAACGCGTACGGCATTGTGGAGGGTGTCGTGGTGGATACCCACGTCGGGCGCATCGCCCGGCGGCTCGGCCTGACTACGAGCGACGACCCGGTCAAGGTCGAGCAAGACCTGATGGCGCTGCTTCCGCAGTCCGATTGGCTCGATCTCTCACACATGCTCATCATGCACGGGCGCGCGATCTGCCAGGCGCGCAAGCCGCTTTGCGCCGAGTGCGCGCTGGCGCCGCTCTGCCCAACCGCCCGCGTGGAGCTTGGCCAGCCGGAGGGGGTGAGCGCTGCCCCAGCCGCCGCCAGAGCGCGTCGCGCGAGTAGGGGCGCATAGAGCGCGTATCCACCTCGCCCGCCTGCCGCGCATGCGATACACTGTTAGGCGGCGCGCTGACGCGCCAGAGAGGCCCAGAAAAGGAGACAATCCATGGCTACAACCGCTGGGGAGGTCGCAGCGACCGCCATCGCCCCGTTTACGAATGAGCCACTGACCGACTTCACTAATCCCGATAATATCGCCGCGCAAGAGGCCGCGCTGCGGTCCCTGGCCGCTGGCTTGGGCAAGACCTATCCGCTGATCATCGCGGGCGAGCGGCGCATGACCGCTCAGACGTTCACTTCGACCAATCCAGCGCATCCCGACCAGGTTCTCGCCACGTTCGCCAAGGCGAGCGTCGCGGAGGCGAACGTGGCGGTCGAGGCGGCGCACAAGCGCTTCAAGACGTGGCAGTATACGCCAGCCGAGGAGCGCGCTGGCTACCTGTTCGCGGCGGCGAAGCGCCTGCGCGAGCGGCGTTTCGAGTTCAACGCCATCGAGATCTACGAGGCGGGCAAGAGTTGGGTCGAGGCCGACGCGGATGTCGCCGAGGCGATTGACTTCCTGGAGTTCTATGCGCGTGAGGCGCTGCGTCTGGCCGAGAAGCAGCCGGTGACGCCGCTGCCCGGCGAAGAAACCTCAGTGTTCTACATCCCGCTGGGTGTGGGAGCCATCATCCCGCCCTGGAATTTCCCCGGCGCAATCATGATTGGCCTGACCAGCTCGGCGCTGGTAGCGGGCAACACGGTCGTGTTGAAGCCCGCCAGCGCCACGCCGTGGATCGCGGCGACGTTCGTCGAGTTATTGGAAGAGATTGGCGTGCCCTCGGGCGTGGTCAGCTTCCTGCCTGGCTCAGGCGGCGAGATGGGCGATGCGCTCACCCAGCATCCGCTGACCCGCTTCGTCTCGTTTACCGGCTCACGCGAGGTCGGCCTGCGCATCAACGAGCTGGCCGCCCGCCCGCGGCCAGGGCAAATCTGGGTCAAGCGCGCCATCCTGGAGATGGGCGGCAAAGACGCGATCGTGGTGGATGAAACCGCCGATCTGGACGCCGCCGCTACCGCGATTGTCGCCTCCGCGTTTGGCTTCCAGGGCCAGAAGTGTTCCGCCTGCTCGCGCGCCATCATCGTCGACAGCGTCTACGATGCTGTGCTAGAGAAAGCCGTCGAGCGCGCGAAGACGCTGACGGTGGGCGATCCTGATCAGCGCTCCACCGCCATGGGGCCCGTGGTGGACGCCGCCGCGGAGCGCAAGATCCTGGACTACATCGCGATTGGCAAGGGAGAGGGGCGGCTCGCGCTGGGCGGCGAGAAGCTGGATCGCGAGGGCTACTTCATCCAGCCGACGATCATCGCCGATGTCGCCCCCACCGCGCGCATCGCCCAGGAGGAGATCTTCGGGCCGGTGCTTGCGTTCATCCGGGCGAAGGACTTCGATGAAGCGCTCGACATCGCCAACGGCACGGAGTATGGCCTGACCGGCTCGCTCTTCAGCCGGGACAAGGGGCGGCTGGAGCGCGCCCGGCGCGAGTTCCATGTCGGTAATCTGTACTTCAATCGCAAGTGCACCGGCGCAATGGTCGGCGGGCATCCGTTCGGCGGCTTCAACATGTCCGGCACAGACTCGAAGGCCGGAGGGCGTGACTACTTGCTGCTCTTCACGCAGATGAAGTCAGTCGCCGAGAAGATCGGCTAGTCGTTCGAAGCGAACGACTGGACAGCGCCCCGCGCGTCCCCTGGAGATGGGAGTCGCGCGGGGCGTTCGCGCGCCAAGGCCTAGTGGCCGAGCAGATAGCTGGCGCCGCGAATCAGCATCTCGACGGCAATCGCGGCGAGGATCGGGACGAAGAGTTTGCGCAGCGTGGAGTTGCTGAAGCGCGCCAGGGACTTGGCTCCGATCGTCGCGCCCAGCAGCACGCCCAAGGCGATCGGCGCGGCGTAGAGCGGGTTGATGGCCCCGCGCTGGAAGTAGATGCCCGCGCTGGCCGCCGCGGTGACGCCGATCATGAAGTTGCTGGTGGTCGTGGAGACCTTCATCGGCAAGCGCATCACGGTATCCATCGCCAGCACCTTGAAGGTTCCGCTGCCGATGCCCAGCAGGCCGGAGATGACACCCGCCAGGCCCATCAGGCTGAAGCCAGCCGGAACGCGCGTCACCTGATACTCGATTGTGCGCCCAAGCTTCGCATCTGGATAACTCGATGCGAGCGCGAGCCGGTCAGCCCACCGGTCGTTCTTCACTCCTACCGGGAGCTCCTCGCCGATCTTGATGATGAGCGGTAGCGCGGAGACCAGCAGCACGACGCCAAAGATGATAAACAGCCAGCCGGGCGCGATGATGATCGCCAGGAACGCGCCAGCGATCGCGCCGGTGGTCGTCGCGATTTCCAGGAACATGCCCACGCGCATGTTCGTGATGTGGTCTTTCACATACGCTGCCGCCGCGCCGCTGGAGGTGGCGATCACCGAGACGATCGAGACGCCAACAGCGACCTCAGGGTAGACGGCGAAGGCCAGTGTGAGCAGCGGCACTACCAGCACGCCGCCTCCCAACCCTACCAGCGAGCCGATCAACCCAGCGACGATCGCGGCGCCGGCGATGAGCGCGAAGACGCCCAGACTCGGCGGCTGCTGCGGCTCTACCACGCCGTGACCGAAGACGCTGCCCAGCGCGAGGATGCTGGCGAGCAGCAGCATCAGCACCAGCGCCGTGATTCCGACGTATATCCAGTCGCGCTCCAGTGCGAAGGCGATGATCGAGACGGCGACGCGGGCGACGGGCGTAGCCAGCAGGATCAGCAGACCAAGGGTGATGATCGCTTCAGGCGAGCCTGTGGCGAGCGCTGGAATGACCGCGCCGAGTGAGTGGGGATAATTAAGAGTCGCCGCCTCGCCTCCCGGCTGAGGCATCCCGTAATACAGCGCAACACCGAGCAGGATGACCGCCGCGCTCAGCAGCACGCCGCCACGCAGCACATGGCTGATGATGAGCTCGGCCTGACGCACGAGCGACATTTGACGCGCGCGATCGGCCTCCGAGCTGTGAGACGCTGACTTCATAACGCTCATGATGTTCTGCTTGTTCCTGACGCTGCGCACGATATATATGATGTCCGCCCTGTGGTCGAAGCTATCACTCTTGAAAGAGTATCACGCGGCGCCGTAATACGCTCGCCTTCCATGCCGGGCAGGTGTAGTCCGTTGATGCACCGTTCAGCCGGAATGAGCAGGAACGACGACGAACGTTTTGAAGACGCGAGCGGCGGGTGAAGCGCTCTGAACGGCGCATGCGGGCAATGAAGGGAAGATCGAATGGAACCGCGCGAACGGGACTATACCGAGGCCAACCGGGCGACATGGAATCTCTGGGTGACGCGCGATACCGCCTCAGATCATCACAAGGATGTGGCGCGCTACCGGGCGACGGGCTCCAGCCTGCGCCCGATCGAGCGAGCGGAGCTTGGTGATGTGGTGGGTAAGACGCTGCTGCACCTCCAGTGCAACCTTGGCAGCGAGACGCTCTCCTGGGCGCGTCTGGGCGCGCGTGTCACCGGCGTGGATATCGCGGATGAGGCGATCAATTTCGCGCGGGAGTTGGCGGAGGTGGGCGGCCTGGCAGACGCGGCGCGCTTCATTCGCTCGGATGTCAATGACCTGCCCGCCACATTGGATGAGCGTTTTGATATCGTCATCGCTACCTACGGCGCGCTCTGCTGGGCGCCGGATCTCGATCGCTGGGCGCAAGTCGCGGCGAACTGTGTCGCTCCGGGCGGGCAGCTGCTGCTCGTGGACCTGCATCCTGCTGGCATGGCAGTGGACGCCGATCAGGGCGACCCGCGCGGACTGAGCCTGCGTCTCAGCCGGTCATATTTCCACACCGGCGAGCCGCTGACCGAGGAAAAGCCCGGCGAGCCGCCGGTCTACGCCTGGACCTACGGGCTGGGCGAGGTCGTCTCGGCGGTCGCGAGCGCGGGGCTGCGCATGGAGTCGCTGCGCGAGTATCCCTTCGCTCACTGGCGGCAGTTCCCGCAACTGGTGGAGAGCGGCGACGGCTACTGGCGCTGGCCTGACTCCACGAATACGCTGCCACTCCTCTTCTCGCTGCGCGCACGCGGGTAGCAATCAGGGTAGCAATTTCAGAAGCAGCAGCTATCCTTGAAGCCGCAGTTCGGGCAAATGCTCGCTTTGCCGCCTTTCAGGTCAGGCATGCTGGCGCCACACATCGGGCAGGGCATCTCGCGCTCGCTGGCGAAGGATGCTGGCCTTTCCTGGGTATGCTCCATGATGTCCTCAGCCTGTCTCACTTCTTCCCCGCCTGTGTCGTCCATCTGAGCTTCCTCATCTTTTCGTTCGCGCGCTCCAAGCGCCTCCCGTCACGCTTACGATTCTACCCCGGCCTCCGCTTGATAGCGAGCGCTAAACAGGAATTGATAGGCGCTTTTGACGAGCGTTGACGGGCGTTGGCGTGGCATGACCTCGGCGTGGTATAATCTGGCCACACGAGTTAGTGTATAAAGTACACTAAACACGAACTCAGGCATAACAGGCCTGGAAGAGGCTGGGCTTCACGACTGGATGGGCGAGCGCGCTGCGCAGCGGAGAGAGCGATCGGGGCATAGTCGCCTCGATGACGAGCGTGAAAGGAGACCGGCGTGAGCATGCCGGTGGATGTGACGCGGGGCGAGCGAAGCTACGATCTCATTATCATAGGTGGGGGCGTCGCGGGTCTTTCGGCGCTCCTGACGCTGCCTGAGCGCGCGCGCGTCGCGCTGCTCACCAAGGCGGCGCTCGGCGAGAGCAACACACGCTACGCGCAGGGCGGGCTGGCCGCGCCGGTTGGTCTGGATGACGACCCTGAGCTTCAATTGCGCGACACGATCACCGCCGGAGCGGGTCTGGTGGACGAGGCGGCGGCTCGCGCGATGCTCTCCGAGGCGCGCGAGTCGGTCGCCTGGCTGGTGGCGCGAGGAACCCAGTTTGATGAGCGCCAGAGGGGGTCAGGCGCCGCTGGGCTGGAAGTCTCTCAGCCCCATACTCAGGCAGACCCACTGCGTGAGCTGGCGACCCGCTATGATCTCACCCTGGAGGCCGCGCACAGCCGCCGGCGCGTGCTACACGCCCACGGCGACGCCACCGGCGCGGAGATCGAGCGCGCTCTGGTTGATGCGGTTCGCCGCCGCCCCAACACCGACATATTCGAGAGCGCGTTGGCGCTGGACCTGTTGATGGATGGCTCTCGTTGCATCGGCGTCGAGGCGCGCATTGATGGCCAGGTCACGCGGTTGATGGCTGCGCGCGGGATCGTGCTTGCCAACGGTGGCGCAGGGCGCCTTTGGCTGCGTACTTCCAACCCTCCCGGCGCGACGGCGGACGGTGTGGCGCTGGCGTGGCGCGCGGGCGCGGCGCTGGCCGATCTGGAATTTTGCCAGTTCCATCCGACTGTCTTCGTGGACGACGATCCGCGCGCCGAGCCGTTGCTCGTCTCCGAGGCGGTGCGCGGCGAGGGAGCGTATCTGCGCAACAGCAAGGGCGAGCGCTTCATGCCGCGCTATCATCCCGACGCCGAGCTGGCGCCGCGCGATGTCGTCGCGCGCGCGATCCTGAGCGAGATGCTGGCTGAGGGCGCGCCCGCCGCCTATCTCGACTTGCGCCATCTACCCGCCGAAGAGACGCGCGAGCGCTTCCCCAGCATCACCGAGGGCTGCAAGGCGCGCGGTCTCGATCTGGCGACCGATCTGATTCCTGTCGCTCCGGCGGCGCACTACTACATGGGCGGCGTCGTCACAGACACCTGGGGCCGCACGACAATCCCCGGGCTCTACGCGGTCGGCGAGGTTTCCTGCACTGGCGTCCATGGAGCCAACCGGCTGGCCAGCAACTCACTGCTAGAGGGGCTGGTGCTCGGGCGGCGCGCCGCATGGATGATCGCGCAGGCGCTCGAGAATCCAGCGGTGGAGCGTGACTGGCCGGTGACGCCCGCGCTCACCGGCCCCTGGGCCGACATCTCGTCCGTTGTCATGCCGCGCGCCGCGCTCGACGCGCTGGTCGCGAGCGAAACACGTACCACGATCCAACGTATCATGTGGGAGCGGGTCTCGCTGCGACGCGATGCGTCGGGCCTCATCACTGCGCTGGAGGAGTTGCGCGCGCTGGCTTCAGACGGCCCATACGACCCGGAGACGGCCAACATGCTGTTGGTGGCGCAGGCCGTGACGCTGGCGGCGCTGAGCCGCGATGAGAGCCGCGGCGGTCACTACCGCATGGACTTCCCCGACCGCGATACGAGCCGTGATGGGCGCCATACGATGCTGTGGCCTGCGTCCCCATCAGTGGGAGGGCGGGCCGCGCGGGAGGTGGCGCATGCCTGAGCGTGCGGGGTTCGACCCGATCTTCGACTCTGAGTTGGCCCGCCGGGCGCTAGCGGAAGATGTTGGGCGGGGCGACCTGACCACCGAGGCCACGATCCCGCTCGGCGCGCGCGCGTCGGGGCGCATCATCGCCAAGGCGGACGGCATAGTGGCCGGCTTGCCGATGGCTGAGTTGGTGTTCCTACAGATGGACCTGGGTACTCATATCGAGCGGCTGGCGCGCGACGGCGACCATGTGACACGCGGGCAGCCGCTGCTGCGGATCGAGGGCGACGCGCGCGCGCTGCTGACGGCGGAGCGTGTGGCGCTCAACTTCCTGGGGCGACTCTCCGGCGTGGCGACGCTCGCCGCGGCCTGCGCCGCCGCGACGGAGGGGACGCGCGCTCGCGTGGTGGATACGCGCAAGACGACGCCCGGCCTGCGCGCATTGGAGAAGTACGCCGTGCGCATGGGGGGCGCGACCAACCACCGCTCCGGGCTAGATGACGGCATCCTCATCAAGGACAACCACATCGCCGCCGCTGGCGGTGTGACCGCAGCCGTGACCCGCGCGCGGGCCTACGCCTCGCATCTGCTGAAGGTGGAGTGCGAGTGTGAGACCGAGGCGCAGGTGCGCGAGGCGCTGGCGGCTGGCGCGGACGCCATCCTGCTCGACAATATGACCTTGGAGGCGATGCGCGACGCGGTTACGCTGATACGCGCGCACGATCCGCGCATGATCATCGAGGCCTCGGGAAACATCGGCCTCAACCCTGAGCGGATCGCAGCGGTGGCAGCGACAGGGGTTGACCTGATCTCTACGGGCGCGCTGACACACTCCGCGCCGGTATTCGATGTCTCACTTGAGTTCGACGCGCGGCAGGGCTAACCTACCACCGCGCGGCATACGAGGAGTGCGCCGCTATGGCGACCGAGATAAGCAACATCAAGCAGAGCCTTCCGCTCATCGTCGAGTGTGAAGAGAGCAAAGAAGAAACCGCGCTTCGGTCGCTGACCGAGTGGCGCGAAGAGGAAGCCAGGAAATCGCCCGGCGTCGCGCTTCATCGCGCCTTGCATGCGGGCGCGGAGCGCGCCGACCAAATCCCGCGCGAGTACGCGCTCATGAGCCAGGAGGAGCTAGACCAGCGTATCGCCGCGGCGCGCGCGGCGCTTGGTGATCGTCTGGTGATCCTGGGCCACCACTACCAGCGCGACGAGATCATCAAGTACGCCGACGCGCGTGGCGACTCGTTCAAGCTGGCGCAGTACGCCGCCACGAAGCGCGAGGCCGACTATATCGTCTTCTGCGGCGTGCATTTCATGGCTGAGAGCGCTGACATCCTCAGCGCGCCCCACCAGCGGGTCGTGTTGCCCAACCCTGCCGCCGGCTGCTCGATGGCTGATATGGCCAGCATCGCCGAAGTTGACGAGCTGTGGGAGATTCTCGACGATCTCTATCGCGACGAGAAGCTGGCGGAGGGTCAGCAATCCATCGTCCCGATCACCTATATGAACTCGGCGGCCAACCTAAAGGCGTTCTGCGGGCGTAATGGCGGCATCGTTTGTACCTCGTCGAACGCGGCTCAGGTGATGGACTGGGCCTTCGCGCGCGGCAAGCGCGTCCTGTTCTTCCCGGACGAGCACCTGGGTCGCAACACCGCCCTCAAGCTGGGCATTCCAGAGGAAGAGATCGTCGTCTGGAACCAGCGCCTGGACTTCGGCGGCCTGGGCGATGAGCAGGCGCTGGTGGACGCGAAAGTGGTCCTCTGGAAGGGGTGGTGCTCGACGCACCAGCGTTTCACGGTTGAGCAGATCGAGGAGGCGCGCGAGCGCTTCCCCGGCGCCCGCGTGGTCGTGCACCCTGAGTGCAGCCATGAGGTAGTGGCCGCCGCCGATCTGAACGGCTCGACGGAGTACATCATCAAGGTGGTCAATGAGTCGCCCGCTGGGACGACGTGGGCGATTGGCACCGAGGTGAATCTGGTCAAGCGGCTGGCGCAGGATCACCCCGACAAGACCATTTTCTGCCTTGACCCCATCGTCTGCCCCTGCTCCACGATGTACCGCATCCACCCGGCCTACCTGGCGTGGACGCTTGAGGAGTTAGTCAAGGGCTCCGTCATCAACGAGGTGACCGTTGATGAGGAGACGGCGCGCTGGGCGAAGGTGGCGCTGGAGCGTATGCTCGCCACCAAGGGCGCGTAGCCAGCGCATCGTATACTGCCAGCGAACGGTGAGTGGCGCCAGCGGCAAGCGAGGCGCGTCCTGGCGCCACTCGCCCGCTTGTGACCGAGGAGCGCCGCGCCACATGCTACCATCCGCCAACCTGCCGCCCACCGTCTGGGGTGATCATCGCCTCACCTGGGGTGAGCGCACCTACGTGATGGGCATTTTGAACATCACGCCCGACTCCTTCTCGCGCGATGGCCTCGCGCTCGCCGAACTATCATCAGCTCAGGTAGTCAGCGCCGCCGTGGAGCAGGCGCGGGCGATGGTGGCGGCAGGCGCGGACATGCTGGACGTGGGCGGCGAGTCTACGCGGCCCGCGACCGAGGGCGAAGAGCCATTGCCAGCGGACGTCGAGCGCGCGCGAGTGGTCCCGGTGATCGAGGCGCTGGCGGCCGCGCTGCCTTCGCACATCCTCATCTCGATCGACACATTCAAGGCCGCTGTGGCCGAGGCGGCGCTGGACGCGGGCGCGCATATCGTCAATGACATCTGGGGGCTGCGCGCCGACTCCGCGCTGGCGCGCGTCGTCGCCGAGCGCGAGGTTCCCGTCGTATTGATGAGCAATCTGCGGGGGCAGCCCCGGCGAGACCCGCTGTCAGATATCGTCCGCCAGCTCTCTGGCAGCGTGGACGTTGCTCTCAGCGCGGGCATCGAGTGGGCGCGCATCATCCTTGATCCGGGCTTCGGCTTCGGCCTGCACGCCGAGGAAAACCTGGAGGCGCTGGCGCGGCTGGGCGCGCTGCGTAGCCTGAGCCGTCCGCTGTTGGTGGGCGTCTCGCGCAAGTCGCACATCGGCCTGGTGCTCGACGCGCCGGTAGATGACCGCGTCGAAGGCACCGCCGCCGAGGTTGCGCTGAGCATCGCGCAGGGGGCGGACATCGTCCGCGTGCATGATGTCTGGCAGATGGCGCGCGTGGCGCGAGTATCGGATGCGGTCGTGCGCGGCTGGCGTGGCTACAAGCAGGCGGAGGAGCGGAGGCCATGAGCGAGCGGAAGCCGCCAACCCATCTGCTCTACCGTCAGGCGCTGCGTTGGCTTTACGCCTTCAGCGATACCGAGCGCACGGGCGCCTTCGTTCGTGACCGAGACGACAATTTGCGGCGCGAGCGGGCGCTGCTGGCGGCGCTGGATGATCCGCAGCTCGCGTATGGCGTCATTCACATCGCTGGCTCGAAGGGCAAAGGCTCGACATCAGCGATGATTGCCTCCATCTTGGCGGCTGCTGGCGTGCGGGCTGGCCTGTACACCTCACCCGACCTGCACACCTTCCGCGAGCGTATTCGCGTCGCGGGCGAGCCGATCAGGGAAGAGGAGATGGTGGGGATGGCGGCGAAGGTGCGTGTGGCGCTGGAGCGGGTAGACCCGTCGGTGGGGCCGTACATCACCTGGGAGGTGGCGACCGCGCTGGCGTTCCTGGCCTTTCGCGAGGCGGATGTTGAGCGCGCGGTGATCGAGGTAGGGCTGGGTGGGCGCCTGGACGCGACAAACGTGGTCGATCCGGATATCTGCGCCATCACCAGCATCAGCTACGAGCATATGGAGATCCTGGGCCACACACTGACTGAGATTGCTCGCGAGAAGGCAGGAATCATCAAGATCGGTGTCCCGGTCGTGACCTCAGCGCGCGAGCCGGAGGCGCTGGCCGTGATCGCGCGCATCGCGGACGAGCGGGATGCGCCACTGATACGGGTCGGCCCGGTGGGCGCGGAGGACTGTGCGTACACCTGGCGCGAGGGCGTAGCTGGCGAGAGCTTCCAACGCTTCGATATCATCACGCCTACCAGCGTCTATCACGAGCTGGAGATTCCCCTGCTCGGCGCGCACCAGATCGAGAATGCGGCAGTCGCCGTAGCGTTGGCGGAGTTCACCCGCGCCCAGGGGCTAACCGCTCTGGGTGAGCGCGCCATTCGCGAGGGATTGCGAACAGTACGCTGGGAGGGTCGCTTGCAGGTGGTTGGCCGCGCGCCCTGGCAGGTGGTGGACGGCGCGCACAACGCCGCGTCGTTCGCCGCGCTCTTCGCCGCGCTGCGCCGCCATTTTCGCTATCGCCGGATCATCCTCATCCTGGGCGTGATGGCCGATAAGGATGTGGAGGGCATCCTGCGCGAGATCAACGCCGCTGGCGTCTCGACGATCATCGCGACGGCGGCGAACAGCCTGCGCGCCATCTCACCCAAAGACCTACGCGAGCGCGCCGCGCACGTCACCAACGCCGAGGTGACCTCCGCGTGTGACGCGGCCAGCGCGCTCACAGCGGCGCGGGCGACGGCGGATCCCGGCGACCTGATCCTCGTCGCTGGCACGCTCTATCTGGCGGCGGAGGCGCTGCGCTGGTACGCCGCCCAGCCCGAGACGCCCGCTGGCGCGATTCAGATCGCTGGTATGGACCATTGAGCGCGGGAGGGCGCGATGCTTGGCTACCTCGACCTCTTCTCCGGAGCCAGCGGCGATATGCTGCTTGGCGCGCTGATCCATGCTGGCGTCTCGCTCGATGACCTACGCGCTGGGCTGTCGCGCTTACCGCTGACGGGCTATGCGCTGGAGGCGAACGAGGTGAGCGACCATGGCATCCACGGAGTTCGCGCCACTGTGCGGCTGGATGGAGCCGACCACGCGCATCGCCGCCTGAAGGACGTGCGCGCGATCATCGAAGCGGGTGGGCTGCCCGAGCGCGCGCGCGACCGGGCGCTGGCGATCTTCCAGCGGTTGTCGGAGGCGGAGGGTGCGATTCACGGTGTCGCGCCCGAGGAGGTCACCTTCCATGAGGTTGGCGCGGTGGACTCGATCGTGGACACTGTGGGCGCCGCGCTGGGACTCGAACTGGTAGGCATAGACGATCTGTACTGCTCGGAGCTGCCGCTGACATCGGGGCGCGCGCGTTCATCGCATGGCTCGATCCCCGTCCCCGCGCCCGCCACAGTGGAGTTGCTCAAAGGCACGCGGGCAATCTGGCGCTCCGTTCCTGGCGAGGGCGAGTTGGTGACTCCTACTGGCGCGGCGGTCGTGGCGGCGCTGGCGCGCTTCGAGCGCCCTACGATGCGCGTCGTCGCTGCCGGCTATGGGTTTGGGACGCGCACGTTGCCCTGGGCCAATTGTCTACGGCTGCTGGTCGGCGAAGCGCCTGCCGCCGCGCCAGCGCGCCAGCCGGATGAATTCGCGCGCGACCTGATCGTCGTCATCGAGAGCAACATAGACAACATGACCGCCGAAGCGCTCGGCTGGCTGATGGAGCGGCTGCTGGAGGCGGGTGCGCTCGACGTCAGCTATGCCCCGCTGCAAATGAAGAAGAACCGTCCCGGCGCGCTGCTCACCGTCATCGCCGCGCCTGAAAGCGCGGACACACTGGCGGCGCTGATCCTGCGCGAGAGCGCGACACTGGGCGTGCGCATGCGCCACTCCGAGCGGCTGATCGCCGGGCGGCGCGTCGAGACCATCGAGACGCCGCTCGGTCCCGCGCGCGTCAAGCTCAAGCTGGCGGACGAACGGGTGATCTCGGTCTCGCCCGAATATGACGACCTGCGCGCGCTGGCGGCGGCGTCCGGCCTCCCATTGGAGTCTGTCTCCGAGCGCGTCACTCATGCCGCGCGTCGCCACTTCGGTCTGGACGCCTGAGCCGCGCCTGCTGACCGCCCCGCGCTCACATCATGGCGAGCACGATGACACGAACCTGCGCGATGATGGTGATAGCGACAACGAGGATGCGCTAGCGCGCCGGGCCGAGCGAGGCTTCAACGGCGGGCGCCATTACGGGCTCATGGGCGGCCACCGCGCGCAACAGCCCGAAGCAGCCCGCGAGCATCATATCGCCATGGGGGGCGGGCTCGTAGGGGCGCAGCGCCGAGCCGCGCAATAGCTCGCGGCGGGGCCCGGTCACGGCCAGGAACGGCGGTTCTCCATCCACAACGGCGCCCGGCGGCTCCAGAATCAGCGCGCCGTGCCCGCTATCAGCGAAGATACGCTCGTTGTCGAGGTCGCCACGGGCCAGGTCGCGCAGGTAACCTTCCAGTCGCGGGCGGTCAAGCTCGCCTGTGTGATGCTCAAAGAGGCCAGTGATGCGCCTACCGCGCAAGTGGAACGCCAGCGTGTGGAAGTTGCCGATGTTCGCGACGAGCGCCTCATCGAGCGATCTCACCGTTGGGTCTTCCAGCGCGCCCGCGAGCGCGGCGGCGCCTGTGTCCATCACGATCACTACAGGCTCCGCGCGCCCATCGCCCGATGGGTAGCGCGCGGCGGCGGCGCCAACGGCGGCCAGGCGGGTGAGGTCGGGCGGCAGGCTCTCGCGTCGCCATGCGAAAGCCAGCGCGTCAGGTCGCTGGCGTACACGCCCGGTGATAGCGTCGAAGCGGAAGCGGCGGTCGCTGACTCCCGGCGGGGCCGCGCCATGGTCGAACGCCGCGACGGCCACTGCGTCTACGCTGGCGTCCACCCCAAAGGCGTGGAACGCGGCCTGCAAGGCGGCTCCGTCAAAGTCGCCCATCTCGATCTCGACCAACCGCGCGCCTTCACGCGCGCGGATCGCTGGAACTTCATCCTCGCTGACCACACGCAGGCCAAGAGCCTCGACCTGCGCCAGGTCGTCATCCAGGGTGCGCGCGGCGTCGGGCGTCACATAGCACGGATAACCTGCCTGAGCGTGGTCGCGGGCGGCCCACGCGCAAGGGCCACCGCCCATGATGTGGCCGGTCAGCAACACTGGCGCGCCAGCGGCGGTAGCGCCAAGGATGCGCCGCTGGACGATCACCGTCGGCGAAGGCATGATGAGTTGAAAGCAGTTTTCGATGCTCTCGCCACTATCGAAGAGCAAGATGTCCTGCGTTCCGGTGCCAACGTCCACCGCCAGGATGCGGACACGCTCGCTCACCGCTCCCTCCCTCGCTCGTCCGCTCACGCGCTGGCGAACTTCGACCCCCTGTGGCGTTTATTGCATCGAGAGGTCGGCCAGCACAGCCGCGACCTTGGGATGCTCGCGGTTCAGGCGCAGATTGTGATTGCCCATGCTGTCCGGCTCATCCTCCAGGATGCCCTGGTCAATGCAGGTAATGAGCAGCTCGCGGGCGGTGTCGCGCGTGAGGCGGCCCCGGAAGCGGTTCTTCGGGTTGTACGGGTCACCGATGAAGTTGGCGACGCCGCCAATCGTGCGCCATGACCAGTGGCGATCAATATAGTCGAGGAATTGGATGAACCCTGGCTCGTCCGGCTCGACTGGCGCGAAGGTGGTTCCATAGCTCGCGCCGCTGCTGTAAGCCCCGCCCCCTGAGGGCGCATAGGGCCGGTGATAGCCGCCCTGCCCTGGCGTATAGGGCCCCATCGGGACTTGTGGCTGTCCGCTGTACTGGCCAGATGACGGCGCTACCGCTCCATAGCTCAAGGGGATGAACTGCTCGGCGGCGCTGATGAGATCCCGGCTCACCGTTCCCGGCACGCCGCAGACAATCACCCGCTTGTTCAGGCGCAGCTTGAGCCGCGCGCTGATCCGCGTGAAGTCACGGTCACCAGTCATCAGAACGAAGGTGTTGATATTAGGCCGGTCGAATACTGTCTCGATGATGTCCATGAGCATATTGAGGTCGACGGTGCTCTGCGTGATGATCGTCGACGTCTGCTGGACGGCCGCGCCATTGCTGGTCCCGTAGTATGGCTGGCCTGGATAGCCGTACTGCTCCTGACGGCGATCACCGGTCTCTGCTCCTGACGCGCCCGCGCCGCCCTCGCCCGCATACCGCTCATCCACGCCCTCTTCGTGAGCGGTTGCGTCAGCGGCCTCTTCCCGCTCATCCGCCAGGTCCTCTGCGTCCTCGAGCTCCTCCTCGTCCTCGTCCCCGTCCTCCTCGTCCTCCTCGTCACCTTCGTATGGATATTCACGGGACTCGGCGGGCTCTCGCCACTGCTGACGCTCGTAACCGCTCTGTTGCTGCTGATAATAGGGCTGCGTCTGGCGCACACGCTCGCGAACCTTGGCTGGGCAATCAACACGGTCAATCATCGCCGCGGTCAGGCTGCCCTTGAAGAACTCAGGCTGGCGAGTCCAGTCGGCGTAGGCGCGAGCCACCATTACCGTGCCAAAGCGGCGGGCGATGGCGATCAATTCTTGGGGATCAGGCTCGCGGCGCTGTACATTCAGTAGGCTGTACCGAATATTCTCGAAGTCAATGAACAGCGCGATCTCATCTTGCATGCTGGGACTCTCCTGTGTCTCATCACACGATTATAGAACCATTGTGAGGCTCATCGTCCTGGCCGCCGGTTTCGCCAGTCGCTCGACGCCCTAGGAGCGGCGCCGCGGGTCTTGGTATCTGCGTATCAGTGCCCAGGCGCCCAATCAATACGTGTCGCGCTCGATCATCGCTTGTGGTGTGTACAGCCAGTCGCGGACTACTCTCCAGAAATGGCGTCGCGAGTCAGTGTCGCGCGTCAGTGTCGGGGAGCGTGCGGAGCGGGCGTCGTCGCTCCTACTCATCATTGGCGCCAGTAGCGCGCCAGTAATGTCAGAAAACGCATGGCGCGGGCATTTGGTACAACAAGACTGCGAGTGACCAGAATAACAGTTCTGAACGAGCGCAACCATGATCTATGTTAACACGCCGGCCCAGTTCGCTGCAAGAAATCCGCTATTCGCCGCGTAGCGCTCATTGGGCGCCGCACACGCTCGCTTAGGCGCCGCACACGCGATACAATGGAGTTCATGAGTACCGCAACCACTATCATACACCTCCAGGGTGAGGCGCCGGAGGCGATCGAGCGGGCGCTGGAAGCGATCTTCGCCCGTGAGGGACGCGCGCGCGCGTTGCAAGTCGAAGGGACCTATTCGGCTGTGCTGGAGCGCGCCACCAGTCCCGACCTGGATGTAGCGTATCGCTATCTGTTGCTGCGCCCGCGCCCGACAGGCTGGACGCCGCTGCTGGAACTGGGCTTGCGCGCCGAAGGGCTCGATATCGAGCTTTCGCTTGCGCTCGGTGGAGCCACGATGGTCGCTGTCTTCCAGTATGGCGAGGTTGTCTCTGGCTATCGCGTCATACGCCAGGGCGTCGAGATAGACCGGTATCTTAGCGATCCGACCGCCTTCGAGGGGGACGACGCGGGCGTTGTAGCCTCCGGCGAGGCGAGGAGGCCACTCTCGTCGGAGGACATCGAGGCGGCGCGTGGGCGGCCTGAGCGATTCGCTGACCTGCTTCCGGCGGAAACGGCGCCCGGGGCGTTCGCCCAGGTTGTGCTGCGCCCTGGCTGGTGGGAGGAGCGCGACGCGGGCGACTCAGACGCGACGGGCGCCGCGGATGAGTCCGGCGAAGTTGAGCTGGTGGATGAGGTGGACCGTGCGCGTTGCATTGGACTGGCGCTGGAGCTGTGGGCCCCGGACGATTACCCGCTGGCTGGGGATTTAGAAGACGTGCCCAACGCCGTGGCTGGACCGGCCATCGCGCTGGCATGGGAATAATCCCAGGTCCGCAAATCGGCGGGAATAGCAGGCGCCCGCCTATCATGGCCTCGCTATTGCGTCTTGCTCATCACCTACGGTACGCTACAATGCGTATGTCTATGCGCTGGCGGGCTGCGCCCGCCGAGGCCGCCGATGGCGGAGATATCTGGGAGGATGGATGGCCGGCGATCTGATGCGGAGCGGCCGCACGGGCCCGCGCAAGAGCGCGCGTGAGTCTGGGGCGTTCGCTGTGGCGATTCAGCCGACTGAACAGAGCTATTACGACACACGATGGCCTCTGATCAATCAGGCGCTCGCCATCGCTGAGCGGCTTACGGGCGGGCGCGCAGGCATGTTGCAGCGGCTCGTTACCTATGTGCTGATCGGTGGCACGGCGGCGCTGGTCAATCTGGGTGTGCTCGCTATCTTCCAGCGCGAGGGCTCGTTCAAGGTGGTGTGGTATCTCATTATCGCTAATGTCGCCGCCTATGAGCTCTCGATCCTCGCCAATTTTATCCCGAACGATTATTTCACCTTTCGCTTCCTCCCCGGCCACCAGCGTTCATGGCTGGCGCGCTGCCTGCGCTTCCACCTCACCAGCCTCAGTGGAGTCCTGGTGACGAGCATACTGTTCTTTCTTCTGTATCACTGGCTCGGATTGACCGCGCTGCTGGCTCAGGCGATCGCGCTGGTTCTGGCCGTCTTCTACAATTTCACCGTCCATCACGCCTTCACTTACGCCCACCAGCGTTAGTCTGCGCCGCGCCAAGGCAATGGAGCCGCTTCATGGAGACCTTTGCACTTGGCTTGGAGCTCAACCGGCTCTTTTACAGCGAGATTGTCCGGCCGCTCCTCGCCGCCCGATTTCCAGATGTGCGCTATTCCGCGGCGCTCATCGGGTATGGTTCGGATGTGCTAGGCTTCGATACGCCGATGTCGCGCGATCACGAGTGGGGGCCGCGCCTCCTGCTCTTCCTTGACGGCGAAACGTACGAGAGCTCCCAGGCGGCGATTGATTCCGCGCTGCGCCGCGAATTGCCCGCGACATTCAGAGGCTATTCGACGAACTATTCAGCGCCGAATCCTGGCGGCTGGGTCCGCAGTCTCGCGGATGGTGTGGCTGGCGCCATTGACCACCATATCCAGTTCTATACGGTCAGCGCGTTCACGCGGCATGAGGTTGGTATCGAGCCACACGCGCAAATCACGCCGCGCGACTGGTTGACGTTTCCCGAGCAGAAGTTGCTCGAAGTCACGGCGGGCGCGGTCTACTACGATGGACTCGATGAGCTCATTTCGCTGCGCCAGAGGCTCGACTACTATCCTCATGATGTCTGGTTGTACCGCATGGCGGCTCAATGGCAGCGCATCGCGGAGGAAGAGGCGTTCGTTGGGCGCTGCGGTGATGTCGGCGACGACCTTGGCTCCCGGATCGTCACTGCGCGCCTGGCGCGGGAGGTGATGCGGCTGTGCTTCTTGCAGGAGCGCCGCTACGCTCCCTATAGTAAGTGGTTGGGTACGGCGTTTCAGACGCTGGCTTGCGCGGACGTCGTAGGGCCTTTGCTCGCCTCGGCGTTGACCACATCAGACTGGCGGGCGCGTGAGCGGTTTCTGGGCGAAGCGTATGAGGGTATCGCCCGCGCGCATAATGCCCTGTCGGTCACGGAGCATCTGGAGCCCACGCTGCGGTCCTACTATGACAGACCGTATCAGGTGATACAGGCTGAGCGTTTCTCGTCCGCGCTCAGCCAGGCGATTCGTGACCCGGAGATCCAGCGCGTCATTGCCGATTGCGGCCTGTCGGGCGCGGTAGACCAGTTCGTGGACGAGGTTGGTATCCTCCAGCATGCCCGGCGCTCCAGGGGACTGCGCGAGGTTCTCGGTAGGTAGTCGCGCGGGCCTTCCCCGCAGTTGCTTGCAATGGCGCCCGGTCGGCGCTTGCATGCCATGCGGCGTAACAGGCCAAGCTATGGCCGGTATAAAGAAAGGCGAGGGAAGCCCGTGCGTCTGGCGGATATTGGCGAGTTCGCGCTGATCGCGCGACTTGCCAAAGGGCTAGAGGCTCGCCCGGATGTGGCGCTTGGCGTGGGTGACGACGCCGCGGCGCTCGATCTAGGCGCCGATCAGCTTCTCCTGGCCACCTGCGACGCGCAAGTTGAAGGCCGTCACTTCCTCACGCGCGTCGCTTCTCCCTACGAGATCGGTCATAAAGCGCTGGCCGTCAATTTAAGCGATATCGCTGCGATGGGCGGCCAGCCGCTCTGGGTCCTGGTGTCGCTGATCGCTCCGCCAGAGTTGGATGTGCTGGTGGTAGATGGTGTCTATGAAGGGCTGCGGACGCTGGCGGCGCGCTACAACGTTGCCATCGTCGGCGGCAACGTCTCCTCTACTAGCGGCCCGCTGACCATTGATATCACCGCGCTGGGTCGCGTCGCGCGCGACCGCATGCTGACGCGGGCTGGCGCGCGCCCGGGCGACGTGTTGCTGGTGACGGGGAGCCTCGGCGCTGGTCGGGTTGGACTTCGCGCGTTTACTTCCTCCGGCGCCCAGCCTCCCTCCGATGCGCTGGCGCGGGTCCGCGCGCGCATGGTGACGCCCGAGCCGCGTGTGCGCGAGGGGATGGCGCTCGCCGCGACAGGCGCGGTCACCGCGATGCTCGATATCAGCGATGGGCTGGCGGGCGACCTCGGTCACATCTGCGAGCGCAGCCACGTGGGCGCGCTGGTGGACGCTGCCGCCCTGCCGGTGGATGACGCGACTCGCGCCGTCGCGCTCGCCATGGGCGAGGACGCCGACGCGCTGGCGCTCGCTGGCGGCGACGATTATGAGCTGCTCTTCACCGCGCGCCCTGAGGAGGTCGCGCGCGTGACGGAGGCTGCGCGGGCGGCGGGCTCGGTGGTCACTGTGATCGGCGCGATCACCCCGCCAGAGGAGGGCTTGCGCATCCGAGCGCCGGACGGCGCCATCCGCCCGCTGGCCGCGCGCGGGTGGGACCATCTCACCCCAGATAGCGCTGGCTGAAGTCGCGGCGTGACGCTCGTCACACCAATCGGAGCGCGTTCGTGATACACTCAAAAGAGATTTCTATAGAGAGATACCCGGCGCCCTGTGAGACGGCGGGTGTATGAGGCGATCACTTGTATGGCGCAGACCGCTGGCCCCAACGATGAGTTGCCCGAGGCGCTAGGCGCGCTGGCAAGCGACACGACCGAGTTGGGTATCGTTGTGGGCGAGATGTTCCAGTACACCGCCGCCAGCCTCTTCTGGTCTGATGGCGTGACAGCGCGCTATGCGATGGAGACGCGCGCCTGGGTGGCGCAGTCCGTGAGCGTTCTCCGGCGTCGTGCGCTCAACCTCATCCATCGCTTCGCTCCCCAGGCCGATGACCTGCGCCGCATCGCCGAGCTGCAGCAGGCTACAAGCGAGTACGCGCGCATCGCTGAGCGCGCCGGCCATGTCGCGGAGCACGCGCTCCGTCTGGAGGGCGGCGCCGATGATATCCTCGCCAGCATCCATGCCGAGGCGCCTGACGTGCTGCGCGCGCTCATCAGCGTGATCGTCGAGCAGATGCGCGGCGTGTTCCTCGTGACCGCTTCGCGCGACATGGCGCTAGCCCGCGACCTGATCGAGCGCGATGCCGAGGTGGAAGTGATCTACCGGCGGGTCAAGGCGCTGCTCGACTGGCGCATCCGCAACGATCCCTTCAACGCGCTCCCTATGCAGCGGCTGCTGATCGTCGCCAGCGACATGCGCCAGATCGGGGCGTCGGTGGTGGCGATTTGCAGTGCGGCTCTGGGCGTGGCGACACCACGGACTGGCAGCCCTACCAGGCGACTGTAACCTCGCCACCCCCAGCGCTCAGGCGCGTGTTTCAGAATAGCGTGTCGAAAGGCTCCTCGCCGCGGGCGAGATGCGCGCGCAACTCATCCAGCGCTGCTAGCGCGTGGGCGCGCTCCTCCGCGCTCAGGGTCTCATCAGCCTCGAACTCATCCATATCCAGCGTCAGCGCCGAGCCATCAGGCGCGACCCAGAGGTCAAGCGTCAGATCGCGGTAGCTCACAGCGTCCTCCTTGATCTCGGCGGGCCACGTGACGTTGCAGTACCAGCCCTTCAGCGCGCCACCTCGCTCACGTACCTCCATGATGTTGTACCAGCGGTCGGTGTAGAACCACTCGATGAAGCGGTCGCCTGGATCGAATGTGGTGTACCCAAGCTCCATGCGCGCCCGCGTCCATGCGGCATCCACCCGCACGCCCGCGCCGAGTGTCGCCGCGATCACGCCTTCATATACGAACACCACCTCGCCGCGCGCGCTCAGCTTACGGACGGTGACCGTTCTCCCCGTGTCAATGGTGTCTGGCGCCTCTGCCATCGTTACTCATTCTCCCTTGCTCTCGCTGCGCGCATCGTCTGGAAAAGCGGGTTCCTTACGCTTGGCCTCTACTGTGTGGTGATTACGGTCCAGACATTTCCGCAGCCATCGCCTGCGCGAGCGCCTGCTCCTGCTGGTTCGCCAGCGGGAGGGCCGGGAACTGGCGCTTCGTGTCCGTGTTGGCCGCGTAGAGCAGACCGAAGCGCCAGAGCAGAACCGCCTGCGGCATTGAGGTGTCGCGCTGTACGGTGACAATCGCGCCGTTGGCTGGATTACGACCCGAGGTGGTCCCATTCAGGATGGGGCCGTATTGGGCTTTTACCGCCTCAAGCGCCGCAAGTTGCACGATACCATCTAGCGCGCCCTGGTCCTGAGATGAGACCTTCCAATCTGTGCCGTCGAGGACCACGGCGAATGTCACAGTGTCCGGCCCCAGCGCGCCATATGTCGTGGCAGGGGCTGATGTGATCAGGGATGAAAAGGTGCGCCCAGTGGCGTCCTTTATCGTCCATGTTGGCTCGACTCGCGCCGTGAGATCCCACTCACTAGAGATGACGGACGCGTTCCCATCCATGGGGCAGAGAAAAGGGCAGTTGGGATCTTTCGGCTCCTCGGCCTGTTCGAGCCCCATCGTAAATGCCATTGCTGTCTGTGCGATCTCCACCTTCCCGAGCTGGTTGAGGTACCGCTCGCCCGGCTCGATAGTCGCGCTGGCTGAATAGCCGCCCAGCGCCGTGTTGACGGCGGATGTCAGCTGATTGTAGTGCGTCGGCGCCATTCTGTTCGGGAAGGCGCCCAGGTCGATGATGCGCTGGAATGCCAGACCTTCCGTGACTGTCAAATTCGAGAGTGGGCAGGTGTCATCTGGCGCCTGTGGGACGCTGACGACGCAATGTAGTGTGGGGAAGTAGCGCGCCCGATACACCACATGGTGGACGCCGCGCGGAAGGGTGAAGCCCTGGCCAATCGGCTCAATTGTGGTGAGCGTGGGGGCGTGATCATCGATTTGCAGATCACCCCAGGGTACGGCGTTTATTAGCCCAAACACGTCACCGCCCGGTGGGATGACTGGCGTAGGGGTAGGGGTGAACATCCCCAGGACGGTGCGCGCCTCGCTGATCGGATCAGAACTTGCCCGCGCGAACATCCCTGCCAGCGCGGCCACGACGGTGAGCAGAGTGAGCGCCGAGAGCGTCAGCCGCCCGGGCCGCGAGCGCAGCCAGCGCCCGGCGCTCTTCAACCGTTTATGCCTGGCCATACCGGAATCAAGCGAGGTGACTTCAAGCTCCGGCGCTCCCGGGTCATCTTGCTGCATCATCCGATTCGACCGCTCCTCCGCTGCTTTACGCGCTCGCTGCTCGCCTTGAGAGGTCGCGCACGCGTTACCGCCCGATTGTACATCTCTGCACGCCCAGGTGATGGCTGTCGCCAATCCTGCTCACTACGGTCCTGCTATATCTATCGTGCGGCGATATATTGCGTAACAAGGGGTCAATATCTCCGTTACACTCTGTACTCTTGCCCACACTGGTGGCGAGATGACACTAGCGAGCGCGCATCTTAATCCCAGCCATGCGAACGATTGGCGTTTCCGGGGTATCGCCGCGCGCGCGAGCGCGGCGAATCGTGTACTCGAATGTCGTAGCGGTTGCAGCAGAAAGGGGCGCATGCGACGACCCAGTCTTATCGCGCTCGCGGCCACACTGGCGCTGGCGGTCACGCTCGTTGCCACTCTGGTGTTCGCCAGTGACGCGGGATCAGCCACCGCAGCTACGAACACAGCCTCCACATCCTCCGCTTCGTCAATGTCATTGTTTCACTCTTGCGGCGCGGTCGCGGTGGGGTTCGCGCTGTCATTCGATTGTGCGCGTGAACACGGGTAATCCCCATAGACCCACGCCAACTCCGACATCTTCCGCGCCAACCCCGACCTCCACGCCAAGTGGCGGCGGCGGGAACACGGCGGTCTGCACAATCAATCCCGGCGGCTATACACATTATGATCTGATCTCGGCCTACGCGTTGCCATCTTCAAGCGCTGGCGCCGGGCAGACGGTAGCCAGCGTGGAATGGCTCCGGCAGCGGCTGCAGCGCATATGAGTCTCAGCCATCCTGGCAGAGTGCGGTGAGCAACATCACTGCCAACTGTTCCAGGCGCGCGGTCGCGGATGTCTCCGCTGTCGCTGATCCCTATACCGGCGTTGATGTCTACGAAAGCTACTCCTACCAGGGCCTGAGCGGCTGGCTGGTCTTTGGCGGTACAAGCGTCTCGGCGCCGATCATTGGGAGCGTGCACGCTCTGGCCGGCAACACCGGCAGCGTCAACTATGGCTCATATCCCAATAGTCATACGAGCGCGCTGAACGACGTAACCAGCGGCAGCAACGGCACTTGCGGCGACTCCGATCTCTGCACGGCTGGCTCTGGATGGGATGGTCCCACTGGACTCGGCGCGCCAAACGGAACCGGAGCATTCTAGTGGATTCACTGGCCGACCAGCGCGCTCCGGGCTTCCGCTGCCGGCCTCCAATACTTCGGCTCTCAAATTGGGTGAACAAGGCGCTCCAGCGCGCGATAGAGCGCCCTGCAATATCTGCCAATCGTTATCTGCCAATCGTTCACGAGCCGCATGCCTGATGCCGTCATACGCGCCTGGGTGCTATACTGCATCATGGCGCCGCGCAATGGCGCGCGGCGCGCCTCTTGTGGTGATTAGAGAAGCGGATCATGCGAATTAGTCTGATAAGCGTTCCCATGGACCTCGGCGCCGACCGGCGCGGTGTGGATATGGGACCTAGCGCTATTCGCTACGCCGACATTGCCGAGAAGTTGCGGGCGCTGGGGCATACCGTCATCAGCCTCGATCCGATACCGATCACTGAACCAGAATCTCGTGACCCTGGAGACAAGCGCGTCAAGTATCTGGAGCCGATCGTCGCCGCCGCGAGCCTCTTGGCTGAGCGCGTCACGGACACCATCCAGCGCGACATGATTCCCATGACGCTTGGTGGTGATCACAGCATCGCTCTCGGCTCCATCGCCGGATCCGCGATGGCTCGCAGCCCCCTTGGCGTCGTCTGGTTCGACGCGCACGGCGATTTCAACACGGTTGAGACTACTCCTTCGGGCAATGTGCATGGCATGATTCTGGCTGCCCTCTGTGGCCTGGGCGACGAGCGGCTGGTGAGCGTCGGCGGTCCAGGGGCGAGCATTGACCCCAGGCGGCTGGTGATCGTTGGCGCCCGGGACCTCGATCCTGGCGAGTGTGAGCTGCTGCGCTCCGCTGGTGTTCGCGTGCTTACGATGAGCGACATTGACCGGCGCGGCATGGAGGCGGTCACGCGCGAGGCGCTCGACATCGCGCTCGATGGCGCCTCCGGCCTGCACATCAGTTTTGACCTGGATGTAGTGGATCCTTCGGAAGCGCCGGGTGTTGGCACGCCTGTGCATGGGGGCATCACGTATCGCGAGGCGCACCTCGCGATGGAGATGGTGGCTGAGACTGGTCGCTTGACCAGCCTCGATCTGGTCGAGGTCAACCCGATTCTCGACCATCACAATCAGACGGCGATTCTGGCCACCGAGCTTGCCCTCTCAGCGGTCGGCAAGCGCATCTTCTGACAGGTGGCCTGGGTCGGTTGGTACGAGCCCAGGCCACCTGAGCGTTATCGGCTTCGTAGCGCGTCCTGCTCATTCGGTCGGTTTGGGCGCCTCGCACAAAGAAGTGGGGGCGGAGGGATGGAATCCTTGACACCCCTCCCAGAGCCCTACTATGCTGCGTGCGGCGGCGCGCCATGCGGCCCGTGATGGAGCCACATCGTTCGCGCATCATTCGCCTAATGATGGGCTGGCGCCCAAAGACGGGCGATCAGACCACTCGTGTCAGTGACGACGCCTAGCTCCTTGCCGGGGCCTTAAGGAGGCGATTGAACGTGTCCAAGTCTTCCAGCAACGCGCCCCTCTCACAGCGGTCGGATATGACCGTCTTCCTTAACGGCGAGTTCATCCCTGCCGATCAGGCGCGAGTCGGCGTTGCGACGCACGCCATCTCGTACGGCACTGGGTGCTTCGAAGGGATCCGCGCGTACTATAACGCTGAAGCTGACCAGCTCTATATCTTCCGCGCGCTTGAGCATTTCGAGCGATTGCATCGCTCCTGCAAGATCATGAACATCCGGCTGCCTTGGTCGCCAGAGGAGCTGGTAGAGCTGACCATCGAGCTCATTCGCCGCAACGGATTGCGCGAGGACTGCTACATTCGCCCGTTCGCGTATAAAGCCGACGAAATCATCGGCGTCAAGCTCAATGGCCTGCGCGACGACTACACCATGTATGTCGTGCCGATGGGCGAGTATGTCTCCACCAGCGGCCTACGCTGCATAGTCTCATCCTGGCGGCGCGTAGACGACAATATGATTCCCGCCCGCGCCAAGATTTCGGGCGCCTATGTCAATAGCGCGTTCGCCAAGTCCGAGGCGCTGATGAGCGGCTTCGACGAGGCGATCATGCTCACGCATGACGGCCATGTCAGCGAAGGCTCGGCGGAGAACCTGTTCATGGTGATGGATGGCGAGTTGGTCACCCCACCGCCGTCGGAGAACATCCTCTTGGGCATCACTCGTGACACCGTCATCGAGATAGCCCGGCGTGAATTGGAGATGCTGACGCGCGAGCGCGTCATTGATCGCACCGAGCTCTACGTCGCTGACGAGATCTTCCTGACCGGCACTGGCGCGCAGATCGCCCCGGTTGTCGAGGTTGACCATCGCCCCATCGGCTCCGGCGAGGTTGGTCAGGTCAGCTCGGCGCTCCAGCGGCTCTATCGCGAGGTCACACGTGGGCAGCGCGCGGAGTACGCCCCTTGGCTGACGCCGGTCTATCCCGCGCAGGTAGTGAGCGAGTCGAATGGCCACAACGGCCGTCATGCGCTCGACGGCGTGAAGCCGAAGCGTGGCAAGCAGACCGCTGCGACGAAGTAGCCCGTCTTCCGCGCGGGCCATCCACTTGGACGGAACCCTCCGCGCGCGGTATGGTGTGCTGGGTAGTTCGCCCGCGCGCCATGCCGCGCGCTTCTTTGCGCCATCACCCTTCCGGGGAGAATACACCGGATGTCACACATGACCCAGACCAAACCCGCGTCCCAGGCGGGCGCGTCAGCCATGATGAATGGCCTCGCCCGCGCCGAGCGCATCACGACCATCGTCGCGATTGTATTGGCCGCCGCCGCCGCGATCTATCTGCTGGTGACACTGCTCACGGAGCATGAGGTCTGCTACGGCATGCGTGCTGATCGCCTCCTATGCCAGCCAGTGGATGCTGTGGCGGCGCAGCGCGCGGCGCTGGTGCTGCTCTATCCCGGTGTGCTCTTCGCGGCTGCGGCGGCGGCCGCATTCTGGCAGACGCGAGCGACCGACCCCGGCGCGCGCAGCACGGCGTATGGGCTGCTCGTCACCAGCGTGGCTGTGCTGATCGGCATTGTCGTTCCCGCCCTCGCGGGCGCGGGCCTCTTCCTGGCGCCCGCCACCCTCGCGATCACCGTCGCGGCCGTACTCGGCACAATCAAATTCGTCCAGGACTTCCGTGCTGGGCGCGCCGCAGGCGGGTAGTTTCAGCGCGCCGCCTATTCGCCGTTCTCCTGCCTGTAGACCTCGGGCTTGAGCACGCCGACGTAGGGCAGGTTGCGATAGCGCTGGGCGTAGTCGAGGCCGTAGCCGACGACGAATTCATCGGGGATAAGGAAGCCAGTGAAGGCCAGCGCCTGGGCGCTGGCGCGCAGCGGGAACGGCTTGCCCTTGTCCAGCAGGGCGCAGACGCGCAGGCTGGCCGGGTTTCGCACTTCAAGAGTCTCGACCAGTTTCTCTAGCGTTAGCCCGCTATCGAGGATGTCCTCGATGATCACCACGTGGCGGTCCTCAATATTGGTCTCCAGGTCCTTGAGAAAGCGCACGGAACCACTGGTAGTCGTCCGGGCGCCATAGCTTGCGGCGCTGATGAAATCAATCTCGATAGGCAGATTGATGGCGCGCGCCAGATCTGCGGCGAACACCGCCGCGCCGCGCAGCGTGACGGCCAGCACGAGCCTGGTATCCGCGGCATATGGAGCGTAGGCGCGGGTGATGACTTCGCCCAGCGCGTGGACGCGCTTCGCGATGCGCTCCTGGCCAATGATGACGCGCGCGATGTCTTCCCGCTCGACTCCTGGCGGCGCGGCCCCCGTCCACGCTGGGTCGGCCTTCACGGGCTGGCCCAGCTCCCAGTAGTCTCCATCAGTCGCGCTAGCGTTCATGGTCGTCGTCTTCCTCCGCGTTTTCGTTGTGATCGCTTTGATGATCGCCTGGCCTGGGTAACGCATCTGCACTCCAACTTTCCCCATCACGTCTATCGAGCGGCTCGGCCTGCAACACGAGCGTGCGTCGAGTCTTGTCCGTCAGCTTGAACTCATCGCCGATCCGCACGCCTACCACCCAGACGATGCGCTCTTCAGCGCCCTCGCCCGTGCACACTAGCGGTAGGCGACGACGTAGCTCGCGCGGGACCTTGGCGTCTGCGAACACGTCCTGCACCTTCTTGGCATGCGTCATACCGAGTGGGCGGAAGCGGTCGCCGGGCCGCCAGGCGCGCACGCGGAGGCGCTCGCCGGTCGCCTCCGCATCGGCGTAGACGCGCCACTCACCGCGATGGACCGCCGCCGCCGTTCCGGCGTGGCTCAGTGGTGGTAATCGCGGCGGTTCTGGCAGGACATCGCCCTCCATGCCCGGCGTCGTCTCGGTGACCGCGGCGCGCACGCGCCAGCCGGTCTCCGTTGCCTCCACCATGCCCGGCGGTGTCAGCGGCCACACAAGCCATTCGCCGCTGATAATCTCATGCGGCGCCCGCGCAGACTGGCGTCGGGCCGCGTAGCTCACGCGGAGCTCTGTGTAACTCCGAGCTGCGCGTAGCCCGGCGGGAAGAGTCAGTGTGGTGCCGGTCGAGCCGGTCATAGCCAGCCGCTCGATGAGGTTGACATGGCGCGACTCTAGCGGTGGGAGGGCCTCGTCGTTCTCGACGGTTGCATGCGCATGCGGCCTGACGCGCTCCGCCGCCCGGCGGATGAGCCGCCGCCGCAGCGCGCGCGACTGCGTGCTGAGCGCCTCCAGACTCAGCGCGACCCTCCTCGGCGCCTCGCCAACCACGACCTCGGTCCAGGCCGCGTCAGTCGCGGCGGCGAGCAGCGCCTCATCATCCGCAAGCGTCGCCGCTGCGCGCGCGACCGCTTGCCGTATCTGGGGATTGTAGGTTTCCAATGCGGGCAGTAGGTGACGCCGGACCCGGTTTCTCAGATAGCGCTCGTCGCGGTTCGTCTCATCCACGCGCGGCTGCCAGCCACGCGCGGCGCAATACGCTTCAGTCTGAGCGCGGGTGATAGTCAGCAGCGGGCGCGCGATGTCGCCTTGTAGCGGGCGCATCCCTACCAGCCCGGCCAGGCCGCTGCCACGCAGCAGATGGATTAGCACAGTCTCCGCCTGATCATCCTGGGTATGACCGACGCAGATGCGCGCGGCGCCCACCTCGCGGGCGATCTGGCGCAGGAAACGGTAGCGCAGGCGTCGGGCCGCATCCTCGATTGAGAGCCGCTCCCGCTGGGCAAGCGCGCGCGTATCTACCCGGTCGCTGAGGCAGCGCAGCCCCAGGCTGGCCGCCAGTTCCGCGACCCATTGGGCGTCTTCCGCTCCCGCCGCGCCGCGCAGCCCGTGGTCAAGTGTCACCACTACCAGGTCGCCTGGCGCGCGGACCGCGTGCCGCTCCCGCAGGTCTAGCAGCGCGCCCAGCAGGCAGAGCGAGTCCGCACCGCCGGAGACCGCGGCGACCACCGTGGCGCCTGGCTCCCAGAGCCTCTCGTCCTCCACGGCGCGAGCCACCTCCGCTACCACATCGCGCCGCGCGTCGCTTACGCCCACTCGTTCACTCCAGGGCATCGGGCGATGGCGAGCAGGGATGGCCCCTGCCCACCATCGCATGATCGTCGCTATCAGGATACCACCCCGTTCGCCAGGATCATTGGCGGCGCCCGGCGCCCTGTGCTATCCTGCCAGCAGCGGCGCGGCAAAGGCGCGGCGCCGTGGAGGAGCCGGCGGCGCGCCGTCAGCGCCTCCTGTCATTGATGACTTCGGAGATCAAGGAGCTGGCTCATGTCCGTTGTGGTGGAGCGAACTAGTCGTCAGACCAAAGCGTTTCGCGAGCGGGTCGCCAGGATGCGTCAGGAAGCCAGCGCGCGCGCGCAGCCACTGCTCATATCAGGCGCGGCGCCCATCCGGGTCATGGCGCGGATGGTGAACGAGTTGGTCGCAGTGTGCCGTGAACGGGGAATTCCTGAAGACATCATCGGCCAGGAGATCGTCAACCGCACAATCGGTGATATAGATGTCCGCGCTATCTCCGCCTGCGATGACGGCGCGGAATTCGTGACGCTGGCTGATGAGATGGGCCTGGCGCTGCCGGGCGAGGTGATCGGCGGCCACACCGCCACCGGCGAGCGCGCCCAGTGGATTCACCAGCGGATGATGGAGCTGGAACTGGAGTTGCTGGAGCGCCACATTGACCTGCGCATCTATGACATCGCCGGAACAGGCGTGATCCCGCTACGAGAGCGTTTGGCGGCGCACATTGAGCAGACGTGGGGCGTGAGCTTTGCGCCCGCTAACATCTACGCCAGCCTCGGATCGCTCGACGCCCTCGGCAAGTTCTGGCAAGGGTTGATGGCCTCGGTACGTAAGCCTGGCGCGCCGCACCCCCAGTTCCCGGTAGTGTTCCCCGCGCCGGGCTTCAATGTGCCTGAATGGCAGGCGAACAATATCGGCATCCGCTCGCAACGCATCGTCACCCGCGCGGAAGACCGCTTCCAGATTACCCCTCAATCGCTTGCGGAGGCCCTTGACGCCGCGCCAGATGCTCGCGCGCTCTACCTGACCGTTTCCAACAATCCCACCGCTTTCGCCTACACCCCCGAGGAGCTGGGGGCGCTCTACGATCTGCTTGACGCCCGCGGCAGCGACTTGTTGGTCGTCGCCGACCTGGCGTATATCGGCACCGGCGACCCCGCCGACGACCGCGAGCGCATGCAGGCGCTGGCCGCGCCAGAGCGCCGCGAGCGCACCGTCTATTGCGGCAGTTTCTCGAAGTCCCACACGCTCACGGGCGATCGCTTTGGTTGGGCAGCGTTCGGCTCGCCTGAGGTGGCCCAGCGTGTGGCGCCCGGATGGACGAATACCACCGCATCGCTACCAGCCGATTGGCAGCTACGCTACATGGCCATGTTGGAGCTCTTCGCCGCTCATCCTGAGATTCAAGGCCGCATCCGTGCGCTCTACCACCTGCGGCGCGAGCGGCTGGTGCGCCAGCTTCGCGTGTTGAACGAGCGGCATCCGCTCTTCGCGATGATCAACGTGGACGATGGCGCTACAGTGTACAATTGGAGCCAGCTTACGCCAGGCGAGGATGTCTTCACGCTCTTTGCTCAGACAGGCATCGCGGGCGTACCGGGCGGCGCATTCGGCTATACTGATGACTACGTGCGCCTCTCCGTGGGCTGCATCCCCGTTCCAGAGGTGTAGGGAGCGCGTGATGCACGCCATCGTCTCGCTGCTCGATGACGCCAGCGCTCAAGGGGTTCGCGCGCTGTGGGCTGAGCTGGAGCGGGAGCATGGCCTGGGCGAGGTGGCGCGCATCGTGCCATATCCGCACGTTTCCTATCACCTCGCCGAGGACTATGACCTCGTGCGGATTGGTGAGGCCATGGGCCGCGTAGCGGAGCGAACGGCCCCGTTCACTGCGCGCATCGCGGGCTTGGGCGCGTTCAGAGCGTTTGAGCCTGTCCTATATCTCGCCGTCGAGCGAAACCCAGCGCTGGATGCGTTGCACGCCGCCATCTGGAGCGAGGTGGCCGCCGAAAGGGTCGAGGTGATCGCTCGTGAGCCATCGCCGCTCTATGAGGGCGCGACGTGGGTTCCGCACGCGACGCTGGCGCAGCTCGACCTGACGCCAGAGGCGTTGGATGCGCTACTGGCCGCCTGGTCGTTGCGCGACTTCCGCCGGGATGTCTATGTGAGCGACCTGGCGGTGCTCTATCGGCGGCCAGGTGAGGCAGCGTATAGGCCAATTGAGCGGCGCGTGTTGAGCGGCGCGGGCGGACGGTAGGCTGCGCGGTGATACAGCGGTGACGAGAGGAGAGGCGATCGCGATGCTGGCGTATGTCTTCTGGCACTGGCCGCGTCCAGGAATCGCTTCCGATGAGTATGAGGCGCGCCAGCGCGAATTTCACGCTGCGCTCGCCGAGCGCGGACCATCCGCGCTGCTGCGCTCGTACATCTGGCGCGTTACCGGACCGTACTGGACGCCTGTCGCCGTCGTGTGGGAAGATTGGTATCTGCTGGCGGACAGCGCCGGCATGGACGCGCTCAACAGCGCGGCCATCTCCGACCCGCTGCGCGAGGAACACGACGCGGCCGCATCGCTGGCTGGCGGCGGCATGGCGGCGCTGTACACCCCCGCTGGGCCCCGCGCTGGTCAGACCTTCTCGCTCGATGGCCGCTACGCGCTCTGGTTCCACAAACCGCAAGATATGCGCTATGCCGCGCTCTACCAGCGGCTAGGCTCGAACTTGCCGCGTCTGTGGACGCGCATGATGACGCTTGGCCCCGCGCCCGAAATGTGCCTGATGAGCGACGAGCCTCAGGCGTTGGATCCTGACTGGCGGGCGCATCTGACCCGCCGTGAGCGAGTCTGGCCCCTGGGGGACGACTCCGAGTAAGCCCGGCGTCAATCGGGGAATCATCGTCTCTATGGAGACGTTCTTGGCGAGCGGGGTCGCTCCGCGGGTCGCTCCTAAGCTCTATCCGCCAGCGTCACTGCGCCGGCGTAAGCGACTTGGTGAGGTACGCTACCTGATCCTCCCAGAAGCGTGTGACTCCATCCACACCGGTCCACTGGCCGCTTGTGATCCGCGGGCCAATGCCAGGGTCGTGGTAGCCCAGCCGCTCATAGAGCGCCCGCGCCCGCGTGTTGGTCAGCGCGACGCCGATCCCGATGATGTACACGCCGCGCGCGCGGGCGGCCTCTTCGCACGCGCGCAGCATGGCCGCGCCCACCCCACGTGAGCGGTAATCGGGATGCGTCAGTACATCATAAATCCAGGGACAGCCGATCCACTCAACGTATGGGTCGCCGCGTGGCGTCCATGCGACCAGCGCGTGTCCGATACCGGCGCCATCCCACCAGGCGGTAAAAAGTGTGACGCTTCCCCGCTCCTGGCGCGTTAGCCAGTCGAGCCATTGCTCATGCGAGTGGAATGGCAAATCGCGCTCGATTCGCGCCAGCTCCCGTGCGCGCAAGGGATGGATGTCGAGCGCCATGTGCCACTCCTCAGGAAAGGACCGCCGCTCTCCACCGGGAGAGCCGCTCACACTCAGTATACGTAGACGCGCGCCTCATATGCTCATTGACACACGCGCCGTGTTGCGGCTATGCTACGGTTGATGTGTCGCTCCACCGCGTGAGCCGCGCGGATTGGGGGCGATATCGGGCGGCTTCGAGCGAGAGGAGTGACGGCGATGGGCGAGTATCCCGCCATGCCCGCGCGCATTCCTTGCTCCTCCGCCTTCCAGCAGCGCCAGCCTCTCTCTAGGAGGTCTGGGTAGCTCCGCATTCTCTCTGTTGACGGTGAGCCGTCGCTCATCAGCGCCCGCCAGACCTCTCCCGATCGAGGTTGGCGGGCGCTTCGTATGCCCCTCCCATCGCCAGTCGGGCGATAGGAGAAGGAGTGACCTTCGTGCTCACCGATTTCGCTGGCTTGCTCCCATTTACGTTGCGCGGCTTCGCGCTCGGCCTGGCCATCGCTGCACCGATCGGGCCAATCGGCGTACTGTGTATCCGCCGCACGCTCGCGGACGGGCGCCTGGTTGGCTTTGTGACGGGGCTGGGCGCGGCCACCGCGGATGCCTTCTATGGATCCATCGCGGCCTTCGGCGTCAGCCTCGTTCCGCTGTTGCTCTCCAGCGCGCGGCTGTGGATTCACGTCATCGGCGCGGCCTTTATCGTCTGGCTTGGTCTGCGCACGATGCTGGCCAAGCCCACCGTTCCCAACAAACCCGGCGCCGCTTCCGAGGTGGGAGCTATCCCTAGCGCGCGAAGCGGCTGGCGGCTTGCATCGGCCTGGCTTACCACGCTCGGCCTGACATTGACCAATCCCACGACGATCATTTCTTTCGCCGCTGTGTTCGCCGGAATCGGATTGGCGAGCGCGGGCGCGCCGGTCGCCATTGCCAGCGCGACGGTGGCGGGCGTCTTTCTCGGATCCGCCTTGTGGTGGCTCAGCCTGAGCTTTGGTGTGAGCCTTGCCCGCTCGCGGCTGACGGCTGGCGCCATGCGCTGGGTCAACCGCGTCTCAGGCGTCACGCTGCTCGGCTTCGCCGCCTATGCGCTGCTCACGCTCTAGTCGCAGGCGCGCTCGCTGTCTGTGCTTGCTCGCGATACCAGTCCGCCGCGGCGGCGCGGAAGGTGATGCCCTGCGCGATCACGGCGATGAGCCGTTCAGGCGCCTGCTCGCCAGCGTAGCCATCCCGCACGGCGCGCAGAAAGGCGGCGGCCTCGTGGCGCAGCCCCATCGCGAAGGGTAAGTAAGCGATCGCCTCCGTTTTGGGGAGGCGCCACATCGCGATGGGGTCAGACTCAGTCAGGCTGAGGACCTGAAATATCAATGGCCAGACATCCGTGCACATCAGTCGGGCGTGGCGCTCCAGGCGCGGCTTGCTGTAGGTGAGCAGCCCACTCTCGATGTAGTCTGGAGTCGGACGCAGGCCCGCCAGTGTGCGCCGGGCCGATACGCGCAGGTCCTCCGCGCTCGCTTCAGGTACAGGTAGCGAGCCGAGCACCATGTGGTACGCGCCGGGGATGGGGCCGACCATTCGGTCGCGGGGCCGCGGTGAGCGCGCGTAACACTGGATGTACTGGAACGGGCCGAGCGGGATGCCCGCGAGGTCGCGCTGAATCGCCAGTCCCAGCGCCAGTGGCAAGCGGCCTTCGCTGTCGAAGGCGTCTTCGGTCAGAAAGAGCTGCATGTCAACGTCGCTGCAGCCAGGAATGAAGCCGCCCTTCAGCGCCGAGCCGTGCGCCATCAGCCCGATCAGCCACCGCCGTGTATGGCGGATATAGACTTCAGTCGCCGCCCGCGCCACAGGGCGCGCATCGGATACGAGCGGCGCGACATCAAGCTCCGGAAGTGTCGCCATATCGCGTTCCATCGCTCCACCTCTCCATGCGCCATGTGGCGCGCTTGCATATCAGGCGCTATGACCCTATGCGCTTCGTGCGCTAGGAGGCGAAGACCTCCTCGGCGATATGGAACGCCGAGTTTGCCGCTGGGACGCCGCAGTAGATTGCGCAGTGCAGCAGCAGCTCCTTGATCTCATCCTGTGTGACGCCGTTATGCCGCGCGGCGCGAAGATGCATGCGCAGCTCGGCCTCGCGATTGAGCGCCACCATCAGCGCGATTGTCACAAGGCTGCGCGTGTGGCGCGGCAGACCCTCTCCCGTCCATATCTCGCCCCAGGCGTAGCGCGTGATGAACCGCTGGAAGTCCTCGTTGAACGGCGTCCGATTGGCGAGCGTGCGCTCTACGTAGTCGTCGCCCAGGACCTCGCGGCGCACCTGCATCCCTTGCTCATAGCGCTCTTGCTCAGTCACCTTCCATGTCTCCCGTGAGAAAGCGCACGACGGTGTCCGTGAAGGCGTCCGCCGCCTCGATGTTCGTCAGATGCGCCGCGTTCAGCTCGACATAGCGCGCCCCAGCGATCGAGTTCGCAAGGAAGCGGCCATCGGCAGGCGCCGACGCGGCATCCAGCGTGCCCGCGATCACCAGTGTTGTGGCCCGGATGCGCGACAGGATGGCGCGCTGGTCCATGTCGCGTATCGCCGCGCAGCATGCGATGTAGCCCTCGGCGGACGTGTTCGCCAGGACCTGTCGCATATGCTCAATCACGCCGTTCGCTCGGCTCATGAATGAGGCTGTGAACCAGCGCACGAGCACCGCTGAGACAATCGCGGGCATCCCGCCGACGCGCACGGCTTTGATCCGCGCGCCCCACAGCTGCGGTGGGCCAAGGCGCGCGGCCGTATTGCAGAGCGCCAGGCGATCCACACGCTCGGGGGCATTGGCCGCAAGCCACATACCTACCATACCACCCATCGAAAGGCCGCAGTAGTGCGCCCGCGAAATTCCCAGCGCCTGGTAGAGATGGATAACATCCTGTCCAAGATCTTCAATCGTGTATGGTCCGGCTGGCGCGGCGGACGCGCCGTGGCCCCTGCTGTCATAGCGCAAGACGCGAAAATGCCGCGCAAACACGGGAAGCTGCTTGTCCCACATGGAATGACCGGTACCGAGCGAGTTCGACAATACCAATAGTGGCGCGTCATGCTGCCCATCATAGCGATAGAAGAATGTTCCCGAAGGCAGTTCAACATGTGGCATGATGTACGGTTCCTCATATAGACGTGACCGATGATGATAGGATCAGTGAAACAACTCGCCTGCCTAACGCTCAATGGCGGCTATGGGACCGTCTGTTGCGAGTGGGCCGCACGCGCCGCTCCTCCAGGACGCGCTCGACTAGCCGCTCAGACAGCCCAGCGGCTAGGCGTGGGTCGAAGAGTTGGTCCAACTCGTCGGGCGAGAGATGCGCGGTGATGCTCTCGTCGTCGGCGAGCGCGTCGCGCAGATGGCGATGTTGGGCCGAGGCGCGGTGCGTCGCCTCGCGGACCAGATGATGGGCCTGCTGTTTCCCAACGCGCCGCGCGAGCGCCATCGAGACCGACTCCGCGAAGATGAGCCCCTGTGTGACGTCCAGATTGGCGCGCATGCGCTGCGCATCCACATCCAGACCTTCGGCTACCTCGACCATGCGTCGGAGCGCGCCTGCCGCAAGGAGAAAGATCTCCGGAATGGTGTCCCATTCCGCCTGCCATCCCCCGAGGCCGCGCTCGTGCTCCTGCGGCATCGCCGCCAGCATCGTGGCGACCAGTCCAGGCGCGCGCTGCGCGGCCGCCAGCGCCACCGCGGCGCCGACCGGGTTGCGCTTCTGCGGCATGGTCGAGGAGCCGCCACGCCCTGGCGCGGAAGGCTCGGACGCCTCCGCGACCTCCGATTGCGACATGAGCGATAGATCGCGCGCCACTTTGCCCAGAGTCCCGATCAGCAGACCGAGTGTCGTGGCCACTTCCACCATACGGTCACGGTGCGCATGCCAGGGCAGGTCTGGCGCCGAGAGCTCCAGTTCCTTAGCGACGTTCGCCGCCACCTCGAGCCCCTTCTCGCCAAACGCCGCCAGCGACCCGACCGCGCCGCCAAGCTGGAGAGCCAGCGCGCGTGACCGCAGTTCGCGCAGGCGCTCCTGATCACGTCGCACGGCGCTCAGCCATCCAGCGATCTTGAGTCCGAAGGTGATCGGCGCCGCCTGCTGCATCCAGGTGCGCCCAACCATCAGCGTTGACTTGTGGGCGTCCGCGAGGCGCCGGTACGTCTCCGCTAGACGCGCTAAATCCGCCACGATGAGATCGAGTCCATCGCGCATCTGGAGCGTGAGGCCGGTATCTATCACGTCCTGACTGGTCGCGCCCCAGTGAACGTACTGCGCCGCCTCCGCGTCGTCGCGCTCGACGAGCGCTGTCAGCGCCCGCACGACCGGGATAGCCAGATTGCCTGCCTGCTCCGCGCCGCGCGCCAGCTCATCGAGGTCGAAGGACTCGGCGCGGCAACGCTCCGCGATCGCCTTAGCCGCCCGCTCGGGGATGACGTTCGAGCGCGCCTCAGCTCGCGCCAGCGCGCGCTCGAACGCCAGCATCGCCTGGAGACGGCTGTGGTCCGAGAATACCGCTCGCATGCTCTCCGTCGAGAAGAGGAGGTCCAGCAGACTACGAGCATGGTGAGCGTCCATAGCCGTCTCCTGAACAGCGCGCTGGATGGACAGGCTGGGCGTCCGTCACGCGTCGAAGAATACGGTCTCGCTCTCGCCCTGCATGACGACGTTCCACTCAATAATGGTATTGTGGTCGCTCGCCCGACGAGCGATCAAGGTCTCCCGCCGCTCGGTTGGAACGAGCCGCAAGATCGGATCGTCGCCGTTGCTTGGCTCATCGGGGAAGTACACGCGCGTCACCAGATGCAACAGCAAGCCGCGCATGAAGACTACCACGACGAGGTGCGGCGCCTGTAACGCGCCGTCTGGCCCTGGTACGCGTCCGGGCTTGATCGTCGTCAGCGTGAACTGGCCCTGATCGTCGGTGGGCGCTCGGCCAAAGCCGACAAACGCGGGCGGGTTCGACGGATCCCGAAGATTATCAGGGTCGGCGAAATTCCCCTCCGCGTCCGCCTGCCAGGTTTCGATGACCGCGTCCGGCACAGGCTTGCCATCGCCGTCGAGCACGCGCCCGCGAATCGTGATGTGCTCGCCAGATACCTCCGGGCCGGCCACGACCGGGGTGTACATCGGCTCCAGCCCGATGCGGAAGAATGGTCCGACCGTCTGCGAGGCGGTAGTATGCAGACTCATCGTTAGCGCTCCATCGGGGTTGCGTCTCTGCCGCGCAGGACGATATCGAAGTGATAGCCCAGGCCGAACATCGGGACGGTGGTCTCCCAATCGAATTGCGAGATCAGATGGCGGCGCGCCTTCTCATCCGGGACGCTCTGGAAGATCGGGTCGTCCTCCAGGAGCGGATCGCCCGGGAAATACATCTGCGTGACCAGGCGGGTCAGGATGCCCGCGCCAAAGAGTGAGAAGTGGATGTGCTGCGGACGCCAGGCGTTGTAGTGGTTGCCCCACGGGTAGGCCCCAGGCTTGATCGTCGTGAAAGAGTACCGCCCCAACTCATCCGTCAGGACGCGACCAAAGCCGGTGAAATTGGGGTCGAGTGGAGCGTTGTGCGTGTCGTTCTTATGCCAGTAGCGGCCAGCCGCGTTCGCCTGCCAGACCTCGATTAGCGCGTTGCGCACGGGCCGGCTGTTCTCGTCGAGGACGCGCCCGCTGACAAAGATACGCTCCCCCAGCGGCTCGCCGGGATGCTGGCGCGTCAGGTCGTTGTCCGTCGGGCCTATCGAACGATAGCCGAAGACCGGCCCGGTGATCTCCGAGATCGTGTGCGGCATGCGGATGAGCGGACGGGTCGGCGCCCGCTTGATAGATGAGGCATATGGGGGATATAAGTAGTTGGGTTGCGTGCCAGGCGTGGGCCGCCTGAAGCCGGGAATGTCGGTCATAGACGCGGGACCTCCTCTCGCTTCCATCACGCTCACGGCGCAGATGCGTGAGCGCGCCTACCACCTCACTCACTGGATGTGACATCACCATGCGCGATGCTGGTTCGCCGCTGAAGATCGCGAAGGGTGAGCAGCTCGACCTCGGTAGGCGGCTCTGTCTCGGACGTCTCCTCGGTGAAACGGACCGGCCAGCCGGTCGCTGCCACGATCTGCTCGCGTGTGACGCCTGGATGAATGCGCGTCACGATGAACTCATGCGAGGGCGCCTCGGGCTCCAGCACACAGAGATCAGTGATCACTACGACGGGACCTGCGCCCGGCAACCCAAGACGCGCTCGCGCGTCGCCACCGTCAAGGTAGCCAGCGCTGGTGATGAAGTCCAGCTTGGAAACGAACGTGCGCACCGAGTGCCTAAGGATCAGGAATACCTGCCGCGCGGAGCCCGCGATCTCGGGCGCGCCGCCGGCGCCGGGCAGGCGGACGCCCGGCTTGCGGTAGTCGCCGATGACGGTGGTGTTGATATTGCCGAAGCGATCAATTTGGGCGGCGCCGAGAAAGCCAACATCAATTCGCCCACCCTGCAGCCAGTATTGGAAGATTTCAGGGGTGGAGACGATAGTGTCAGCGGTCTCCGCAAGGTCGCCATCACCGATCGACAGCGGCAGAACTCCTGGCTTGGCGCCAATCGGTCCCGACTCATAGATCAGGACGAGATCGGGCGCATGCGTCAGCCGGGCCAGGTTGGCCGCGAGCGATGGGAGGCCGATGCCGACAAAACAGCTCGCGCCGTTCTTCAACAGGCGCGCGGCTGTTATCGCCATCATCTCTGAAGCGGTGTAGTCCTGAGAAGACATCATCACGCCTCCGTTCCTTGCGTCTCACGCAAGACGCGCGAGAACTCCGCGAAGTCGGCTGTATCGAGCACGTGGCGCTGCAGCCATGCCTGGAAGGTATCCCGCGTGCGCGAGATCGCATCCCATGCCTGGTAGAAGCGATTGTCGCGCTCGTAATAGCCCTGCGCGTAGGACGGGCTGGCGCCGCGCGGGACTTCACAGACCGCCGACACAGTCCAGGATGGCAAGAGCAGCGCGTTGGGCCAAGCGGCCAGGTCGTCTACGACCTCCTCGACCGTGACGATGAGCCGCTGCGCCGCGAGCGCCGCTTCCTTCTGGACTCCGAGAATGCCCCAGAGCAGCACGTTGCCCTTGCGATCAGCCTTCTGGGCATGGATGACCGTGATATTCGGTCGCACCGATTTTACCGCGGCTAGCTCCTCACCGGTGAACGGGCAGTGAATGAAGCGGATCTGGTCGTTATACCTTGGCAGATCTGACCCGATGTAGCCGCGCAGCACGCCGAATGGCAGGTTCGAGGCGCCCGCGACGTAGGCGCTCGCCAGGCCGGCGTGACTGTGCTCCACCAGCTCCAGTGGATGTGGCCAGCCATGTTCGACCGCGTCGCGCAGCCGGTGCAGCGAGCCAACGCCAGGATTGCCACCCCACGAAAAGATGAGCCCTGTGGCGCACCCGGCGCCGATCATCTGATCATAGATGACATCAGGCGTCATCCGGATGAGCGTTAGATCGCGCCGCCGCTGACGGATGACTTCATGTCCGGCGGCGAACGGAATCAGGTGCGTGAAGCCCTCCATCGCCACGGTGTCACCATCGTGTATGAAGCTGCTGACCGCTTCACGCAGGGGCATGTGTTCTGCCATGAGATCTCCCGTCGGGTGCGGTAGGTCGCTGTGGAAGGGATGCCCGGCTCGCATAGTTACGTCGCCTGATCGGTGCGCGTGGCCATAGCTACTGGTGGCTGGCCGGTGTTCATGACCTCAAGGATCGTCTGGGCGGTCAGCCGGAGTGGCTCGAGGATCGCGCAGATGCGCGCATTGTAGAACACAATCACACGATGGCACACCGCCGCCAGCTTCAGAGGATCGGTCGAGGCGAGGATCTGGATGACGCCTTGCCGCGCGAGGTTGCGGATGAGCGCATAGATCTCAGCCTTGGCGCCCACACCGCGACGCCACGCTCAGCGGCGTCGGCCGGGATGGCGAACCGGACCTCCTGGCCATCGAGGAGGATGCGCCCGGCGTCGGGCGCGGTCGCGCCAATCAGGATTTTGATGAGCGTGGATTTGCCCGCGCCATTCTCGCCCAGCAGCCCGTGTATGGCACCCGCGCGAATCTGGATATCAACACCCCGCAGCGCCGCAATCCCGCCATAGGTCTTGCGGATTGCGATCGCTTCGAGCGTAGAGCGAGAGACTGCCACAGCATTCCCCCCTGGCGAGACGTCCGCAGGTCCCGGCGGGGTCTTTTGGCCCCGCCAAGCTGCCAGCCCTGGCTCCTACTTCGCGTTACCGTACGCCTTGACGTAGGCGCTGGGATTGGCGAACTCCTGGTTGATGGTCGGCTGGAAATACGGTCCGCGGCTATCCAGTGACTGCTGGCGCGTGATGATATCTTGAATGTTAGCTTGCGTGATGAGCTGGGCGCCAGGATTCCACCAACCTGTCGGGATGGTGGCGCCGTGGAGCGCATGCTCGATCAGCAGGCGCATGGCGATGTAGCCCTTCAGGAAGCGCTCGGGATCCACGAAGCCGAAGTTGACGCCGCTCACCACCGCCTGAATGCCCGCCGGGTCCAGATCGAAGGCGTCTGTCAGGTATTTGCCATCGTTGGCCTGCTTGATGCGTGCGAGCGACGAGTTGCCCGGGTCACCGACCTCGAGGAAGGCGAGGGCTTCGGGGTGTGCCTTACTTCGGCGGGGCCGTCAACACTGGTGGGCGCGACTATTTGCGCGTTGACATGATACTGATTGGCGGCGTACTGCGCGCCCATAGCCATCTCGACGGCGAAGTCGGCGTTGGTGGTCGCGCTGACGAAGCCGACGTGGACATCGGAGGGGCTCTTAATGCCCGATCCGGAGGTCGTGCCGCCGCAGGCCGCCAGGGATGTAAGCGTCATGACGGCGAGGGCGAGCAAGGCGGCGGCTTTCGCTGTAGTGGGATGGACGGGGCGCCATCGCACAGGATCTGTAGCGGTCCGAAGAACGACATCCGCAAGTCGGGCGCCCGCTCCCTGGGCGAACACGTTCCCATCAGCCCGGCTGTCGCCTCGCGCAGATGGCCCAGTGTGAGGTTGTCCGTCCTGCCAAGATACGCCTTGTGGAGCCTGCTATCGAAGGCGCAATAGGCGTACCAGTACCAGCCGTTGCGCTTCCGCTCGCGTCGCGTGGTGATGGTCGCCGCTGGCGTCTGATAGGAGAACGAGGCGTGCAGCGGATGCCTGAGCCATTCGAACCAGGCCGCCGAATCTGCCTGGATAGGCGTAGGTGGCTCTACCTCTCCTGGCGCGGCGATCAATTGGTTATGGATGAGGCATGGAAGGTGACGTGATGGCATTGCCTCGCTCACAAGAGAAGGAGGTATTCGGCATTTTACCCAAAGCGCTCAGCATAGCGCACGGCTCAACACCAGCCATGGTGAATACGTATCGATTTCGTCAGAGCGTATGCGCTCGCCCGCCAGTTCGCCTGTTCACGGTTTGGCCGCCCGGCGCTCCGATAGTGAGGAATGCGTAAAGCTGGGCAAAGATGGTAGGATACGTACAGGCTGGATTTTCAGCGGCCTTGTAAGCCGCTGGCGTAGCGGGCCGCGAGCGGAAAGCGGCCCTGCGCGTGATCACCGAGGTGATCACCATGACGTATGCGCGAGCACTAGCGTAGACACCGGGACCGTCGCGGAACGACAAGGGCGCCTGCCCGCCGGTCTTGCGGGCAGACGCGGACAGCGCGGAAAGCGGCGGAGTGCGAGAGATGACGGTGAGCGATGCGGAGTTCAGGGCGGTGCTCGGACGCTTCCCCACGGGGGTGACGGTCGTGGCGACCTGCGATGGAAAGATCCCGGTTGGGTTGACCGTCAACGCCTTCGCCTCCATCTCGCTTGATCCGCCGCTAGTGATGATCTCGATTGATAAGCGCTCACACCTGCGCGACGCGATTCCCCAGGCGGGATATTTCGCCGCCAGCATTCTCACTACTGAGCAGCAAGAGCTGTCGCGGCGGTTTGCCGGCCAGTCAAACCACCGCAACGACCGGTTTCACGGTGTGAGCTGGAGGATCGAAGCCACTGGCGCGCCGGTCCTGAACGACGCTCTGGCGTGGGTAGATTGCCGCATGGAAGCGATGTATCCAGGTGGCGATCACAGCATCATCCTTGGGCGGGTCGAGGCGCTCGGGTTCACGACTGGCGAGCCGCTGCTCTACTATCGCGGGCGCTACGGTCGTATTGATCTGCCTGCCGACGCCACACTGCGCAAGGTCGAGCCGTGACCGGCGCCTTCTTACCCTCAAGCGACACGCTGGACGCGCTGCACGCTAAGATTCGCGGCTGCCGCGCCTGCGAGCATGCGGGCTACCTGGCGCTCGCGCATCCCGTCGCTGGCAGCCAGGGGCCATCCACCGCTCCAGTGATGGTGATTGGCCAGGCGCCGGGGCGGATCACCGCCGAGCGCGGGCTGATGTTTAGCGGACCCAGCGGCGGCGTCCTAAAGCGCTGGCTGATACAGGCTGGGTTCGCGCCGGGAGCGCTGCGCCGCGATGTCTACCTTTCGGCGCTCACCCGCTGTGACCCGGGCCGCAGCACGAAAGGTAAGGGGGATCGAAAGCCGTCGCCCGCCGAGGTCGCGCTGTGCCGCCCTTGGCTAGAGCGTGAGCTGGCGCTCGTGCGCCCGCGCGCCATCCTGCTGGTAGGCGGCATGGCCATCGAAGCCTTTCTCGGTCTGGCTCGGTTGGATGATGTCGTCGGCCAGACATTCGAGCGCGAGGGCGCCACGCTGATCCCGCTGCCGCACCCCTCGGGCGTCAGCCGCTGGCTCAACGATCCTGAACATCAGGCGCTTGTCGCACGCGCGTTGGGGCGGCTGTCCGCGCTGCGCGAGGCGTGGGAAGATACAGGGGATGCGCCGGGCGAACCGAGCGTTGTATGATCCGTATCTGGTGGCGCGAATAGTTTGATTTGAGAGGAGAAGGCATTCGTGAGCGAGGCGAACGAGACGGCGACGCCGCAAACTGGGGAGAAGGCTCCCAAGCGCGTGCTGATCGTCATGGCGCACCCTGACGACGGCGAGTTCGGCTGCGGCGGGACCGTCGCGCGCTGGGCGGCGGAGGGCCGCGATATCTGGTATTGCCTGGTTACCGATGGACAGGTGGGTGACGCTGGCGATACCGAAATCACCAGCGAGCAGCTGGTGGCGAAGCGCCAGAAGGAAGCCCAGGGAGCCGCGGATGCGCTCGGCGTCCAGCACCCGGTCATCTTCCTGCACTATATGGACTCCCAGTTGGAGCCAACGCTCGACGTGCGCCGCGACATCGCGCGCGTCATTCGCCAGATGAAGCCAGATGTGGTGATCTGCCAGGATCCTACCGTGCGCTGGAGCGGGCAGAGCTACATCAACCATCCCGACCACCGCGCGGCGGGTGAGGCGACACTGGCGGCGATCATGCCGGTAGCCAGCACGCGCCTTGCCTTCCCTGAGCTGGTGGCGGAGGGCCTGGCCACACACAACGTCAGGGAGATCTACATCAGCGGCACGCAGAATGCCGACCGCTGGGTGGACATTGGTGGCTACGTTGAGAAGAAGATCGAGGCGCTGCGGCAGCATGTTAGCCAGCTCCCCGGCTGGGACCCCACAGAAACGATCACGCAGTGGGCGAAGGAGAACGGGGCGTCCGCACGCAAGATGGGCCACGACATGACCTACGCCGAGGGCTTCAAGTACATCCGCCTCGAAGACGATTAGGCGTCGAGCTCACGCCTGGTCATCTTCTTCGGTAGGCAGCGGCGCGGCTGGCGCGCCTTCCGGATGGATAGGGGACACCCGCGTCCACTGGAAGCGCTCCGCCGCGCCGATGTCACGTATGTGCAGGTCATCGTTGTAGCGGATGAGCCGCCAGCGCTGGGTTCGCGACGCCGCAGTGAGCAGACCGCGCTCCCACTCCGTGATGGATGTGTTATGCGTGTGGAATTGTCCAACGGCAGGCGCGATGGCCACCATACCTAACCCAATCAGCAAGGAGGCGTCCACCACACCGCCGTGACAGACGATTGCCACGGTCTTGCCCTCGTATTCGCGTGTGATACGGTGCAGCGCATCACCCACGCGCGTCAAGAAGCCGCCCCAACTCTCCCCGCCGGGAGCCAGCGGATAATACGGCTCTTCGCGAAAATCACGGATTGGCCCATAGCGCTCGATGTACTCGCTCAGCCGCAAACCGTCGGCCTCGCCGACGCGTAGCTCATGGAAATCATCATCCGGGATGATGTCCAGCCCGAGCGCGGGCGCGACGATCTCCGCTGTTTGCATGGCGCGTCGCAGTGTGCTGGCGATCAGCGCGTCCGCGACAATCTCGCCCGTCGCCGCCAGCCGGTCGCGTAGCCGCTCGGCCTGCGTCACCCCCAGCAGCGTCAGTCCTGTATCGGAGCGCATTCCCGCAAAGATGTTCTCGACGTTTGCGAACGACTCGCCATGCCGGATCAGGTAGATATGGGTCTTCATAGATTGGGACATTCCTCGCTTTTGCTGGGACGCTCTCGCTACGACACGTTCGCTACGTCCGGCAGTGGACGCCAACGGGCGAGCCAGGTGGCTCAGGCGACGAGAGCGAGCGGGTATAATGGACCAGGCGCGCCAGGGTGGCGGCCAATGGCGCTGGCGCGGGGTGGACTCCTGTCGCTAACACGCCGCCAGCTCGTCAGCCCGGGAAGTCTATCACCATTACCGATGAGCCAGCAAGCGTCTTCAGCCCTATCGCCTGAGCGCTAGGGGGCCGGGCGGCCGCTGTTCTCGATGAGTGTGATCTCCACGTGGAAGGGCGCGGCGATGGCTCCGAGCGCGAAGCGTAGCGCCGTCTCGTAGCGTCGCCGCTCCGTCGTCACGCACGCGGCGACATCCAATGACTGCCCATCGAGCGTTGCAGCTCGCGCGGCCGGGTCAGGAGTCGTGGGCGCGAGATCACGGCGAGGCAGGCGTAGCTCAAGGGTCATCGGGCGCGCCGGCCCGTCGTAAGCCCCCTCAGGCTGGGCGGCGATCAGTCTTACGCGCTCGCCTGCGCGCTCGGCGGTAAATGCCGTCCGCCGCCAGGCGCCGCGCTCGAAAGCGCGCGTCACGCCATCGTCCTCGTAGAGGCTTCCCTCTGCGTGGGCGTCTGGCCCTGGCCCAAGCGCGCAGACTAGTGTCAACGGCTCCACATGCAGCTCACCGACATGCTGCATGACTGGTCCTAGCGGGATGATCGATCCCTCACGCTGGTAGAGCGGCAAGACGTCGATTGGGCATTCGACGTGGGCGGTCACCGGCCCATCGTAGCGCTGCCCGCTCACCCAGTCGCGCCAGGCGCCAACTGGGAAGCGCACGTTGCGCTGGCGCTGCTCGGGCGCGAAGACTGGCGCCGTCAGCAGATCTGCGCCAACGGTGAACTGGTCGTCGAGGCCAGAGACAGATGGATCGCTGGGCCAGTGGTAGAGCATCGGGCGGGTGATCGGCGCGCCCGTCCGCGCCGCCTCATCGGCGAGCGTGTAGAAATACGGCAGCAACTGATAGCGCAGCTCGATCGCCTGGCGGATGAACGCCTCGAACGGCTGGCCCAGCGCCCACGGCTCCTGTGGCGGCATGTTCATCGCGCAGTGATTGCGGAAGAACGGGAAGAGCGCGCCAAGCTGGGTGACGCGCGTCAATAATTCGCCAGTCGGCGCGTCCCAGAAACCGCCGGTGTCGAAGCCTACCAGCGGTGTCCCAGACATGCTCAGGCTGAGGCACATCCGCGCCGCCAGCCGGAGATGCTCCCAGCGGCTGTGATTGTCGCCCGTCCAGATGGCGGCATGGCGCTGGATGCCCGCATAGCCGGCGCGCGACAGCACGAACGGGCGCTCATTGGGGCGCAGCCGCTCCAGCCCCTCGCGGGTGGCGCGCGCCATCAGCATGCCGTAGGCGTTATGCAGCCGCTCGTGCGGCACAGGCTCGCCATCGGGCCCGTCAGGCCGCTGGACCGCGAGCAGATCCATGGTCGAGCCATGCGGCGTCCCTGCGCCGGGAACTAGCCGGTCGGTCAGTCCTGGCTCGTTCATGTCGTTCCAGATGCCAGCGACGCCCGCCTCCAGCAGCGGCTCGTGCAGGTTGCCCCACCATGCCCGCACGTCCTCTCGGCTGAAGTCAGCGAAGACACTCTCGCCAGGCCAAACTACTCCCGTGAAGAGCGCGCCATTTGGCCGGCGGATGAAGAAGTCGCGTCGCACGCCATCGGCGAACGTCGGGTCCGTCGGATCGGCCTTAACGCCGGGATCAATAATTGTAATGGTCTTGAACCCCTGCTCCCGCAGGTCAGTCAGCAGCCGCGCGGGATCAGGATAGCGCGTTGGACTCCAGGTGAAGATCCGGTAGCCGTCCATGTAGTCAATATCCAGCCAGAGGTGGTCGCAGGGGATGCGCCGCGCACGAAACTGGGTGGCGATCTCGCGTAGCTGCGCCTCGGGAAAGTAGCTCCAGCGCGATTGGCCATAGCCGAGCGCCCAGCGCGGCGGCAGCGGCATACGCCCGGTCAACTCAGTGTATTGCCGCAGGACATCGGCGGGCGTTGGCCCCGCCAGCACGTAGTAGGTAAGGTCACCGGATGCGACGCCAAAGCTCATGAGATTGGGATCGTTGGCGCCCGCATCCAGGTCTGAGCGACCCACACTATCCATGAAGACGCCCCAAACGCGGCCATCCGGGCGCGCCACCAGCCAGAATGGGATCGAGGCGTACATCGCGCCGGTTGCCTCATCATGGGGGCTGGGTGGGTCGGTATTCCAGAAGATGAGACGCATCCCGCGCCGATCCAGTGGCTCTGTCCGCTCGCCCGCGCCGATGATCCTGTCGCCTGGCGCCAGCCGCAGATAGCAGCGTGCGCCGCCCGCTGGCATCAGTGGATTGGGCGGCTCATCGCGTCCGTTCGGCGCGATCAGGCCCATGCCGCGTGCGGAGTCATGCTCGGCGAAGAGCGTGCCATCGGGCCAGCGCACGGCCAGGCGGAACGGATCAAGCGTCGCCTCGACGGCGCTGGCCCCCAGCCGTAGCGTCGCGCGCTCGACCTCCACTTGTTCCTCCGCTACGCCAGCGTCCCAGTCCGCGCGCTCCACAGCCCACGACCGCACTGGCTGGGAGCCGGTGGCCAGCAGCCGGACGCGCAGGATGTCCGGCGCGAGCGCGGCCACGCGCGCCTCAGCCCCCATGGTGGTTGCGAATCGCCACTCACGCGCGGCTCCCTCTACCACGCCTGGCGCGGCGAGCGTGGCGGCGCCCATTGGTATGTACCCAGTCGTAGGCGCTCGCTCTGGCTGACTCATACGCTGCCTTTCCGAACCGCGCGCAATGTTGATGTCGCGCCAGATATGTTCATCCTGTGACGCTTTTCCTTCCCAAGCGCCTCGGCGGTCGCTCTGCACAGGTTACCATCCCAATCCCTGAGATGCCGAATGCCGCCAGCCGCGCGGGCGATGCCGCGTGAGCTCGACGGTGGCGTTAGCAGGCTGGCGTGACCAACTTGTGACGCAACTCCGTAGTGCGCGTGACACCGCTGTGAGCGTATTTCGGCACACTTGCGATATCCGAGCGGTACGAGAATGTGCGCAGACGCAGTAATTAGGTAAGATAGGCGCCTGAGTCGCCGCTCAGCAACTCAGTCTCGAAAGGAGCGTTCCATGGCGTACAGGTTCCATGTGAACGAGGAGACGTGCATCAACTGCGGCATCTGTATGGACCTCTGCCCGGTGCGCTGCCTCGACATGACGCGGCCCACCGCTGAAGGCGCCCTGGCGATCGAGTCAGAGCGCCGGACACCGATTCCGGGCGCCAGTGGCGAGCGCGAGTGGATGATGATGGCTCCAGTTCAGGTGTCCGCCTGCATCGGCTGCCAGGTCTGCGCGCAGGAGTGCCCGACTAACGCTATCGTCATCGAGAGTCATATCCCCTCGGTCACCTATGCGCAACGCGGCCCCCTCTCACATCTCCCATCGGAAGATGGCTGGCAGCCACTCGACGCCTACACGCGCGCCTTCGCTGAGGAGCCGGGTGACCAGCCCTGGGGTGACGAGCATGAGTGGCGAGTCGCCGAGAAGACGGAGGTCTGGCAGAGCTGGCGCACCTGGCTGGGCGAGCGCGCTGAAGACCTGCGCGCACCCTGCCAGGCGGCGTGTCCGGTCGGCACGAACGCTGGCCTGTACGTCAGCCTGGTAGCTGAAGGGCGCTACGATGAGGCGCTGCGTGTGGCCTCGGAGCCCAACCCCTTCCCGGCGATCTGCGGGCGCGTCTGCACGGCGCCCTGCGAGGCTGTCTGCCGCCGTGGCGAATTCGACGCCCCAATCGCGATCCGCGACCTCAAGCGTTTCGCGACTGACCACGGCTCCCCCTGGAAGCGCCCCGTCACACAACCGAAACAGCGCCACCAAGAGACCGTTGGCATCGTTGGCGCCGGTCCCACCGGACTGAGCGCAGCCTACTATCTCGCGCGGCGCGGGTACAGCGTCACCGTATATGACGCCATGCCTGTCGCTGGCGGCATGATGGCGATCGGCATTCCAGAATACCGCCTGCCGCGCGTCGAGCTGAATCGCGACATTGACGCGATCCGCAAGCTTGGCGTGACGGTGACCCTCAACACCGCCATCGGGCGTGACGTCTCGCTGGAGGACTTGCAGCATAAGCACGACGCCGTGCTGCTGGCGGTCGGCGCGCAGCGCAGCCAGCGTCTCAGCGTTCCAGGCGAAGAGCTGTACGGAGTGATTCCCGCCACGGCGTTCCTCAAACGCTACAACCTCGATCCGGAGACGCGGATTGAGGGTGTGGTCGCGGTAGTTGGCGGTGGCAGCACGGCGATGGATGCCGCGCGATCGGCCTTGCGCTCAGGCGCGAGCGAGGTCCACATTCTCTACCGCCGCGCGAAAGCGGATATGCCCGCGCAAGCTGACGAGATCGAAGCGGCGCTGGCTGAAGGCATCCAGCTGCACGAGCTAGTCGCGCCAGAGCGGCTGGTAGGGACAGCGGTCAGGGTAAATGCGATCCGCCTCCAGCGGATGGCGCAGGGTGATCCGGACGCGCAGGGCCGCCGTAAGGTCACGCCGATCCCTGGCTCTGAGTTCAACCTGCCGGTGGACAACGTACTGGTGGCCATTGGTGAGGCGCCCGACCCCAGCTTCCTGCCGGAGGGGACGAGTGTCGAGCTGGCGGCCTGGGGCGGCCTGCTCATCAACCCTGAGACGCTAGCGACGGGTGCGCCGGGTATCTTCGCCGCTGGCGACATCACCTACGGCCCGAAGACGGTCATTCACGCCGCCGCTCACGGCCGCAAGGCAGCGAAGTCTATCCACGCGTATCTGCGCCATCTCTCGCCACGCGAGATCGCCGAGATGCCCGACGACGAGTTCGAGACTCCCTCGACCTTGCCCATAGGTGGACAGGTGACGATTGACTTGAGGCCCACGTCGCGCGCGATCATGCCGCTGCGCACGGCGCAGGAGGCGCGCGAGAAAGCCATCGAGTTCGCCGCTGGCCTCACCGAACAGCAAGCGCGTGCGGAGGGCGCCCGCTGTCTCCGCTGCGATCTCGCCTATCTCTGTCCCAGCGTCCACGTCAAGGGCGCACCTGTGCAAAGCGCTATCGAGGCAAGCCCGGCCGTTGCGGCCCCAGCGCCGCAAGCCTGAGCCACGACTCGGATCAACCCACCGAACCGAGGAGACACACCCGATGAACGTCACCGATCTGACCAACGCGATCATCTCGGGCATCAATGACGGCGGCGAGGCTTTCCTCGAAGGAACGCTCGCGGCGGTCCTGCCCATCGTCTGGCTGGCCATCCTGGGGCTGCATCTGGGCCGTCCCTACATCCTCGACATGATCGACCGCTTCACGCTACGCCTAGGCGCTGACCTGCTCTGGCTGGTCTATATCGCCCTGCGCGACCTGATGATCGTCTCCGGCGTCGTCATGAGCTTCATGTTCTTCTTCCCCGACGTCGTCACCGGGACCAGCCTGCCCATCACCGGCGGTCTGGCTGCGGCGACGCTCTTCGCGGTGCTGCTCATCAAGTTGATGGGTGATCCGGACCACGATCCGCGCCTCTTCTCGCTCACCACGTGGCTGTTGGGCCTGGGCGCGCTGTTCTATTTCGTGCCATACGTCCTCGGCGTGCAAGCCGCGAGTATCGCCACCGGTCAGCTTGCGGACATCGCCAATTGGATGGTGTCGACTTCGAATCCAACCTGGGCGCTTGGCTTCGCCTATGTCTCGATCGGCCTACTGGCGGTTATGGGCGCCATCGCGGCGATCTACGCCATCCGCACGGGTGGCCGGCCTGAGCCTGCCGTTGAGCCAGCCACGACGCCTGCCGCCTGAGCGCGCGTCTCATCACAACGTCCTTCATCCACTTGAGGAGTATCTCAGATGAGCCCCGATGATATCGCAACCGCGATTGCTGACGCGCTAGCGCAGGGTGGCGCCCAATGGCTGATCGCCTCGATTGTCGCCTTCCTGCCCGCCCTCTGGACGATGGCGCTCGTGTTGCACCTCGGCCGCCCGTATGTCCTCCGCACGCTGCGGCGCTGCGGTTTGCGGCTCGGCGCCGACGTCTGGTGGATGTCCTACCTGCTCACCCGTGACGCCGTGCTGCTGATGACCTTCGCCCTCAGCTGGATCTTCTTCCTCCCGGCAGTCGTCGCCAACAGCGCGTTGCCGATCACCGGCTCAGTAGCGGCGCTGTTCCTGCTGCTGGCCCTGGCGGTCAAGATTGCGCGCCGGGTGGATGATGACATCAACGCCTACCGCCTGGCCACGATCTTCCTGGTCGCGGGCGCCACGCTCTACTACTTCCCGCAGGTGTTCGCGGTTGAGGGCGCCGATCAGCCTGCTCTGCAGGGCATCGCGACCGCGCTGACGAGCAACACGAACGTGACGGTAGCGCTGTGGCTGATGTGGATCTCGCTGGCTGGCGTCGCGCTGGTGGCGCTCTACCTGTTCGTCCACGCGCTGAACTCGGTCAACCGCAGGGCGCGCGCTGGGGCGCCCGCGCCAACGGCGCCTATCCGCCGCTCTGCCCGCGCAGCGTAATCTCTTGCAGGCGTAGCACGATCACGTCTCCTGTTCACATGCCGTGGCCGCGCCCGTCCGATTCCAGGGAATACTCTCTGAACGGACGGGCGTTTTGGCGTGCGCTATACTGCGTGAGGATAGCGAGGGCTTTGTCAGGCGAGTGAGGGGAGCGCGTATGGTGGGTGAGCGGGTGGCGATTATCGGTGGTGGCGTGACCGGCGCATTGGCGTCCGTGCGGCTGGCGGAGCGCGGCTTTCAGGTCGTCGCGCTGGAGAAGGCGCGCATCGGCAACGGCTCCTCCAGCCGCTCGATGGCGGGTATCCGCGCGCAGTGGGCAGTTGAGGAGACGGTGCGCGGCATGCGCTATTCTGAGTGGTGGTACGCCCACTTCCATGATCTGCTTCACACGCCCGCTGGCCAGCGCCAGCCAGTGATCGCCGCCAATGGTTATCTCTTCCTCTACGAGGACCCCGCCCAGGCGCCCGATGACACTCGCCCTGTGGTCGCCGCGGCATGGGAAACAGCGTTGCGCAATGTCGTGATGCAGCGCGCGGCGGGCGTGCGCGTCGACGTCTTGCCGCCCGATGAAGTGGTCGCGCGCTGGCCTTGGATCGAAGGGGACCGCCTGATTGGCGCGACCTGGGGCCCGGACGATGGCTTCCTCCACCCGCACATCATCTATCAAGAGGGCTTCCGCCGCGCGCGCGAGCTCGGCGTGGACGTGCGCGTGGAGACGGAGGTGGTCAGCGCGGAGACGCGTGCGGGGCGTGTCACCGCACTGCGACTGGCGCGCGCCGGGCAGGAGGAGCGCCTACCAGTAGACTGGGTCGTGAACGCCACTAACGCCTGGGCGTCGCGTGTCAGCCGACGTCTGGGCGGCATGGAGCTGCCGATCCAGCCTATGAAGCGCTACCTCTACCATATCCAGGTCGAGCCGCCTGTGATGAGTGACGAGGCTTGGGAGCGGCTGCCGATGGTGGTCTTCGGCATGGGGCCGGGACGAGGCGCCCACGCCCGCCCCGATGGCCCGCTGCTGCTGCTTGGTGGCGCGCATGCCCACGATCCGGAGCCCGATTTCACCGACGCCGATCAGGACGCTATCCGAGACGGCTTCAATCACGCGGTTGGGGTAGACAACGCCGCCTGGGATCTGCTGGCCCAGCTGGCGGACTTCGCTCCCGAGATGGCAGAGAACGCCGGCCCGCGCGCCACCACCTGCGGCTTCTACGGGGTCACTCCCGACTCGACGCCGCTCATCGGCCCGGACACCCAGGTCGCCAATCTCATCCACGCGGCGGGCTTCTCTGGCCACGGCGTCATGCACGCTCCCATCACCGCCCTGCTGGTCGAGGCGCTACTCACTGGAGTGTCCCCGGCCAACCACGTTATGCTGCCGGAGGGCATGGGCGCCATCAGCCTCGCCGCCTTCGACCCCGCCCGCGACCTCACCGCCTCGCCGCGCGAGTCCTTCGCGTTGTGAGAGTCGAAGGCTCACACAAGCGCGGAGACCACCCAGCCGACGGCGACCACCAGGGCAGCCAGCACGGTCAGGAGGAAATTGACACGCAGGCGCTGCTGTACTGGCCACTCCCGTCGCTGATGCGTGGCGATGGCCGCTAGCAGCAGGACGAAGGAGAGGGGCGTCGTGATGAGCAACACGATTGGTCGCGATGATGTGGCGCCAATGGCCGCGAGAAGGACCACTAACAGGCTCGCTCCCGCGAGCAGCAGCCACTCAACGCCGAATGCGTATCGTCCCAACGCCTGCGTCAGTCCGTGCGCTCCCGCCGCCCGATCAGCCGCCACGTCGGGCAGAGCGTCGGCGATATGGATGCTCGCGCCGATCGCCAGGCCGAGGGGGAACGTCCAGAAGAGCGCGGGTGTGACGGCCGCGAAGAGGTCCCATGCTAGCAGTGGCAGCAGCGGGAACGCCAGCCCCATCATTACCGCCCCCAGTGGCGTGGACTTCAGCCCCAGATCATACGCGAACCCCAGGACGAGAAAGGCGCCCGCGATGAGCAGCGGCGTCAGCCCATATGGCGCATAGCAGGCGATCATCAAGGCCGTGAAGAACGCCGTCATCGCCAGCGCGGCCCAGGGTGGCAGTATCCCCAGCGCCACCGGCTTAAACTTGTGGCTGCGTTTGTCGGCTTCCCGGTCGCAGTAGTCGTTAAAGGCGCTAATGGCGAACTGCACGGCAATCATCCCAAATAAGGTCGCGGTCAACGTGATCAGATCAGGGCGTCCATGCGCCGCCAGCAGCGCGAACACGGCGTAGGCTAGAGCGGTGACCAGGCTTGGCCCAGGATGTGTGAGCGCCCACAAGCCCTTGAGCCTCATGGGCCAATCGCTCCCTGATGCGCGCGCGCCTTCACTCATGGCTGGCCTCCCATCTCGCGCGGCTTCGTCGCGATCTGCAAGCCTTGGCCAGGGGCGGTGAGCAGGCGTATCGGGCGCAGTGGGCGTAGGCCTGCCCGCTCCTGCCAGGCGGCCATCTCAGCGAATGACCAGAAGCCCGACGCGCTGGTCAGGGCGAAATAGAGATCGCCAATCGCGGCCGCCATGCGCTCGCTGCGCCGACGCCGTTCACGCACGCCGTCCTGAATTACCCAGATCCCGCCTGGACGCAGCGCCGCGGCGACGCGCTCCGCCAGTGAAGCGTTCTGGCTGGCGTCGAAATGGTGCAGCAGGTTTGCCACATAGATGACATCGTAGGCTTCATGGCCCAGGTCAGCGGTTAGCGCGTCGCCTGCCATCCGCTCTATGCGCTTCGCGACATCGGCTGGGAGCGGTGGCGCGCTCGCCAGGGCCCTAGGGAGGTCGAGGACGGTCGCGCGCAACTGCGGGTGTCGCTGTAGGAAGCGCGCCGATGCCCGCCCATGGCCGCCGCCAATATCTAGCAGCGCCATCGCGCCTGGCGGGACGGGCGTGCGCCAGACCACCTCGGGTAGCGTTAGCCGCGCGATTGCCGCCATGCCCCGCTCGTAGTCCTTCCACTCAGCGTCCGTCAGCCGCTCATGGAAGGCGATCGGCGTCCCCGTTTGGATGAAGCGCTCCAGCTCGCCGAGCCACTCCCACTGGAGATAGTTGAAGCGGATGTAGGCGCTCACGTCCGCGGGATCGCCTCGCCGCAGCCAGCGCCGGGCTTTGCCGCCGAGCGTGTATGCGCCCCCGCGCTCGTCGAGATACCCCGCGCTCGCCAGCACGCCCAGCAGCGCGGCGGTCGCTCGCGGGTCGGTCCCGCAGGTCGCCGCCACCTCTTCGCTGGTGAGCGCATGGTCCGCCAGCGCGTCAAAGACGCCGAGCGTTGTCGCCGCCATGATACTGCGCGCCAGCACGAGCGGCGGGAACGCCTCGACGATCGGCTCGGGGATCTTCCCCGCTGCCAGCGCGAGTCGTTCCAGAATGTTCTGCGCGATGATCCCGATCCGCACGCTGTCCTTCCCCCGAAACGCGTTCCTGGCTCACACCACCAGCCGCAGCAGATAGCCAGGCCGCAGGACGGCGCTCGCCGGGAGGAAGTCGCCCGTTACGGCGACCATCGTATCCGCCATCGCCTTACGACTGCTGAGCGTGCGAGCGATGTGATTCATCAGCGGCGGTGTCTGGACTGCCAGTTGGATGATCCGCTCTACCAGGCGCTTGCCGTAGAACGCCTCCCGATAGCGGCGGTCGTATGCGCTCAAGGCGACTGCCGAGAGGTCGCCACGCGCCAGCGCGGGCAACGCGACCTCAGCCACCATCTGCGCGCCATACAGCGCGCGAAAGATGCCTTCTCCGGTAAATGGGTCGTAGTAGCCCGTCGCGTCCCCGACCAGCAGCAGATGCGCATCTGATACGCGGTGGGCGTGGACCGACAGACGGCTGACAGTCAGTGTGCGGCGTTCCACGTCGAGATGATCGAGCCGCTCACGCAGACGCGGGAATGTACGCAGCGCGTCGAGAAGGAACTCCTCCAGCTGTCCAGCCAGACGCCGCCCATCCCGCTCCTCGTCCACCACCATCGCCACATTGCAGAGCGCGTCACGGGCTCCGGGCTCCATCGGCGCGATCCCGACATAGCGGCGATGCGCCACATGCATCTCGCCGTATTCTTCGAGACCGGTGATTCCCCGCATGTGCGCGACCAGCCCGATCTTGCGCATGCGCCCCGTGACGTGCAGCCCCAGCCGCTGGGCGACCGTGGAGTGTACGCCGTCCGCCGCCACCAACAGCCGCGCCTCCACGGGCTCGCTCGCCGCAACTGGATGCAGTCGGTATCCGCACTCGATGCGCTCGACGCGCCCCAGCCGCCAGCCCTCGCGTACCTCGGCCCCCGCCTGCCGTGCGCCCTCCACAATCGCCGCGTCGAGCAGCAGTCGGCGGATCACCAGGCCCGTCTCGTAGAGGCTTCCGCCGTCGGCTCCGACCGTTGCCGCGAAGTCGCCCTGGATCACGCTCCCATTGGGCGCATAGATGCGAAAGCCGCGCAGCCGGTGCGGGCGCGCTGCCTCCACCGACGCGCCAACACCCAGCGCATGCAGCAGCGGCTCGGCGGCGGGGCTGAGATATTCGGCGCAGGGCTTGTCGCGCGGGAATATGGCGCGATCGAGAAGCGCCACGCGCTGGCCACCACGCGCCAGGTGGATCGCGGTAGCCGCTCCCGCTGGCCCAGCCCCGACGATGGCGACATCAAAGCGCATCCGTCCCTCCTCCAGCCGTCGCCACTCCGTCGGCTGTGAGCGATAGGCGATACGGGAAGCGCACGTACGCTTGGATGTTTCGCAGACCCGCCGCGGCCGCCAGCGCGCGGGCCTCCGCCAGTGAATACGCGCGGCGCACCGAAGCCGCCCCATCATGGCGCGTCATTGGGCTCATTCCCGCGATGCGCGTGAGCGCCACGACACCAGCATAGGCCAGCGGTGAGCGCACGACATCATACACGAACACCTGCCGCCCAACGCGCGCCAGCGATCTGAGTAGCGCACACGCGGGCTCCGGATCGAAATGGTGTAGCGCCAGGGTACAAAGCGCGATATCGAAGCTCCCCGTGGCATAGGGTAGCGCCAGCGCATCCTGGGTTTCCACCCGCAAGTTCGGAACCCCAGCGCCGCGTTCGCGGGCGATGGCGGTGATCTGCGGGCTGCGGTCTGTCGCTGTGATCTCCAGCGCGATGCCGGCTCGTCTGGCGGAATGCGCGATGGCGATGGGTATGTCGGCTGAGCCGGACGCCACATCGAGCAACGTCCACGCGCGGCCCGGCTCGCGGCGCATCCAGGCGATGATGGCGCGGGATGTGAACGCCGTCCAGCCGAGCAAGGCGTTGATCCGGCGAATATCACGCAGATTGCGCTCCAAC
>DASTKI010000158.1:0-12746 GCA_035716045.1 Ktedonobacterales bacterium
ATCTGGAGCAATTACCAGGCTATGCGCCCGACCTCAACCCGGTCGAGGGTTTGTGGAGCTATCTCAAGCGTGTTGAACTGGGCAATGTCTGCTGTTGAGACCTCATCGATTTGGGCAGAGCGTTACGACACGGCAAAGAGCGCTTGCGTCACAAGCGACACATCCTACGAGCCTGTGTCACCGAGTGTGGCTACCATGTTTAGCCCTTTGCGCAAACGTCAGTAGATGCGTTATCAGGCGGCCCTAGAAGCATCGTTGGCAAGTGCTATGATGACATTTGCATCGGCGCCACAATGCTACAGCTTCCATGTCACCAAGCCGTCTGTCTTGTTGGCAATAACCCTAACGGCTCGTTTGCCCTAGCTGGAGGTCTGAATAACGCGACCGAGATCATCCTGCACGGCACAAGTATGCTAGAGTGGCTGATTGGCAGGCTTGTGGGAGACAGCGACAGTGTAAGTTCGACAGGAACAGGTGAGCTAAATAACGAAGCAAATGTAGACCTCGGAGGCGCCGCCATCGCTGGGGCTCTCAGCTTAGTATGCACTGTCTTCTGTGTAGCCGTGGCTATCGGGTATGCAGCTGTAGCTATTGGCAAGTACATAAATTCTAGCCTGTGGTCAAGCAACCTTCAGCACGTCACGCGTATACTCGAAAGTGTAGAGCGCGACGTTGAGGATGGGACAATTAGCCAACATGCGGCAAGCGAGCTTACTATCGAAGTCTCGGAACAGGATGGTTGGCTACCAGGCTGGAATAATCAAAGCTTCAGCATCGCGATGTTTGTCCCCGCTGGGTTCGCATAGCCAGAAGTGAAAGAAAGGATCCGTTTACAGCATACGCCCTCCTTGAAAGCGGCTCATTGTTGGAGCCTCGAGGAGGGTGCATGCCGACAAACGGGAAACGATCTTTCACACGATTGGGGGAGATTCCACCATGTGCAATCCGCCGCCAGGACCATTGTCAGCCTTGTCGTTACTCAATCAGGTTCCTGGGGTTTGGATATTGCTCCTGCTAGTAACTGCTGGCTTCCTGTTTGCTTTTTGGCGATTACGACGATCCTCGATAAGTGCAACGGGGAGAAGTAGCGCGACCCGTTGGTTTCTTGGGGGATCTGCGCTGTTCTATCTCTTTGCAATCTTGAACCTACTCATCACGCCGTTGTGGCAGAGAGAATTCCTGCGATGGGATGGTTTACCGCTGACACCATCGTGTAGCCTCAGTGAGTTGACCATGATGCAGGAGCAAACCAGTATTCTCATCTTGATACTACAAATCATAGGTGCACTGTGTATAACTGGCGCAGGGCTGTGCTTGGGGAAGGCGGGGCGGCAATGGTGGAACAGCCGAGTTCAACATGAGGGAAGATAGGTAGCGAGAACCCCATCTGCTACATCAAGCCAGCAATCGGATAGCAGCATCGGCAGCGGCAGAACGGCGACCTACACCGCCCGCTACGACGCGGCGGGCGACATGACCTGCCGCGCGCCCGATGCCACGACGACCTGTAGTGGCACGCCGACCGGCGCGCAACTGTCCGTTGACCCCGAGGGACGCCTGGCCAGTTGGAGCGGCGGGACGACCACCGACAGCTTCCTGTATGATGGGGAGGGCCACCGCGTCGAGCAGGCGGTGATCCTCAACGGCTCCTTCACCACCACCACCACGTATGTGGCTGGCGGGCAGGAGGAAATCGCCAACAACGGCTCCACGACCACGCTGACCACGTACTTCCCCAGCGCGAGCGGGATGCCCACCGCCGAGCGCGTCGGAACGGCTGGCCCGCTGACCTACCTGGCCAGCGATGGGCAGGGCAGCGTCAGCGCCGCGCTCAAGATATCCGGTCGCTGGCAACGAAATGGAACGCATATCGTCTGGGGAAGTGAACCTGACCATCTGGGGCCGTCATGGCCGCCATCTTCGGCGTGATGCCCCCGCAAGCGCTGCGGCTGTGGCGCCGTTATCTCATCTTCCGCTGGGTCTCCTGCTGGTCCAATAGCCGTGGTCCGCGGATCTCAGGCGACCAACGGCGAACGGTCGAGCGGGGGCGAAGTAGGGGCGAAGTACACGTGTCCCGCTGGATTCGCTATGAATTGACAGCATCCCTCATACTGATGAGGTGGACCAAGAGCCTGTTTTGGTCCCGACCAGGGGACTCATTTGGCGCCCTGGGAGCGTGGGGAAAAGCGTCGCTCGGTTGCCGCGAATCCGCTGCATTCCACAAAAAAGCTCCCAGCGCTGAGGCTGGGAGCTGGTTTGGTGACGGCGGTTGGATTTGAACCAACGACCTAGGGCTTATGAGTCCCTTGCTCTGCCACTGAGCTACGCCGCCAGAGTGGCTTGTTAGGCCTAAATTGGCCCTCACACAGATTGAGGTGTGAGGGCCAATGGTAGCGGGGGCCGGATTCGAACCGACGACCTCCGGGTTATGAGCCCGACGAGCTAACCACTGCTCTACCCCGCGTCGCAAATAAGAGTATACCGCGCGGGGGGGACAATGTCAATACGCCCTGATTACCTCCGGCTGTTCGCCAGCCCGCGCCGGCTGTCACGGCGCTTGGCGACACGATCTGATATAACCCATATGCCGGACGGCCCTGTGATGAGCTGTTGTACGCGCAAGCGCGAGGCCCTCTACGCCTCGTGTATCGATCAATGAGGAGCGCGACGATGAAGTGGATTACGCGCGAGCATGTCAAGGTTGACCGTGTAGCCTGTCCCTGGCTGATTCGGAAGTTCGTTGATCCGCAGGCCCAGTTCCTGTTCGCGCCAGCGGACCAGGTGATGGAGGTCGCCGCGCGTGAGGGGGCGACTCCCTATGATGTGAAGGGCGTGGAGCTGGGCCATCACGGCAAGGAATGCTCCTTCGAGGCGATCCTGAGGAAGTATGATCTGATGAAGGATCCCGCGCTGGCGTTATTAGGGAAGATCGTCAACGGCGCAGACACGGACAACACGCTCTACAGCCAACCGGAGGGGCCGGGGCTCAACGCTCTTGCTGAAGGGTTCCGCCATCTGGGGCTGCGCGATGACCATGAGATGCTAGAGCGTGAGGGCATCGTCTATGACGCGCTCTACGCCTACTGTCAGACGATGGTGAGCCAGGGCAGGATGGACGGCGCGTTCAAGTCCTGAGTGGGCTGCGGATCTCAGCCACGCCTCCTCTTCTCAAAAGGAGAGGGGGCGCGCTATTGACGGCGCCTACTACGCTGGTGGCAAGCTGTGCGCGATTGGATGCGCGCTTTTGCTTGCTCAGGAGTGGCCCTCATGAACGCCGGATACCCATTCCGCTGTGGTGGGCGCCATAATCAGGGTATGACATCGCGCCCGTCTTGTCAGCCAGCTACACGTTGACACTCCTCTGAGCGCCCGGCTACAATGGGCGTAGCCTGATATGAGGGGACAATGGCGTTCGCCTCCGCGCGCCCGGGCAATACGGGCGCGAACCGATGTGGACCCCTTTGGCGGCCCCGCGAGGCGCGGCGCCGCATCCCCTCTTCCCGCGCTCACCGCCACCCGCCCGCGCGGTGTTAGCTGGCGCATTCAGCTAACACATTCCAGCGCGCTCGCGAGACCTCAAGACGCGCCGCGGGCGCCGCTCACGCCGCCCGCGCATATACGCGCGCGGCGTGAGTTATGGTAGGCTATTCGCTGTGGCGACGCCACGGATGTCGGTTGATCTGGAGAGGACCAAGCCTCGTGAATATTGTGGTCTGCATGAAGGAGACGCCGTCTACGACGGCGGAGAAGCGCTTCACCGCCGACATGCGGCTGGAGCGGCGCAAAGAGGATGCGGTCATCAATCCCTTCGATGAGTACACCATCGAAGAGGGCCTGCGGCAACAGGAGAAGCACGGCGGCGAGGTGATCGCGCTCTGCATGGGGCCTGCCACCGCGGCCGAGACGATTCGCAAGGCGCTGGCGATGGGCGCGGACCGCGGCGTACTGGTAACTGACCCCGCGCTGGCAGGCTCCGACGCCATCAGCACGGCGCGCGTGCTGGCGGCGGCGCTCAAGAAGCTCGGCTTCGATCTGGCGCTCTTCGGCAGCGCGGCGGCGGACGCCTACGGCGGCGTCGTCCCGGCGGCGGTGGCCGAGTTCCTGGGCCTGCCGCTGCTCTCCTTCGCCGCCAAGCTGGATATCGCGGACGGCAAGGCGCGCATCGAGCGGGCGGCTGAGATCGGCTATCAGGTGGCCGAGGCCGCGACCCCGGCGCTGGTGAGCGTGGTCAAGAGCATCAACGAGCCGCGCTACCCCTCGATGAAGGGCATCATGCAGTCAAAGAAGAAGCCCATAGATACCTTCTCGCTGGCGGATATCGGCCTCGACGCCGGGCAGGCCGGCGCGGCGGCCGCGCGCGAGCGCGCCATGAGCGCGTCGCCGGTGGCGACCCAGCGCAAGGGCGAGATCTATAACGGCAATGAAGGGGCGGCTGATCGCATCGTCGCCTTCCTCGTCGAGCAGAAGGTGCTTTAACAGATGGCGAACGATGTATGGGCGCTGGCGGAAATCACCGGCGGAAAGCTGACGAGCATCTCGCTGCAGCTGGCGAGCAAGGCCGCGGAGCTGGCCGGCCAACTGGGCGGCTCCTCCGCCGCCGTCGCGATGGGGACGAGCACGGCCGCTGCCGCCGCTGATCTGGGCTCCTGCGGTGTCAAAACGGTCTACGCCGCTGATGGCGCGGTCTACGATGAGTATCTGATTCAGCCTCATGTCGAGACGCTAGCGGCGCTGGTCGAGCAGCATCAGCCTGCCGTGATCCTGTTCGGCGTGACGAACTACGGGCGCGACGTGGCGGCGCGGCTGGCGGCGCGGCTGGGCCTCGGCCTGGAATACAATGTCGCCGAGGTCACCGTCGAGGGCGGCGACCTGGCGATGATCGTGCCGGCCTTTGGCGGCGCGCAGTCGGTCAAGACGGCGTTTACCGGCGGCGGGACGAAGCTGGTGGGCGCGCGGCCCAACGCCTTCCCGACCAACCGCGTCGGCGGCTCGGCGGAGGTAGTCAACGTGCCCGCAGCCAGCGCGCCCGCGAATGGCGCGAAGCTCTCCGGCCCGTTTGGCGCCGAAGGCGCGGCGGAGGCCGGTCATCTGGGCAAGGCCCCCGACGGCCACGACATGTGGCTGCCCGCGGCGACGCGCGCCAAGCTGGAGGAGGCGCAGATCATCGTCTCCGGCGGGCGCGGCCTGGGCGGGCCGCAGGGCTTCGAGCAGATCGAGGCGCTGGCGTCGGCGCTGGGCGCGGGCGTCGGCGCCTCGCGCGCGGCGGTGGACGCCGGCTGGATCCCCTACGCGCACCAGGTCGGACAGACCGGCAAGACGGTGAAGCCGACGGTCTACATCGCGTGCGGCATCTCCGGCGCGGTGCAGCACAAGGCCGGCATGGGCTCCTCGGCGCTGATCATCGCCATCAACAAGGACAAAGACGCGCCGATCTTCGGCTTCTGCGACCTTGGCGTGGTCGGCGATCTGAACGCCATCGTGCCACAGCTCACCGAAAAAGTGCGGCAGCGTAAGGGGTAGCGGACCTCACCCCCAGCCCCTCTCCCACGGGGAGAGGGGAGCGACGTTTTCCCCTCTCCTATGGGAGAGGGGGCAGAGGGTGAGGTTGGGCGCCGGACACGAGGCATATCCAACGCGGCAGGCGCTCCTGATGTCCTGAACAATCAAACCTAGAGAAGCGAGCAATACAGATGGGTCTCACGTTCTGGCCGTCAGGCGGACTGGTTGGCGCGGTGATCTTCGCCTTCGTGCTGGTAGGCGCGTGGGTCGTCTTCGGGCTGCGCATCCGCACGCTGGTGAATTTGATGCGGTCGGGTCGCCCGGAAAACCGCTTCGACCACATCGGCGACCGCATCAAATTCTTCATGCTGATGGTGCTGGGCCAGCGCGGCGTACTGCGCGATCCGCTGCCCGGCCTGGCGCATTTCTTCACCTTTTGGGGCTTCATCATCATCCAGCTCGACGCGCTCAACCTCTGGGCGATGGGGCTGGGCTTCAAGCTACCGCTGATTTCCAGCCAGCCTTTCGCGTGGGTGCTGGACTTCTTCATCGTCGCCGCGTTCATCTCGCTGGCCTTCTTCACCTTCCGCCGCGTCGTCTTGCGCCCCAGGGCGCTGCGCAGCACGAACCACGGCATGGCGGACGCCTTCACGATCCTGGGCCTGATTACGCTGGTGCTGGTGACGCTGGTGGCGTTCGAGATCTTCGCCTACGCGGCCACCAACGGCGAGGACTGGTCGCCGTTCGGCGCGTGGCTTGGCCCGATGGTCGAGGGCCTGGGGACGACCGCCGCCGGCGCCATCGCCTCGGTAGCGTGGTGGGCCAACGCGCTGGTAGTGCTGGGCTTCCTGATGTACCTGCCGTACTCCAAGCACCTGCACCTGCTGGCCACGCCGTTCAACGTCTTCTTCCGCAACTTCGGCGCGCTTGGCGCCCTGCAGCCGATCGAGAACCTGGAGGAGCGCGAGGACTACGGCGTGCACGAGGTGACGCAGTTCACCTGGAAGCAACTGCTCGACGGCTACGCCTGCACCGAGTGCGGCCGCTGCAACTCCGTCTGCCCGGCGCTTGCTACTGACAAGCCGCTCTGGCCGAAGGAGATCATCCTCGGCGTGAAGGAGGAACTGCTCGCGCAAGGCGGCATGACGCTGGTGGGCGCTGGCGAGATAGTGGAAGAAGCCAAGCGCGAGCCGCTGGTCGGCGGCGTCATCAAGGAGGTTTCGCTGTGGGCCTGCACCAACTGCGGCGCCTGCGTCGAGATCTGCCCGGTCAGCATCGAGCATGTGCAGAAGATTGACGATATGCGCCGCTACCTGGTGATGGAGGAGAGCAGCTTCCCGCAGGAGGTGACGCCGCTCTTCAACAACCTGGAGCGCAACGGCAACCCCTGGGAGATCAGCAACGACACACGCGCCGAGTGGGCCGCCGGACTGGGCGTGCCGACGCTGGCCGAGGACCCCGACGTGGAGGTGCTCTACTGGGTCGGCTGCATGGGCTCGTTCGACGCGCGCAACCGCAAGGTGGCGACGGCCTTCGCCAAGGTGATGAAGGCGGCGAACGTGCGCTTCGGCATTCTCGGGCCGGAGGAGAGCTGCACCGGCGACCCAGCGCGACGCATCGGCAACGAGTACCTCTACTCCATGCTGGCGCAGCAGAACATCGAGACGCTCAACGGCTATGGCTTCGGCAAGGGCGCCCCGGCGGCGGACGGCGCGAGCGGGGCCAATGGCCACAACGGCAATGGCGCCAGCGCGGCGCCGTATCGCGGCGTGGGCGTCGAGCCAGGGCGGGCGTACAACGTCAAGACGGTGGTGGCGACCTGCCCGCATTGCTTCAACACGATCAAGAACGAGTACCCCCAGCTGGGCGGCAATTTCGAGGTGATGCACCACACGGAGTTCATTGACCGCCTGATCTCCACCAGCCAGCTCCAGCTCCCTGTGGGCTTCGACCGCCGCAAGCTAACCTACCACGACCCCTGCTTCATCGGTCGCTGGAACGGCGTCTACGACGAGCCGCGCCGCGTGCTGAACGTCATCAACAGCGAGGGCGTGCAGGAGATGGGGCGCAACCGCAATCGCTCGTTCTGCTGTGGCGGCGGCGGCGGGCGCGTATGGATGGAAGAGAAGATCGGCAAGCGCATCAACAACACGCGCGTGCAGGAGGCGCTGAGCACCGGCGCGGACGCGCTGGCCGCCGCCTGCCCCTTCTGCATCACGATGTTCGAGGACGGCATCAAGGCTGTGGAGGCCAGCGACCGCTTCGGCGTCGAGGATATCTCCGAGATTCTCGCCCGCGCGCTGGAGGCCGCCCCGGTGGCCGCCAGCGGCGATGGCGCGGCGCACGCCTAGCCATTGCGCATCACGAGAGAGCGGCGCCCGAAGTTCGTTTCGGGCGCCGCTCTCTCGTTACCTGCTCTGATTGCTCTGTTTGTGAGGGTGAGCGCTAGACAGGCCGTATAGATAGCATGGAAGCGCAGAGGTCAGAGCCGGGCGCGCGGGGCATGCGAGCGCGCGGGCGTGTGCGGAATGTGGGCAGGAGGACGAGCGATGAGACAGCGCGACTTGCAGACCCGCGAGCTCGAGGACGATTCCCGCGAATATGTGGCGCAACCGCGCCCGCCGACCAACCGCCGACGTCCTGCCGTCGCTAGCGTCATTGCCGCGCTGCTGGTGATGACGCTCGGCGTTGCGACTTTCGCCACGATCTCCGCCTATCGAACGGCGAAGGGCGCGATGTCGGCGTCAGCGACGCACACTCCTCTGACGCCGCTCTGGTCGACTACGGCCACGTCTCCGCTGCAAGAGCCCAGGCGTGGGGTGGGGCTGCCGAAAGGGGTGGAGATCACCGCCTTCACGCTGACAGGAACCGATGAGGGGTGGGGTACCGGGTGCGTCATTACCGACCGGGTGGCGGGCTTTCCGGATCGCTGCATGGTGTTCCACTACTCCGCCGGCGCCTGGGCGCAGGTTGGCCCCGCGCTGCCCGGCGAGCGCCTGAGCGGGATTGACATGCTCTCGTCGTCGGAAGGCTGGGTCATAGGATGCGACGACGCCAGCACTGGGCTCCTGCTCCATATCTCCAACGGCGCATGGCAGAAGGAGCTGACCCCTATGGTTGTGCCGCACGCGGCCATCGGGGTCGTGGCGATGCGCGCACCCGACGAGGGCTGGGCGGCGGTGGCGAATCTCAAAGCCGCGCAGGGCGGGGCAAGCACGTCGCTGTACCACTACAGCGGCGGCGTCTGGACGCTGGTATCCACGAGCCTGCAGTACATCACTGACATCGCTCCGGTCGCCGACGGCGAGGCATTGGTCATCGGCTGGAACACGGGAAATACACAAAGCTCGCTCGCGCATATTCAGGGCGGGACGGCGACGGTGGAGTTGACAAGCCCGCGCAACAGCACCTTCTATCGCCTGCGCACGTTCGCGCCGAACGATATCTGGATCGAGGGCGCCAAGCATGACCCCTTATCGAACCTTGAAGCCGACGACACGCCACTGGTCTATCATTTCGATGGCGCTACATGGTCGGCTGTGAATCTGCATGCGTCCAAAGCCGTGCAGCACGCCGGCATCGTGTCGCCCAATATCGTGTGGGGCTTCGCCATCGTCGAGCCGCCGCCGTCATCGCAGATGTACCGCACATCGTACATTGCCTCGATCTACTCCAATGCGGGCGGCCAGTGGAAGACGCTGGGCGTGCCCTACAAAGACCTGCAATCGCTGGATGTCGTCTCGAGCTCCAGCACGGATGTCTGGGCGGTCGGCGCCTACATGGTCATGACGAAACTGGCCAATAATAGTGGCTATGCAGGAGTCGGCCACTCCGTGCTGCTGCACTATACTGGCGGCTCCTGGACCGAATATGGGCGCTGAGACGCCATAACGCCTTGGGTTTGACAAGCGCGATGAGCTGGGTGAGATATCGCGCATCATCTGCAGCCGAACAATGTCAGAGCATGGACAGTGATGGGGTTTCCCTGGCGGGGCCGCCCCGATGGCAGCTGGTGGAGACGGCGCGTCACACGCCTGGTGATTCGTGCGCCATTGAAAGCGGCGTCTGGCAACCCGTGCCGGTTGTCGCTTTCCTGTTTGCTCTCCTTGCTCACCAACGCTGTTCTGAAAGAGAGCGCTCGATGGATCCGCGCTTTTGCGGATCCGCATGCTCCCGCCTCACGCTGCCCCCGCGCCCGCGCTCCCGACCAGCGACGCCAGCGCCTGTCGCGTGTAGGCGCGGATGATGCGCTTGCGCAGCGCGATCGTGCCGGAGGTGTTATCCATCGGGTGCGAGGCGCGCAGGGCGATCTCCGCCGCCGCTTCGATCAGGTCTGGCGTCCAGCGCTGGCCGGTCAGCAGCGCCTCGGCCTCCGGCAGTGGCAGTGGGGCTGTGTCCACGCCTTGCAGCGCCAGCCGCGCCTCCGCGCAGACATCGCCCTCGAAGCGCGCCGCCGCCGCCACGCTGGCGATGGGGAAGTCGAACGATCCGCGCACGCGGTACTTCTCGTAGGTCGAGCGCCAGTCGCCCGCCAGCGGCGGCAGCGTGATCTCCGTCAGCACCTCACCCTCGCGCAGCCGCACCGGATGGATGCCGTCATCGTCGTAGAGTGACGCCACCGGGACGGTTCGTTCTCCCGCGCGCGAGGCCACCCGCGCCATCGCGCCGAACGCGATCAGCACCGGCGCGGTATCGCACGACGAGACGGCGTAGCAGCCCGTCCCATTCGGCGCCACGCGGCAGATCTCGCTGCCCTTCTTCAGGCAGAACTCACGCGCGCCGCGCCAGAACTCCGACTGGTTGTAATAGTTGCAGCGCGTGTCCAGGCAGATATTGCCGCCGATCGTCCCCATCTGCCGCAGCTGTGGCGTGGAGACGGAGGCCGCCGCCAGCGCCAGCGCCGGGTAGCGCTGCTGGATGACCGCCGACGCCGCGACCTCGCTCAACCGGACGCCCGCGCCGATGCGCAGCCCGCGCTCCGCATCGTAGCTGATGCCGCGCAGCGACGCCACGCCGCGCAGGCCAACCACTACCTTCGGCGTGAAGACCTTGTGCTTCATGTTCGGCAGCACATCCGTCCCGCCAGCCATCAGCATCGCCCGCGCCTCTGGATCTTTGTCCACCGCTGGGGCAAACGCGCCCAGCCAGTCCAGCGCCTCTTCTACGGAGCGCGCGGCGCGATACTCGAACTTCGGCAAGCGCATCATGGCGTTCTCATCTCCTCATAGAGCGCGTCCATCGTCGGGAAAGTAGCGGGCGGATAAATCCGCGCCCAAGGGCGGCTCATGCCGCCACGAAGCCCGCCTTCGCGGGCTCTCTCGTGTCCCAGGCCGCGCAGGCGGCCTTTGTGGCCACTGGCCTTTAACCGCGGGGTCACCCGCCGGGCGCCTCCGCCCGGGCCTTAACCACCCTCACGCCCGCTCCGCCTTCCGCTTCGCGCCCGACGCCGCCGCCGCGCTCCGGCCCTTCAGGGCCTCATCCCCGTCCGCGTCGAAGCCTTTCAAGGCCCCGTCCGTGCCCCGGCCTTTCAAGGCCGGGACCGTCGAGACCGCCGCCGGAGCGGAGGGCGCCGCCGCACGCGCCGCCCTTTCCGCCTCACGCAGCGCCCGCTGGATCTTGTCCGGCGTGATCGGCGTGGAGTCCACGCGGGCGTGGATGGCGTCGTAGACCGCATTGGCGATGGCAGGGATGATCGGGTTCAGCGGCCCCTCGCCGGCCTCCTTCGCGCCGTATGGCCCCTCGCGGTCGAGCGTCTCGACCGTCAGCGCCGTGATCTCCGGCGTGTCGTAGATCGTCGGCAGCTTGTACTCCAGCAGCGATGGTATCTTATGCAGCCCCTTGCGGAAGACCTGCTCCTCCAGCACCGCCTCGCCGAAGCCCATGTACGCGCTGCCCTCGATCTGCCCCTCGACCAGCACCGGGTTCAGCGCCCGACCGCAGTCGTGCGCCACCCATAGCTTCTCGACCTTCAGGTCGTACGTCTCCGGGTCTACCACCACCTCGGCAACGCAGGCGGTGTAGCTGTAGGCGGGTGAGACGCCGACGCCAGAGCCCTTGAATTTGCCGCCCAGCTTCGGCGGCGTGTAGCTGCCCACCGCGCTCAGCGTGCCGTGCGTCGCCTCGGCCTTTTGCGCCGCGTCCACGAAGGCGATGCGCTTTTCCGGCTCGTCCGTGTCGTAAATCCAGCCCTCGCCAGCCTCCAGGCGCTCCGCCGGGACCTCCAGCGCGGCGCTGGCGGCCTCGAAGAGCAGCGCCCGCAGCTTATCCGCCGCCTCGCGCGCGGCGTTGCCCGCCATGAAGGTCACGCGCGAGGAGTAGCTACCCAGATCCACCGGCGTCAGGTCGGTGTCGCCGGTATAGACGCGGATGTCGAGCGGGTCAACGCCCAGCTCCTCAGCCACGACCTGCGCCAGCATCGTATCCGAGCCCTGGCCGATGTCGGACGAGCCGCAGAGCGCCGCGACGCCGCCGCCGCGGTCAATCGTCACGATCACGCCGGAGTGTGGCATGTCGTTCCAGTAGATCGCCTTGCCCGCGCCGGTGACGTAGGAGCTAATCGCGACGCCCAGCCCCCGCCCCTCCGGCATGCGCTCGCGGCGCTCGTCCCAGCCCGACGCCTCCACCACTTTGTCCACGCACTCCTGCAGCCCGCAGGTCGTCACGCGCAGCCCGTTGACCGTCTCGCTGTACGGCTCGATGGCGATGCGCTTGCGATACTCCGCCGGGTCCAGGCCAAGCTGCTCGGCGATGCGGTCGAGCTGGCACTCGAAGGCGTAGCGCGGCTGGGTCGAGCCATGCCCGCGCTTGGGGCCGCAGGGGGGCTTGTTGGTGTAGAGCCGCATGCCGTCGAACTTGTAGGCCGGGATTTTGTACGTCACCGTCAGCAGCGCACCGGTGTAATAGACCGTCGCCAGGCCGTAGCTGGCGTAGGCGCCGCCATCCAGGTAGGTCTGGAGATGCACGGCGGTGATGCTGCCGTCAGACTTCACGCCGGTCTTCAGGATCATCTTGACGGGGTGCCGTCCGCGATGGCAGTAGAAGACTTCCTCGCGGCTGAGCGTGAACTTGATGGGACGCCCGTGGCGCAGCGCGAACAGGCACGCCGCGAAGTCGTGCGCGAACGGCTCGCACTTGCCGCCGAACCCGCCGCCCACCGGCGGCACGATGATGCGCAGACGACTGCGCGCGATGCCCAGCACCTTGGCGACCTCGCGGTGGACGTAGTGCGGTGTCTGCGTCGAGGTCCA
>DASTKI010000159.1:0-25388 GCA_035716045.1 Ktedonobacterales bacterium
TTCGCTCCGCTCGCCTGGCGGCCGCGAAGCCCGCCTGTGCGGGCTGGGATGCGGGCGGTAGCCTGGAATACCGGGACGAGTCACAAGCCCTGGCTGGTGGCGCCTCTGGGGCGGTGGTCATGAATGGTTGCGCCCTCTCACTCAGGCGCGCCCTGTGCGTACACTGGTGTGGCGCTTGGGCGAGTCGAGCCGCCAGGCGCCGGGAGGCCAGTTCCGACGAGCGGAGGGCAGGAACGAGATGACCAAGGACACCACGCGCCGGGTAGGGCTGATCGGACGTCCTGTTAGCCATTCGCGCTCGCCCGCGATGCAGCAGGCGGCGTTCGACGCCGCTGGGGTCGCCGCGCGCTACGAGCTCTGGGACACGCCCGCCAACGATCTGCGCAAGCGGGTCGAATCGCTGCGCCAGCCCGAGATGCTGGGCGCAAATGTCACCATCCCCTACAAGATCGCGGTCATGCCCTACCTCGACGCGCTGGCGGCCAGCGCCCGCCGATTGGCTGGCGCCGTTAATACCATCGTCCACGAGGAGACGCCGCGCGGCGTGCGGCTGGTCGGCCATAACACCGACGTGACCGCCATCCTGCGCATGCTCGACGAGGAGGATATCTGGTCGCCTGGCATGCGCGCGCTGGTGCTGGGCGCGGGCGGCGGCGCGCGGGCGGCCCTGGGGGCGGCGCTGCTGCGTGGCGCGCAGCCGTGGGTCGCCGCGCGCAAGCGTTCCTCGGCCCGCGCCGCGCTGGAGGCGCTCTACGCCCGGCAGGACGACATGATCGCTACGCCTGCGCCGCCTGATGTCTCCGGCTCGCGCCCGCTCGCCGTTCCTACTCCGCGCGACATCAAGAGCCAGACGCTGGCGCTCGATGACCTGGACGCGCTTGCCAGCGCGCTCGCCGGAACCCAGCTGCTCATCAACGCCACGCCCACTGGCACGCGCGACAGCCAGTCCTCGCCGATCCCCATCGAGCTGCTACGCGGTATGCCAGGGAACGCCTTTGTCATGGATATGGTGTACAATCCGCCGGAAACCGCGCTGGTGCGCGCCGCGCATGCCGCCGGGCTGCGCGCGGTTGGCGGCTTCTCGATGCTGCTCTACCAGGGCGCGGAGTCGTTCACGCTCTGGACGGGCGCCGAGGCGCCGCTGGCGGTCATGCGCGCGGCGTTGGAGTCCGCACTCCAGGCGGAAGAGCAGGCGTAGGGCGGCTACGGGCGCGCCAGCGCGTGACGCCGCGTCCCGGATGCGGAGATGAGGAGAACGCCGGTGTCACACACGAATCTGACGATCTATGGCGCGACGTGGTGCAGTGACTGCAAGCGCGCCAAGAAGTTCCTCGGCGAGCAGCGCGTCCACTACAACTGGGTGGATATCGAGCGCGACCCCAGCGGCGAGGAATTGGTCGAGCGCGTCAACAACGGCAAGCGCATCATCCCTACCATCGTCTTCGAGGATGGCAGCACGCTCGTCGAGCCGACCAACGCCGAGTTGGCGGCAAAGCTGGGCCTGCCCACCGAGGCGAAGATGAGCTACTACGACCTGATTGTCGTCGGCGGCGGTCCCGCTGGCCTGACCGCCGCGCTCTACGCCGCGCGGGAGGGCTTCGAGACGCTGGTGATCGAGCAGAGCGGGCTAGGCGGCCAGGCGAGCGTCACCGAGCGGCTGGATAACTTCCCCGGCTTCCCCGATGGCGTCTCCGGCGCCGAGTTCGGCGACCGCCTCGCGGAGCAGGCGCGGCGCTTCGGCGTCGAGTTGCTCCAGGCGCAGGCGGTGACCGGCCTGCGCATCGAGGACGAGTCGCGCTACGTCTCCACCGCTGACGGGCGGGAGTATGGAGCGGGCGCCGTCCTGCTGGCGACCGGCTCGCAGTACAAGCGGCTGGGCGTCGAGGGCGAGGAGGATTTCATCGGCGCGGGCGTCCATTTCTGCGCCACCTGCGATGGCCCCTTCTATAAGGGCAGGTCCGTCGCCGTGATCGGCGGCGGCAACAGCGCGGGCGAGGAGAGCATATTCCTGGCGCGCTTCGCCAGCGAGGTGACGATCCTCGTGCGCGGCGATGACCTGACCGCCTCGAAGCTAGTGGCCGACAAGGTCCACCAGAGTTCCACGATCACCGTGCGCCCGCATGTCGAGGTCGTCGCGTTCCAGGGCGATGGCAAGCTGAAGGGCGTCACGATCCGCGACCGCCAGAGCGGCGCTGAGGAGGAGATCCAGCCTGCTGGCGTGTTCGTCTTCGTCGGCCTAACGCCAAACACCGGCTGGCTCCCAGAGGAGGTCACGCGCGACGCGGGAGGCTTCATCATCACCCACGGCATGCTGGAGACCAGTATCCCCGGTGTCTTCGCCGCGGGCGACGCGCGCGCCGGTAGCACGAAGCAGGCCGCTTCCGCCGTGGGCGAGGGCGCGACCGCCGCCCTCGGCGTCCGCGACTATTTACGGCGTTAATCGTTGGGGAGACGATCTCATGCCGCCCGCGACCACCTTCCCCTGAGAGGGGAAGGTACGGGGGCGAGGTGAGGGGCGAGGGGTGGGGCGGCATAGGCGCCGCGCAGGCTATGCTCAGCGGCGCTCCGCGCGCTTCTCAGGAGAGAAGGTGAGAGGGTGAGGGCTCCGCCTATCTGCGCGGCGCGCCGAGCGCAGCCGGTCTTTCGATATCCGAGAGCAGCGCCGAGCTGGACACATCGCGAACATCGAGTAGCGCCTGGATCGCCTTGTGCACCGCGCGGTCACGCATGGTCGCTACCGCCGCGCGCACCTCGCGCAGCGGGAAGCGGTGCGTCACCAGTCGCTCCGGCGTGAGTAGCTGCTCGCGAATCATCTGCGCTGCCAGCATAAAGGTGGACACCCGCCCGCCGGACGCGATCGCTGGGGCCAGCCCCGCGCCGCCCGACCAGCGCTCGACGCCATGGCCCATCACGCCCAGCAGCGACACTTCCCGGCTCCAGATCAGCGTCGGGTCCAGCCGCATCCAGCGCTGCGGCCGCCCCGCGAGCACCACCGCGCCACCTTCGCGCGCCCACAGTAGCGCCTGCCGCAGCGACGCCTCCGTGCCTAGCGTGTCGTACACAATATCGAAGCCGCCCACCAGCATCTGCGCGCCCGTCCGGCCGCGATAGAGCCTGCCAGTGGTCATCCGCGCTACGGCGTCGTCGCCATCTTCGGGGTAGAGGATGCGCGAGGCCCCCATGCGTGTCGCTACCTCCACCTGGTAGCCATGTTGCGGGGCGACGGTGATGTTGAGCGAGGGGGCGACCGCGCGCAGCGCCTGCGTCAGCAGTAGGCCCGGCGTATCCGCGCCCAGCACCAGCGCCAGGTCGTCCTGCTCCGGATGATAGCGCAGCGCGGCCCGCACCGCCTCGGCGGTCGGCTCCAGCAGCGCCGCCTGCTCGGCCACGAGGCCATCTGGAGCCAGGAACATCTGCCGCTCGTGGACGATCATCTCGTCGCTCCAGCCACCGCCCGCCTGCTCTTGCCCCGGCATGAAGCGGTTCTCGCACAGCGTATAGGAGCCCACCGCGCAATGGAAGCAGGGCGGCTCGATCTCGCGCGTGGCGCAGGAGATGCCCGACTGATACACCACCCGGTCGCCCACTTGCAGCGTCCGCGTCTCTGTGCCCGCCTCGACGACCTCGCCCACCACCTGGCGCCCCAGGTAGACGCGCGAGGGCCGGGGTGTGGCCTGTGGGGCCACCTTCGGGTCCCACGTTACCAGCGTCCGTTCCACCTCATCCAGCGCGATCGCGCTGACGATATTGCGCACCCGCACCCAGTTGGGACCCGGTAGCCTGGGCGTAGTAAACCGCCGCACCCGCAGCGGCGCGATCGGCCCGAAGTAGGCGCGGCGTGAGACGCTGCCCAGCGCGCGCACGCCTCGCACCCGCGCAGGGTTCAAATCCAGATACGCGCTGTACATACGCTCAGGCCTCCATACAACCTGATCGCGCTCCTCGTCGCTTTCGCCCCGCGCGACGGTCCTTCAAGGTCGCGACCGCCCAACGCGACTCGGCGCCAGCTCGCCGCGGCGCTGGTCAACTCACTATAGCGCCCGCGCCACGCCAGCGCAAAGGGCGGTAGGCTGTCAGTCCCGTCCGCGCGATCCCTCATGTCACGGGCGGTGATGGCATTATCGTCGCGGGATTAATCTTCACCACGCACAGCGGCGCGCCTTCAACGGCGACGACGTGGATTGTCTTGTAGCCGGGAAAGCTGAGGTCGTCGTGGTAGCGGGTCATGCCGATGAAGAAATCCGGCTGGATCGCGTTTTCTTGAAAGCTCGCCGGCAGGTACGGCGCTACAGTCTTCGCTCCCAGCACGCCCGACGTATAGAAGGTCGGCTGCGGCGCGCTGGTGTAGTCGCGGTAGTGTTGGCTGAGCCATTCAGCCGCGGGCTTGCGGCAGGTGGCGTAATAATCGGTCTCATAGCGTCCCGCCGCTCCCGGCAGCCCGCCTACCAGCGGGCTGAAATAGCTGTATTCGTAGGGCGAGAGCGCTGCCATGTCAGCGACGACCATCGCATAACTGGCGACTGTCAGGGCGAGCAGCGCCACCGCCGCCCAGCGCGGCGCGGCGCGCCGCTGGCGCAGCAGGAAGTGAACCGCTCGAACGAGACCATACGCGGCGAGCAGGATGAGGGGAGGAATGAGAAAGAGGATCTGCCGCAGGCTGTCGTACAGGTCCGAGTGGAGGATGAGGATCGCCGCCAGCGGAACGGCGAACGCCAGCGCGATGACAGCGAGGGGCGGATTGACGCGCCGTGCGCGCGCCAGCTCCGCGAGCGCGAGAACCACGCCCAGGGCCGCGAGCAAGAGCGACACAGGCGGCGAGCCAATGCCAATCCAGGTGAGCGAATAGCTGGTGGGAAGCTGTGTTGCTGGGTACACCACTCCGCCATAGAGCACTGGGCCATCCCAGGGGAAATGGGCCATGACCTGCGCTGATTCGAGGAGATTGGCAATGGGATTGAGGAAGACGAACGGCCAGAGCAGTATAGTCGAAAGCAGCCAGGTCCCCGCGATTACGCCGCCAACGGAGCCCTGCCAGGCAACCTCCCTGACCATGCGGCGCTCGCGCCAGGCGGCCCTGCCATGCGTCACCCACCAGCCCGCCAGCAGGATGAGCAGGATTCCGCACCACATGAGCGTGGTGACGCGAATCGCTGTCGCCACACCCAGGAAGAGGCCCAGGAGGACGCCCACTTCGAGCGCGCGCCCGCGCTGGCGCCAGTACTTCAGGAGCAGGAGCGTCGCCCACAGCGCGAGCGTGGTCGTGACGGCGGCCGGGATGTCTTTGGGGTTGTTGTAGATCGCTCCGTAGTAGCGTGGATAGAGCCACAGGCCCAGCGCGGCGGCGAACGCGACCCACGGTCCACCCAGCTCATACCCGCAGAGCGCGATCGCGACGACGCCGAGCCATCCGGTGAGTCCCGTCAGCGTATGGCGCAGCAGCCAGGGATCAATCCCCGGCAGCCGCGATTGCAGCGCGGCGATGACGGCGTCGAATATGCCGCCATGCTCGGGCATGCGCAGTTCCGGCCCAAATTTCGTTAGAAAGCTTCTGTCCTGGCCGTGACTGCGGTACCACGCCAGCACGCGCTCGCCGTACACCTGCTGTAGTGGCTCGTCTATCGTAACGCCATACCGGCCCGCCTGGGTGAGCACGGTCACGAAGCCGATGATGAGCAGGATGGCGAGCAGGAGCCAGGGTAGGCTGCTCGGGGAACGCGCCAGCCGTATGGCGCGCATGACGCGCGGGACAGGGCTGAAGCCGCTGGCCAGCGGCGCGGCGATCGGCTTCGCTTCAGCGCGCTCCGCTACTCCCACATCCGCCGCTGGCCTCACACTATCCACCATGCGCCTACCCACCTCCACAGGTCCATCAGTATCGAGAACGTCGGTCCAGCCCTCAGATATCCCTTCTGGCCCGCTGACGCGCCCGAATGGGCGCCTCACGCCAGCGCGATCCAGTAGACTCGCATGAGGTCGCCGCTTTCTTGGTCCACTGCCCGCCGCTCCAGCTGCCCGCCGTTGCGCTCGACCACTCGCGCTGAGGCCAGGTTGTCATCGCGCACCGGCAGCATTACTCGCGCCAGCCCCGCCGCGCGCGCCCGCTCCAGCGCCAGCGCCAGCATGCGTGTCGCGTGGCCGTGGTTGCGCGCCGATGGCCGCACGTTGTAGCCGAGATGCCCATTCGCCGCCATCAGCGCCTCCAGATCGTCGCCTGGCTCGGGGCGAAAGCGAATCTCGCCCAGCGCCCGCCCGTCCGCGTGCAGCAAGATGTACGTCGTCTGCGCGCAGATACCCGGCGGCAGCCCCTCGCCGCGCGCTTCGCGCGCCAGGTCGCGGACGAACGTCGCGAAGTCCACCCGCGCCGTCTCCACGTCGTTCCAGCCGTAGCCCTCGCCCGCTCGCTCGAAGTCGGCGACCATATCCAGGTACGCCACCTCGTGCGCTGGGCCGACCTCCTCCAGCCGCGTCGCGCCGTCTAAAGTCACTGCGTCTCTCCTTCTGTTCCGCACGAATAGTGGCGCAGAGCTTCCGCGTCAGTGACCACCCTCCTCTGGGCCAGGCTCTATCTCTGGCGCGGGCCTCTCGACTGACTCTGGCGTCTCTGGCGGCGATGGCGTGACCTCTGGCGCGGCTTCAGCTTGCGGCGGGCCAGCCTCTTCCAGCGCGGGCATGGCGCCCGGCGCCTCTGGCGCGGGCTTCTCCGGGGCCTCGGCGACCTCCGCCGGAGGCGGCGCTTGTTCGGCTGTGGCTTCCGGCGTGGCGGCTGCTGTGTCGCGCTCCGTCTCGGCTGAGTCAGCGCCCGCGCTCGCCGAGAGGTCCGCTCCCACGTCAGCGAGCGGCGGCGCCAGCGGCGCCCCCGGCTCCGTCGGGGAAGGCGTCGTAGGCTGAACGTGACGCGCGCGCCGCGGCCTGTACCACGCCACTCCTATCAGCAGCAGTCCCATCAGCGCCAGCCCGCCCAGCGGCAGCGCCGGAACCGGCATAGCCGAGCCTAGCGCGCACATCAGCGGGGCGCACGCCTGCTGTGGCAGGTCGCTTTGCGGCGGCGGATCGGTTGGCGTGGACGAAGACGGCGTTGGCGGCAGGCGGCGCGGCGTCGGCTGTAGCGTCGGCGATGGCGTCGGCGTTGGCTTGGGATGCGGCTTTGGCGCTGGAGGCGCGAGATGGACTGGATGGACGGGCGGCGGCGGCGGCGGCGGATTCGTGGGCATGAGCGCCCATGGGCCAGCGTACCCGTCGGGAAGCGCCGCGAACTCACTGGTCGCGAAGCCCGCCAGCAAGGCGCCGTTCTGGTTGAATTCCCAGTCCGCGCTGACACTTTGCGCCCCACGCGGCGAGATATACACGTAGTGACCGATCCACAGATGATTGTATTTCCCAGATATGTAGGTGTACGGTCCCACCGCCGGGTCGGGATCGAGGGCTACGCCATTCCAGACATTAGCGGCGTATGGATATTTGAAGTAGGTTGCGCCATAGAAATTCGCATAATTCGTGGTCCCTGAAAGCCACAGGCTGATCGGGACCTTCATCATCATCTGCGGCTGTATGCCGACGTTATAGACACCGCCTCCTGGGTCCCACACATGAATCGCCGTAATGCTGTGGGGATTCGTCAGTGGGTCGTCGGTCGCGTCCACACCCGACACTAGGACGGAGTGCTGGCCATGGTCCACGATTACGCTGATCGGCTGCCGGTAGCGCAGGACATCATTCACGATCTGAACGGTCGTATCCCAGGCCCCATTGGTATCCACAATGGCGTGGTAGGTATGACCCGTCGCCAGTGTCAGCCCCTCCGCCAGGGAACGCGGGTCGGTGCCAAAGTCACGGGCGATGTCGGCAACGAGGTACGGCGCGTAGGGAGACGTCTGGGAGGGCGTGCCCCACATGCTGGCGTTGGCGGGGTCGTTGAGCGCGGCTGCTATCCCTGACTGTGAGATGGGACTGCCGGGATTGATATAGTCAGCGATGGCGGCGATGGTCGCGATGCCGCACCAGTTGCTGTACGATTGCGGCCAGCCAGCCTCAGCCACCGCCGCGCTGATGTCGAGCGCCTTGATTGGTCCGGTTGGCGTCGCGGTTGGCGCTGACGTCGCGGTTGGCGCTGACGTCGCCGTGGCGGTCGGCGCTGGCGTGGTGGTTGGGGTATCGGTTGGGGTATCGGTTGGGGTGGCCGAGGCGACCGGCGTATCGGCGGGAAGCAAAGAGACGCCATAGAAGCGCGCGCCCGCCGCTGACGCGCGCGCTGGCAGGCTGCCGAACAACGCCCCCAACATCAGCGCCAGCGCCAGCAGCGCCAGCAGCCAACTCCTGGCGACTGCCCGCCTTGCGCGCCGTCGCGTGGCCTGCCCCCACATGATGCTGATTCCCTAAAAATGGAATGGAGAGATGCGCGTGACTTACCATGTGACACACCACCCGCCACAGCCAGCGCGCGATGTATCCCAGCATAGTGGAGATCGTTCGCTGCTGTCAACATCGCCTGGACCCTGTTCAGGGCGGCGCCAACGTCGCTGGATCGCGGGAAGCGGGCGGGCATGATGCGCCGAGAGGTTGATATCGCCCTGTTGGCCATACCATGTGGGTTGACGCGCGCCTTGGCGGCTGATATACTCGTCTGGTACGTATCGGTACATAATCATTCGCACTTCAGCCAGAGACAGCGGGCGCTCCACCGGCCCAGCCGGGAGAGCTTAATCTGCGCGGCAGGCCTGCCGAGGCGAAGGAACCAGCGCATGCGCGCGCCACGCCAGCCCATGAGGGGTGGTGTGTGGACGCGACGCGGGTATGGGGTCTTCGGGTCGGCGACCTGAAGGCCTTTTTTCGTTGCGCGCCGCTCCCGCCGCCGCCTGGCTTGATCCGATGCGCGGGCGCGCCGCGAGGCCGCTCCCGCCCGTCGCGTGGCGCCTGGCTATCCACCTGCCGCGCGGCGCTCGATTGGCCCGCCAGACGTGGGGCGCGTCTGGCCCTTCGCCGCCTCGACTCTCGCCCTGGAAGGGAGACCAGCGCATGCCAACAGCAGAGAAAGCGGCGATCATCCAGGAGATGACCGACAAGCTGACCCGCGCGCGCGGCGCCGTCCTCATCAAGACGGAGGGCCTGACCGTCGCGGAGACACAGGACCTGCGGCGCAGGTTGCGCGCGCAAGGCATCGAGCTGCATGTCGTTAAGAACACCTTGCTGCGCATCGCCTCGGAGGCTGCCGAGTATCAGGACCTCTCGTCCGTGCTCACCGGCCAGACGGCCATCGCCCTCAGCTATAGCGATGAGGTGGCGGCCGCCAAGGCGATCAGCGATTACCTGCGGACGGCGAAGACCGGCAAGCCAGCGGTGGTGAAGGCGGGCATCCTCGAAAAGGCGCCTATTACCGCCAAGCAGGTCGAAGATCTCGCCAAGATCCCGCCGCGCGACCAGTTGCGCGGCCAGGTGGTCGGCACGATGATGGGGCCGCTCAACGAGATGTACGGCGTGATCAGCGCGCCGCTGCGTGACCTCATCAACACGCTCGAAGCGCGCATCCGCCAGCTGGAGGGCGGCGAGGCGGCGTAGCGCGCGGCGCAAGCCGAACCCTGCGTATCCGGTACAACACGATCATACGATCATTGCGCGGGCCTTGCGTGAGCGGCCTAGCGCCTGGAGGAGACAACGAACCATGGCTGTGGATGTGGACAAGATCATCGCGGAGCTCAGCGAGATGAGTGTGCTCGATCTCGTCAAGCTCAGCAAGGCCCTGCAGGAGCAGTGGGGCGTCAGCGCCGCGCCGGTGATGGCCGCCGGCCCTGCCGTCGCCGCTGGCGGCGGCGCCGCTGAGGCTCCCGCCGCTGCTGAGGAGCAGACGGAGTTCACCGTCACGCTGACCGAGATCGGCCCGAACAAGATCAACGTCATCAAGGCGGTGCGCGAGCTGACCGGCCTGGGCCTGAAGGAGGCCAAGGACGTCGTCGAGGCGGCGCCCAAGCCCATCAAGGAGGGCGTGGCCAAGGACGAGGCGAACGCCGCCAAGGCCAAACTCGAAGAGGCTGGCGCCAAGGCGACTGTCGCCTAACTCTGGCTCTGACCCAAACACGCCAGCGCGTTCCATGGGGGCGCGCTGGCGTTGCTGTTTAAGTCAGGAGCGCGGCGCGGACGCGCTGGAGCAGGCCCGCATAATCGAAGCTGTATGGTGTGGTGGTATCTATTTCAATGACTGGGCCACCCAGGGCGAGGGGAGGAAGCTGTCCCTGGACGAGAATCTGCTCGTTTTGGGCGAGCCACTCCATATCCTGATGGCTGCTATGTCGCTCTTTCGTGCCCACACGGGCGAGAAAGCGCTCTAAGAGAACCCTCCCGTCCGCTCTGCATACGATCTGAAATGGTATGAACGCGCACGTCTGCCGCATGTGGAGAATCTCCGCGGTCCGTAGTTCGGAGCGGCCAAAGAATCCTTCGATGATCACCGATTGACTCGCCGCTAGCACCGAGGTGGCGACGGAGTAAAGGAGGGCGAACGCCGCGGAGCCAAGCTGCGGAGGTAGCCCCTGGGTGGGACGGCCAAGCGCGTCGTAGAGCGTTTCGTAGATGCCGTCTCGGGAGAAGACCGGGAGCGCCGCATCGGCTGCGAGCCGCCTCGCCAGGGTGGTCTTTCCCGTCCCAGGCAAGCCGTTCACAACCAGGAGCAAGGGCTGTCTCATCGCGCTTCGCTCGCTTTCTCCCCGTAGCGCAGGGGATCACCACGGCTGAGGTCGCGCCGCCGCCTTTCCTTAGGATCTGTCAAACACTATACGTCATACGCGCATGACGGGCGGGAGGGCTACCGTGTCGCGCCAGTCTCGATTTCCAGGTGGAATCAGGCGTGGGCGTCACATCACTCCGCCACTGGGTCGGTTTTCGGTTCGCCCGGCAGCGGCGCCTGCACTGGTGTGGCGGGACGGTCGCGCAGGGCGAAGATCAGCCAGAGCGCGCCCAGCGCCACCACGGTTAGTATGCCCTCCACGGCCACGCTCCGCGCCACCCCGCTGATTGGTAAAACTTGCGCCAGGACTGTGGCCGCGAAGTCCACCAGTGTGTGCAGGCCGATGGCCAGCCACAGCCAGGCGAGCGAGCCGCGCCGGAAGACCTGCAGCACGATCACCGAGAAGGCGACCTGCATGGTGATCGCGCTGACGCGCTCCCACACGCCCAGCAGCGGCAGCCACGCGGGCTGGGACGCGATGCCCGCGATCTGCTGGGCCGCTTGCGCGCGCTGCGCCGCCGGGACGATTGCGCCGTTCGTGCTTACGATCAGGTACACGTTCACCAGCGTGATCGCCGCCAGGCCGCCAATCAGCACGGCGCTCTCCAGCCCGCCATGCCCCAGGCCGTACATCACCGCCTTGGCCCAGGTCTTCTCCTCGCGGCCCATGAGCCAGCGGTAGCCGACGTAGCGCCCGACCTCCTCGAAGAGCCCCGCCGTCAGCGACGCGACGAACAGGAAGGCGTAGAGCGCGGCCTGCGAGGATTTGAGCCTTGGAGTGAGGAAGTATTGCGCCACCTGAATGGCGGGAAGGCGCGTGATGATCTGGAAGAGGAAGAAGATCAGCGCGCCATAGCCAGCGTAGCGCCAACCTACCTTGAGCCGGCTGTGGGCGATGATGATCAGCGCGAGCGGAACGAGGATGTAGAGCGCGAGAGCGGCGAAGCTGGCGCCCCACCAGAGGCTGCCTGGCTGAGTTGAAAGCGTCATGGACAGTATTCCCCCTGCGACGCGCGAGACGAAATGAGGTGAAATACCATGCGCCAACGGCGCTGGCGGGCTACGCTGTCTCGCCTGGCGTGGGCTCCGGCGGGGCGTTCTCATCCGGCGGCGTGGCAGCTTGCGGGATCATTACCGTAGCGAACAGCCGCCGTCTGCGCCCGGGTCCGGGCGCATAGGCCAGATACGGGGTGATCGCGGTGTTCATCGCGATCACCATCGCCTTGAACTCCTCATCCGAGAGGTTCAGCGCCACCTGTCGGAAGCCGAAGCCATCACGTAGGAGGTCAAGAGCGCCGCTCGCCAGGTAGCGCGAGCCGTCGGCCAGCAGCGCCGCGATGAACACGGCGTAGTAGCGCCGCCACTCGTCCGGCGGTGTCCGCGCAATGTTCGCCGGATCCAGCGCGGGGGGATGCAGCGCCGCGCTGCTCTCATTCAGCGCGTACACCCGTTCGACCGCGCCGCGCACAGGCCGCTCCTCTACCACGCGCAGGGCGCCCGCGCGCGTCAGCTTGCCGAGATGCTGGTAGAGCGTCGCTTGCGGCACATCCGCCAGCTCCGCGCGCAGCTGGCTTGGCGTGAGCGCGCGTCCGGCCAGCGCCACTACAATCCGCATGCGCACCGGATGCAGCAACACATCACCATGCTGGCGCGGTGGGGACGCCATGTGTCTCCGCCTCTCTCCTGGGCTTCAACTATTCTGTATCGTGAGAATATCATGAAAAACAAGAATGGTAAAGGCGTGAAAAACGCCCTGGCAGGATGCCGCGCCAAGGCGTATCGCGCGATCAGCGCACTGAGCGGGCGGAGGAGCCCGCGGCGCGCGGCAGGCCTGGTAGGCCGACGAGGGTCAGCGCCAGCGCGCCCACGATGAGGGGGCCGACGATGAAGGGAGCGTTGGTATTGATCGCGTCGCTGATTGGGCCGCTCATCAGCGTCGCCAGGCCCGCCAGCGCCAGCGCCGAGACCGAGAGCCAGCGCCGCCGCTGCCAGGCTACCGCTATGCCCAGAACCGCCGCCGCCAGCGCCATCCGGTTCCCGAGGATCATCAACGCCACGGCCAGCTCCTGCGCCGTCGTCGCGTGGATGAGCGACAACACCAGGCTGGCCAGCGCGAATAGCAGTGTTATCAGTCCTAGCCAGCGAACCCAGGATGTCACCTTCGTCATGGTCTGCCCTCCGCTTCTCGCTCGTGCGCTCGCGGGCGCCCAGTGTGGCGCCCGCCAACGAAGCCAGCCGCATTTTTCGGGCCAGCGCGCTTGCTGACTTGCCGGGTTGGCCTGATGGTCAAGAGCGCTGTGGCGCGCTCACTCGCTAAGAGGCAGGGTGAACCAGAAGAGGGAGCCACCGGCGACGTTGGCGCGCAGCCCCATCTCGCCGCCGTGGAGGTGGACGATCTCGCGCGCCACATGGAGGCCGAGCCCCAGACCGTGATTGTTCTGGCAACCAGTAATGTACGGCTCGAAGATATGCTTGCGGAGGCTGGCGGGCATCGCTGGTCCGGCGTCTTCCACCTCGACGCGCGCGAACTGCCCGTGGCGCTTCAAGCGGATGGTGATGTCGCCGGTGGTGTATTTCAGCGCGTTGCCCAGCAGCTCGCGCAGCGCGGTGTCCACGCGCGGCCCATCCCAAATGCCGAAGAGCGGTTGCCCCGTCTCTTCCAGCCGGATAGAGCGATTATCCTCACCGAGGGCGTAGATGCCGCTGAGCCGACGCGTCGCTTCGCTGAGATCGGTGGGCCGTAGCGCGAGGGTGAGGAGTCCTTGCATCAGGAATGCGGCGTCGAGATAGAGCGCGAGTCGCTGCTGCATGCGCTCGACCTGATAGAGCGCTTTCGATAGATCGTCTATGTCGCGCTCGCGCTGGCGCTCGCGCTGGAGGCGGCGGCGGGCCTGCTGCAGCCGCATCTTCAGCGGAGTGATCGGTGAGCGCAGCTCATGGCCGATGATGTTCAGCAACTCGCTGGTCTCATAGGGCGTCTCCATGCGCGTACTGAGCGGGCGCACACCGCTGCGTGCCGGCTCGCGCTCAAGGCGCCGCGACGTCTCGGTTAAATTCCTCACGCACACCTCCGCATGCATCCACGCGTGTATTCGAGCTGTTCAAGTGACCTCGCGCCTTCGCTCGCGCTCGCCCTTTATTGCGCCGCGCCAGCGATTGATGTGCACAGAAGCATTAGCATTTGGCGCGCCAATCACAGCGCCGATCTCGCGTAATCGGACAAAAAACGAACAACCGGCGGCGCATCTCCCTCAATTGGAGATGCGCCGCCGGTTCGAGCGCGGCGCGCGCGGGGCGAAGCCGGAATTAGGCTTCCGTCTTCGCCTCGTCGGTCACGTCAGGAGTGGCGCCGTTGGCCTTGGCGCTCTCCTCCGTGGCGTCAGCCGTCGCATCGGTCGCCCCATTCGTTGCGGCGCCCGCGGACGTGACATCCGCAGACTCCTCAGGCGCCGGAGCGGCAGACGGCGCTTCGGCGGACGGCGCTTCAGCGGACGGCGCTTCGGCGGACGGCGCTTCGGCGGACGGCGCTTCGGCGGACGGCGCGGTGGGCGTCTCAGCAGGGACCTCAGCGCCATTCGCCTGCGAGCTGAACGCCTTCGCGAAGGCGTCGGCCATCGCCGTGGCTGGCGCTTCCTCCGGCTGTGGCGCGGGGCGCGCAGGCGCGGGGGCCTGCTCCGCCCGCTCGGCGCGCGGTTCCGCCTGGGCGGTGGCGCGCGGCGCGGCCTCAGCCGGGGTGGTGGTGGACTCTTCAGCCGCGCCGGTCTCCTCGACCGCCTTGATCGAGAGGCCGAGGCGGCGGCGCTCTGGCTCGATGCGCAGGATGCGCACGGTCACCGTTTGCCCCTCACGCAGCGCGGCCTTGGGGTCGGTCTGGCCGGCGGGCAGCTCGGAGAGGTGAATCAGCCCCTCGACGCCGTCCTCGATGCGCGCGAAGGCGCCGAACGGGGCGATCTTGGTGATCGTGCCGGTGACGAGTTGGCCGATGTGGTAGCGCTGCTCGACTGTCGTCCACGGATCCACCTCGGCGCGCTTGATGGACAGGGCGATCTTCTTCTTCTCCTTGTCCACCGAGAGCACCTGCACCTCGACCTTTTGGCCGACCTTGAGGACCTCGCTGGGGTGATTGACGCGGCTCCAGGCGAGCTGGCTGATGTGCACGAGACCATCGGCGCCACCCAGATCCACGAAGGCGCCGAAGTTGGCCAGGTTGCTGACCACGCCGGTGCGCACCTCGCCCACGACCAGTTCGTTGAGCAGCTCCTCGCGCCGCCGCGCGCGCCACTCCTGCACGGCCAGGCGCTCGGAGAGGATCAGGCGGTTGCGGTTGCGGTTGATCTCGATGATCTTGAGCTGCAAGCGCCGCCCGACCATCGCCTGGAGCTTGGTCTGCGTCTCGACGTTGTCGGCGGAGTCTTCGCGGCGCAGATTGAGGATCTGGCTGATCGGCACGAAGCCGCGAATGCCTTCGAGGTTGACGATCAGGCCGCCCTTGTTGTGGTCAATGACCTCGGCCTCCAGCAACTCACCGCGCTCGAATTGCTCCTGCGCGATGCGCCACTGCCGCTCCTGGCGGGCGCGCTTGATCGAGACGACCGCATGGCCTTCGGCGGTCTCTGGCTGCATGACGAAGACCAGCACCTCGCTGCCGACATGCAGCTCGGCGAGCGAGCCGTAGCCCGCGGCGGGCAGCTCCTTGGTGGAGAGCACACCCTCGCTCTTGAGGCCGATGTCCACCAGGATCTCGTCGGGGTCCATGCGGACGATCTGCCCCTCGACGACATCGCCGCGCTTGATCGTGCGGAACTGGGACTCCTGCTCGTCGAGCAGCGCCTGCATCGCGCTCATGTCGCGCTCGCTGTCGGGCGCGTACATGCGGTCGAGGTCATCGTCGCTGGTGAGGGATGTCGCGTCTTCGCCAGCTTCGCGATCATCCGCTGCGGGCGCGTGGTCTTCCGCCGCGTGGTTCTCGGCCGCTGCCACCACAGATTGCTGAGTCTCTGTCGCCTCTGGGGTCCCTGTGGCCTCCGTGGTCTCCGTGGCCTCCGTGGCCTCCGTAGCCTCCGTAGCCTCCGTAGCCTGGGCCTCGGCGGTCTCGGTCTCCGGCGTCGCCTGCTCGGTCGCCTGCTCGCTCACGGCCTGCTGCGCTTCGTTCGCGGACGTCTCGTCGTTGTTCAAACTCATCTCAACTCCCGGCGCGGGTATCCCGTGTGGGCCCATCGCTCTGGCCTGCGTGGGGATTCGGGCGCCGCCCCTTTCTACAGATGTCAAATGTCGTGAATCTCCGCGCGCGGCGTCATGCCTGCGTCTGGAGACGTGTCGCGAGCCTACGCTCGCGGGCAGATTGCGAGAGGAGCGCGCGCGCCGGTAGCGCGTCATGGCTCCGCCCGCTCGCTCTGCTCATGCGCTGACTGTCGCCTGGCTCGCCATGAAGAGACGAACGCGGAGCGCCGCCCTATTACAGGCGTCATTCGTTTGCTCCGAGCCGCCCCGGCGTGAATCACGGCTGAGCGATCGCGCCAGCGGTCCCTGTGGCGCGATGTGCGGCTGTTGACGGGCGCCGTGGCCAGGAGAGCATCAGGCTCGCTGGGCGCGGTATGCGGCCGCCGTGGCCACCATCCTTATCCCGTCGTAGCTAGATTCCCCCTTGTGCGTGAGATGCTGCCGCCTGCCGTCCAGATGGGCGCGTGAGGGCGCGCTGTGGGCTAGCGATGGGCGTGAGGCCGCCGCGGGCGCGCAGAGTTGAGGAGACACGCACTGGGTAGGGGCGAAGGTAATATATCTCCGGTGAGGAGGGGCGCCGTCCGCTGCGACCGCGAAAGTGGCGCATGACATGGCCCGCCAAAGACGAGCGCGTTCAGCTTCACACGTCGTACACGTTGTACACGTCCGTGCGCCTGTTCTCGCGATGAAGCTAGGCGCGCCCGAACTATCCGAAGAGAGAGCCCGAGCGGCGTGTTCACCGTCACCTAATTCAGACGCGCCATTGCATGCTGTGGTGACAGGAAGCGCGCTCTACCCACTGGCCAGTACGTTGCATGTCCCCGCTACAGGGCGTAGTATACCAAATGAAGTATTATGGCGCAAGGGACCCCAAAAATCCATGCCGACGCTATAGCGCGGAGGCGGCCGCCGGTTCCCCGCGCCCTCCTGAAAGCGGGGATTTCCAGGGATGGCTGACATCGCGCGGCGTGAATATCCCTCCCCTGATCGGCGTGGCGCTACCCTGCGCAACGCATTGCTGGGTGACGCGGAGGCGCTGGCGCGCTATCTGAGTCCGCTTCTGTTGCCCCTGCCTGATCTGGATAGCCAAGAAGTCTACTCCGATCTGGAGGTCACGCCGTCAGGGATGCTGGTGCCGGGCATGGCGCGCGGACTAGCCGCGCGCCATGCGGCTGTGCTGGCGCCGCTCTATGCGCGCGATGGTGAGCCGTGGCTGCTCTTCACGCGCCGCGCCTCTGGCCTATCGCGCCACAGCGGTGAGATCTCCTTTCCGGGCGGTTCGCGCGACCCAGGCGACGCGTCGCTGGCCCATACGGCGCTGCGTGAGACACACGAGGAGCTGGCGCTGGATACATCACAGGTGCGGCTGCTGGGCGCGCTGCCGGAGGTGTATGCGTCGGTGAGCAATTTTCTCGTCACGACCTACGTTGGCTGGCTGGGCGAGGGGCTGCCGGAGCTCACCCCGGCGCACGGTGAGGTGGCGGAAGTCATCGAGGCGCCGCTCAGCGCGCTCGACGACCCGGCGATCTACCACGAGGAGGTCTGGTCGCGTGGCGGGGCGGCGCATACGGTGATGTTCTACGATTTTGGGGTCTATCGCATTTGGGGATTGACGGGCCGCCTGCTGCATCATCTGTTGAGCCTGCTGCCGCCGCGCGAGGAGCCAGGCGCGTAGAGTCAGGATGCTCATGGAAGACGCGTCGCTTCGTAAGGTCACACAAGAAAACTGGCGTGCGACCCTTCAGCTTGAGGTTCAGCCCGATCAGCAGCGATTCATTGCCGAATATACCCCCGTCGCCGCGATCGCGCTCGCCAAGGCGTATATCCGGCCTGGAGGCGCGGTGTGGGAGCCATACGCCATCTACGCGGGCTCAACGGTCGTGGGGTTCGTTGAGCTTGCCTATACGCCGGGCAGCCACGACGACTACTGGGTCTTCCACTTCTTTATTGATCAGCGGTTTCAGGGACAGGGCTACGGCAAGGCCGCGCTCGCCCAGCTGATCAAGCTCGTGCAGGAGCGCCATCCAGATTGCCAGGCGCTCCAGTTGGTTGTTCACCCGGAGAATCGCCGCGCGCTCCAGTTGTATCTGCGCGCTGGTTTCCGCGCCACTGGTGGGATGCGCTGGGGTGAGCCCGTATATCAGCTGGCCATTCGCGACCGAGCATAGATCGCGGTCGCCGCTCGCGCGCCGCAAGGATTGGCGCCGCATGGGGCGGGCGGATGTAACCCGCTGACGTATACAGGCATATAGGGTCGGTTTGCGCCGCTGTGGGCCACGATCCATTCGATGACGAAGGCTTGCGCGGCGGCCAATCCGCGAGCATGGACGCCGCGCAAGCGTATGGAGACCAGAAGAACAAGGGACCCATGCCTGATCCAGACGATTCCGCCGCTCAGGATCTCTCGATAAACGATACCCTCCTGCGCATTGAGATCAACCCGCCACTTCCCTGTGGCATCGGTGGCTGTGGGGCGCCTAGCCGCAGCGCGCGCGTCGAGCGTGACCCGCGCTTGGGCTTGCTGTGGAACCTGTTGCCGATCTGTGAGGCGCATCAGGTGAGCCTGGCCGCCAGGGCGATGATGCTGGCGGACGCCACAAACGGGGATCGCTCTCCCGGCAGGTGATGAGCTGGCTCTTCCGTCTTCCGTCTTCCGTCTTCTGTCTGTGTTCCGCCACGCTCCTCTTGGCCGCCCGTGGGCGCGGGTGGCGACTCCACGCGCGCCATGCGCTAACTGCAATCGTGCGTGGCGCGCCATGCGCCGCCGTAATTGTCGGGGAGGAGCAGCCGAGATGACAACCACGCAGCCGGTGAGTGAAGGGTACATCCCGTTCAAGGGCTATCGCACCTGGTACCAGAGCGTGGGCGATCCCGCCAACGACGCCGCGCGCCCGCCGCTGCTGGCCCTACATGGCGGGCCGGGCGCGCCGCATGATTACCTGGAGAACATGGCGAAGGTGGCGGAGAGTGGCTGCCGCGTCATCTTCTATGACCAGCTCGGCTGTGGTCGGTCCGATAAGACGGGCAAGCCGGAGATGTATACCGTCGCGCTCTTCGTCGAGGAGCTGGGCGAGGTGCGGCGGGCGCTGGGGCTGGAGCGCATCCACCTGCTGGGCCAGTCATGGGGCGGGATGCTGGCGATGGAGTACGCGCTGACGCAGCCGAAAGGCGTGGTAAGCCTGCTGATCGAGAGCTCGCCCGCCAGCATGCCGCTATGGGTCTCAGAGGCCAACCGCCTGCGCGAGGAGCTGCCGCCGGATGTCCAGGCGACGCTGCTGAAGCACGAGGCGGACGGGACGACGGACAGTCTGGAGTATCAGCAGGCGATGATGGTCTTCTACGACCGCCACGTGTGCCGTATCTCCCCGCCGCCGGATTTCGTGCAGCGCGCGTTCGCGACCATCAGCCCGGAAGTCTATGTGACGATGAACGGTCCGAGCGAGTTCCATGTCACCGGCACGCTCAAGACTTGGGACATCACCAGCCGCCTGGGTGAGATCAAGCTGCCCACGCTGCTGCTCTCGGGCCGCCACGATGAGGCGACGCCGACGATCATGGCGCGCGTGCATAGCGGCATCCGCGGCTCGGAGTGGGTGATCTTCGAGCAGAGCTCGCACATGTCGCACGTGGAGGAAGAGGCGCGCTGGCTGGAGGTCGTCAACGAGTGGCTGAGCCGCTACGACCCTGCGCAATAGCGAATCTCTCGCCCCTACCGCTCTGGACGCATCGTCTCGCCGCGCGGCGCTCTCCCATCTCTATGACGTATGCTCTACGCGTCCACACGTCATAGAGATGGGAGACAGATGCCATGAACCTCATGGAGTTGCTGCTGGAGATGGACGCGAGGCTCAGGCCACTGGTGGTCGCTGATGAGAGCGGCTTGCAGGCGGCCATCGAAGAAGTGGTGGCGGGCCCGCGACGGCCGGGAATCCCACCTGAGGTCGAGCCACGTGTGATGCTGGCAGGGCTTCTCAACGACATCGAGACAGAATGCCGCATGCTGTGCGATCACCTGGGTGTGCGGTTGACGACCGTCGCGCGCGTTGACGTGTCTGTTTCGGGCCTGGCTGGCCTCGGGCCAGCGCCTGCGGGCTCGAACGAGACTGACTAGCCCGTCTCTACCGCGCCGGGCGCATCGTCTCGCCTCGGGCGGCGCTCTGCCGCGCGGCTTCGATCACGCGGATGACGTCGAGCGACTCGCGCGGGTCCACGGGGACGGGCGCGCCGTTGCGGATGGCGTCGCGCACACCCGCGTAGAAGGCGTCATAGGCGCCGCGCAGCGTCTCGACCTGGCCGTCGAAGGTGACGCCGTTGACCTCGGTGGCCAGCTGGCCCCAGCGCTCGGGCGGCTCCTCGCCGTAGCCCGGCGCGCCGGGGCGTAGGCCCGCCGCGAGTTGCGGCTCCTGCGGGTCGAGGCCATGCTTCTCGTAGACGCCGCGCGAGCCGACGACGCGCATACGCGGGCCGAAGACGCGCGGGATGACGCTCATCCACAGGTGCGCCACCTGGCCGCCAGGGAAGCGCAGCGCGACGAAGGTGTCGTCGTCCACGCGGGCGCCGGGGCGGCGGCGATCCACCTCGGCGTAGACCGTTTCCGGCCAGCCGAAGAGCTGGAGCGCCTGATCAATCAGGTGCGCGCCCAGGTCGTAGAGCAGCCCGCCAGCCAGCTCCGGCGCGTCGCTCTCGCGCCAGGCGTCGCCGCGCACAGTGGGGCGGAAGCGCTCGAAGCGGCTCTCGAAGCGCGAGATGGCGCCGAGCATGTCCTCCTGAATCAGTTTGCGCAGGGTGAGGAAGTCGTTGTCCCAGCGGCGGTTCTGGAAGACGGTCAGCGGTTTGCCAGCGCGCTGCGCGGCGGCGATGACGCGCTCAGCGGCGGCGACGGTGGGCGCGAAGGGCTTGTCAATCACTACCGCCAGGCCGGCCTCCAGCGCGGCGATGCCCAGGCTAGCGTGGGCGTCGTTGGGCGCGGCGATGATAAGCAGATCGAGCGAGCCGGGCGCCGCCGCCAGCAGGTCTTCGACGGCGGGATAGATCACCGCGTCGGGAAAGTCGCGGCTGGCCTGCGCGGCGCGGGTCGCGGCGCCGGTGCTGATGGCGGCGACCCGCATGCCGGGTGTGGTGGCCACCAGCGGCGCATGGAACACCGCGCCCGCCAGCCCATAGCCGACGATGCCGACACGCAGATCAGCCGCTTCGCTCATATGCTTTCCTTTCATCGTGGGGCGGGCGGCAGCAGCGGGCGGGTGAACCCGCGCCTACGGCGGCGCGCGCCGCCACCAAGCCTGCCTCCGCAGGCTCCCCTCTCACCTGTCGCGTCTCAGCCCGCGCAGTCCCAGCCCGCGAAGGCGGGCTTCGTGGCCGTTAGGCCCTTAGCTGCGGGTTCACCCGCCCGGTTCTTTCCATCATCCACCCGCGGGTTCTTCACCCCAAGTCCCGCTCCTCCCAGGAGCGGGGAGGCCATGTTCTCCCATTCCTGGGAGGGGAGAGGGGTAGGGGGCGCCGCGCCCGCCGGGCCTACCGCCCGCTGACGGCGCTGCGCCTGCGGGTGATGGCGTCGAGCATCACGGCGGCGATCAGCACGGCGCCTTCGAGCATGAACTTGAGATCGGTGCCGGTGGCGCTGAGCAGCGTCAGGCCGTTCTCCAGGCTACCGATGATCAGGATGCCAAGCACCACGCCCCAGACGGAGCCGCGCCCGCCGAACAGGCTCACGCCGCCGATGACCGCGACCGCGATGGCCAGCAGCAGCAGCCGCGGGTCCACCTGGGCGGAGGCCGAGATCGTGCGCGAGGACTCCAGGATGCCGCCGAGACCGGCCAGCATCGAGCCGAGGGCGAAGACGCTGATGCGGATCGCGGTGACGCGGATGCCCGCGCGGCGCGCCGCCTCGGGGCTGCCGCCGACGGCGTAGACGTGCCGCCCGTAGGTCGTGAAGCGCAGCAGCAGCCAGAAGATGATCAGCAGCCCAAGGACGATGAACATCGAGTAGGGCACGCCCAGCGCGCTCTCGAAGATCAACAGCGCGCCTACAGTCAGGAGGATGACCACGCCGATGCGCCCCCACATCGCATAGGCGGGTTCGAGCTCCAGGCCCGTCTTCGCGCGGCGCGAGCGCTCCAATAGCAGCGCGCCCGCGTAGATGACGACGATCGGGATGGGGATCAGCACGTCCCAGGGGAAGGTGACGTAGTTGGACATGATGCCTGTCAGCACCGGATCGAAGAGGCGGATGGTGGTGTTGGGCAGCAGGATATGCAGCAGCAGGCCGGAGTAGAAAATGTAGGCGGCCAGCGTGACGATGAAAGAGGGGATGCGCATCACCGCGACGAAGAACCCGTTGATGAGGCCGACCACCAGTCCGGCTCCCAGGCCACACAGCAGCGCGAGCGGCGCCGAGAGATGCTGGTAGACGGAGAGCGTGGTCATCACCGCGCCGCAGAGGTTGGCGACCGCCGCCAGCGAGAGGTCGATTTCGGCCAGCAACAGCGTCATGACCGCGCCCAGCGCGACGACCGCCGTGCTCACCTCCTGGAGGATCAGGTTACTGAGGTTGGTGGGCTTTAGGAAGTCGCCGCCCGTCACGATCTGGAAGGCGATGACGATGGCGAGCAGCATCAGGATCGCGGGGAGCTGGCCGATATCTCCGCGTCGCAGCCATGTCCCTATGTCCTGTACAGATGGCGTTGGTAAGGGCGCGCTAGGCGTAGGCTTGCGGGCGTCGGGCTCCTGGGTCGTCACATTCGTTCGATCGCTGCTCATGATCTCCCTCCTCTCCGCTACGCCGTCTGCGCGGCGTCGCTCGCGTCGCCGTTTTCGGCTACCTCGCCGAACTCGGCGCCGGTAATCGCTCCGACGACCTGCTCCGGTGTGGTGGTGTGGATATCATAGGTCGCGACGCGGCGGCCCAGGCGCATCACGACGACGCGGTCCACGACCTCGAAGATGTCAGCCAGGTTGTGGGAGATGACGACGACCGCCAGCCCCTCCTCGCGCAGGCGCTTGATGAGGTTGAGCACCTGGCGGGTCTGGGCGACGCCCAGTGCGGCGGTCGGCTCGTCGAGCAGCACCACGCGGGCGTTGCGCAGGATGGTCTTGGCGACGGCGATGGATTGGCGCTGGCCGCCGGAGAGTGAGGCGACGACCGAGCGGACGGAGGGGATCTTGACTTCGAGCTGGCGCAGTACCTCGACGGTGCGGCGCTCCATCTCCAGCTCGTTGAGCAGGGAGAGCGGCCCGGCGCCGACGCCGGTCGCCTCGCGGCCCAGGTAGAGGTTGTTGACGACATCCAGGTTGTCGCAGAGCGCCAGGTCCTGATAGACGGTCTCGATACCGAGCTTGGTGGCGTCTGCCGGGGTTCCGATGTGGACGCGCTGGCCATTGACGATGATCTCGCCGGTGTCAGGGGTGTTGACGCCAGCGATGGTTTTGACGAGCGTGGACTTGCCAGCGCCGTTATCGCCGACGAGGCCGACGACTTCGCCGGAGTAGACCTCGAAATCCACATCGCGCAGCGCCTGCACCGCGCCGAATGATTTGCTGATGTTCTTGAGCTGGAGCGCTGGTACGCGGGCCGCATCGCCCGCCGGGACGCTTTCCGCCATGGAAGACATGGGCGAACCTCCATCTCGTGGCCACGACGCCTCCGAGCGCGGGAATCACCACCTGGCTGTCTTGGCGCCATCGCGTGGAAGCGCCATCAGCGGCGACGATCGCGGCTGGCCACAGCGCCTGGCGGGGTGAGCGCAGGCCACAGAGCGGCGCCGGTGAGCGCCACGCCGCGGCCCGCGTGTCGTGAGTCAGGGTAAGTCAGGGTAGCGGAATACTAGCAGGTATCGCGCCCACTAGCAGATGTTGTCAGTTCCCGCCGGCACGCCCTGGCAGATCTGCTCCTTGGTGACAAAGCCGTCGGCCAGGACGGTCGAGGCGATGTTGTTCTTGTCGACCGCCACCGGGGTCTCCAGGACTGAGGGCAGGTTGCCGCCGTCCTGGGTCGCCGTCGTCGCGCCGTTGGTCAGCGAGGCGGTGTCCTGGCCCTTGCTGAGCGCGGCGGCCAGTTGCGCGGCGGCCTGGGCTTCCTTCGAGATGGCCTTGTAGACCGTCATGGACTGGTAGCCAAGCAGGATGTTGGTGAGACCGGCGGTCGTCGCGTCCTGGCCGGTCACCAGCACCTTGCCTGCCAGATTGTTCTGCTTGAGGGCGGCGATCACGGTGCCGGCCATGCCGTCATTGGCGACGTAGGCTACGGCGACCTTCCCGCCGTTCTTGGTCAGCGCGCCGTCCATCTCCGACTGGGCGGTGGCGTTGTTCCAGTCGGGGGTGTAGGTCTCGTAGACCTTGTTGAGCTTGCCGCCGCTGATGAGCGGGTCGAGCGCCTGGTGCGCGCCTTTGCTGAAGAGGATCGCGTTGTTGTCGGTCTGCGAGCCGCTGATCATGACCAGGTTGTTGTTGCCGTTCTGGGTCACATAGCTCTGGTAGTTGTCGGCGATGTACTGGCCCTGGAGATTGCCGACCTTGACGTTGTCGAAGGAGACGTAGAAGGCGGTGTTCTTGTCCTGGATGAGGCGGTCGTAGGCGATGACCGGCACATGCTGCGCCAGCGCCTTCTCGACGATGGTGGCCGCCTTCTGGCTGTCATGCGGGGCGACGATCAGAATGCAGGCGCCCTTGGTCAGATCACCCTCCGCCTGGGCAAGCTGGTCGGAATCGGAGCCGTTGGCGTTGGTGATACTCAGCGTGGCGCCCGGCAGGTATTGCTGGATGGCCTTCTGCATCTCAGGGCGGTCGTTGGCTTCCCAGCGGGCGGAGGTGTCGCTCTCAGGGAGCAGGAAGCCGATATTCGTGCAGCCTTTGGCGGCGCTGTACGGGCCGGAGGCGGTATTGTTTCCACCTGAGGAGGTGCAGCCCGCGAGCGCGGTCGCCAGCAGGGTGACGCCTACGACCGCGGCGGCGGTTACACGCCCTCGGGTCAGCGAGGAAAACGTCATCGTGAGATCTCCGTTCGTTCGGGTGAGAGAAGCGCCCGCGTTGGCGCCTGGTGAACGGTTGAACGACGCTTCGCCAGTGTCCGTGTCTGTGTTCCTGGAAGATCAGTGTTGGCGCCTTCCCATGGCTCAAGCCAGGGGATTCCTGCTTCATCGGGGCGCACCGGGTTAGGCCTGAGCCGCCCGGTCTTATCGCCTCTCCACAGGCGCTCACCGTGAGCCCCACGGCAATTAAGAGTACGAAGTCCAGAACGCTTGGTCTGGCGCGGCGTCAATGGGAATTGGGACACGCGGGGCGCCCGGCGCGAACGCCGGGGGCCGGGGTGAGCCAGAACGCGACAACCTCCTCTGGGGCCTGGCGTGGCGCCAGCATCCACCACGCTAGGCGTCGTCTGGAGCGGCTCGAGCGGCGGCGCGCGCTTCCGCTTCCGCCGCTTCCTCCGCTACATGCGCGATTGCAACTGGAGGGCCAA
>DASTKI010000160.1:0-10675 GCA_035716045.1 Ktedonobacterales bacterium
CTCGAAGAGGCGCATCCCCAGCCCGCGCCGCCGCCAGTCAGGCGCGACCATGCCGCAGATCTCCGCGACCACGCCATCGCCATCGAGCGAGCAGTAGCCCACCAACTGGTCGCCGGCCCACGCCAGGAAGACGGTCGCCGCATCGCTCAGGCCGCCCCAGCCCAGCTTGAGGTCGAGCCCTGCCGCTGTGTCGCAGACCCGCTTGAGCGCCCGAACCTCGGCGCTTTCCGCGGGCGTGAGGCTGGCGGCGCCGGTGATCGTGACCGGCTGTTCCGCTGTTTCGTGTGACACGCGCGCCTCCTCCTTAAAACTCCGCGCCAGGCCGCGGGCCTGAGTGCGCCATTCAAGCTCGCAGCATAGCCTTCCGCTCGCAGCGACGTCAAGCGCCGTCCCGCGGACTATCGCCGCTGTCACGTGCGGCGCGGTATGCTGTGAGCGCGGCGGGCGCGGGGGCGTTCGCCTGTAAGCCTGATATATTCCAAGGGAGGATACGGCGTATGGCGACGGAGCCAGCGGTGTGGAAGACGGTGGGAGTAGTCGGCGGCGGCGCGATGGGGTCGGGCATCGCCTATGAGGTGGCGCGCAACCTGGATGCGCGGATCATCCTGCGCGAGGTGGATGCGCAGGCGCTGGGCCGCGCGCGCGCCAACATCGAGCGGCTGATCGCGCGCCCGGTGGAGAAGGGGCAGATCACCCAGGAGACGGCGGACGCCTGGCTGGCGCGCTTCGAGTGGACGACCGAGCTGAGCGCGCTGGCCCCGGCGGATATCGTCGTCGAGGCCGTATTCGAGAATCTGCCGCTCAAGCAGGAGATCTTCGCCGCGCTCGACACCACCTGCGCGCGGGACGCGATCCTGGCCAGCAACACATCGGGCCTGCCGATCACACAGATCGCCGCGGCCACCCAGCGGCCCGAGCGCGTGCTGGGCCTGCACTTCTTCAATCCTGTGCCGGCGATGAAGCTGGTGGAGATCATCCGCGCCTACCAGACCAGCGATGAGACCGTCGAGCGCGGAGCCGCGTTCTGCCAGGCGCTGAAGAAAGAGACCATCCTGGCGAAAGACTATCCCGGCTTCATCACCACGCGCATCGGCTTGATGATGATCGCCGAGGCGGTGCGCTGCCTGGAGGAGGGCGTCGGCACGGCGGAAGACATAGACAAGGGCATGCGTCTCGGCTTCAACTTCCCCATGGGGCCGCTGGAGCTTGCCGACCTCGTCGGCGTGGATGTCACGCTGCACGTCCTCGACGCCGCGCGCGCCAATCTCGGCGAGCGCTTCGCGCCCAGCCCGCTGTTGCGCAATATGGTGACCGCTGGCTACACCGGCCGCAAGGCTGGACGCGGCTTCTATGATTATCGGAAGGGCGCCAAATAGCGCGCCCGCGTGACTCGATGGGCTGTCTCGCTCTACACTGGAGGATTGCGGATCATGTGCTTCGACCTCGACTCCCAGCCACCCGTCCAGCCGCTGCATGGCAGTGACTCCCATGGCGAATCACTGACACTGACCTCAGCTGATGGGACGCCATTCGCGGCCTATCGCGCGCATGCCGACACCGTCAGGCGCAGCGGCGCGGGCATCGTCGTCCTGCCCGATGTGCGCGGGCTGTACCAGTTCTACAAAGACCTGGCGATGCGCTTCGCTGAGGCTGGCGTCGAGGCGATCGCGGTTGACTACTTTGGCCGCACGGCTGGTATGACCGCGCGCGATGACGCCTTCGAGTACATGCCGCATGTCCAGCAGACGAAAGCCAGCCAGATTCGCGATGACGTGGCGGCGGCGCTCGCCCAGCTGCGCGGCGGCCCCAACCCACCCACCGCGTACTTCACCGTCGGCTTCTGCTTCGGCGGCTCCAACTCGTTCCACCAAGCGGCCAACGGCCTGGAGCTGGCGGGCGTCATCGGCTTCTATGGCTCGCCCACCCGCCAACGATCGGCAGGCTCTCCCGCTCCAATCGAGCGCGTGAGTGAGATGAAAGGCGCTGTGCTGGGCCTCTTCGGCGGCGCCGACGAGGGCATCCCCGCCGCCGACATCCAGCGATTCGATGAGGCGCTATCGCAGGCGGGTCTCGACCACGAGCTCATCACCTATCCCGGCGCGCCGCACAGCTTCTTCGACCGCAAGTATGACCAGTTCGCCCAGGAGTCCGCCGACTCGTGGGCGCGCATGCTGGCGTTCATCGCCGCGCACACGCCGCAGAGCTGACGGCGCCCCCCGGCCCCCTCTCCCATGAGGAGAGGGGAACCGCCCTAGCCCGCGCAGGCGGGCTTCGCAGCCGCCAGGCGAGCGGAGCGAAGGGCCCCAGCGGGAACCCTCAACCCGCTGGGGCCTTCGCCGCGGGTTCACCCGCCGGCCGTCTCGCGCTGCCCACATGCGGCGGGCGGTTTCCTCTTCCCGCGCTCCTGTTCCGCGCGGCTGGGCGCCTCATCCGTTCCGCTGATCGTTATACATGTGGCGCCCCCGCATGCGCGCGATCTCTCCGGCCTGAGCGTCGGCCTGAGCGCGCGTCTGGCCGCCTGGTTGAGCGCGTCCCCTCGCTGATGTGTGACGCCTTGACACTTTCAATCCGGGCGATTGCCATGTATAGTGGGAGGGGCATGCTAGCGGCAAGGGCGCCCGCCCTGGCTCGACGACCGCGCCAGACCGCGCTGCGGCAGGATAGGCCCGCTCATCGCGGCGGGCCATCGTCGCGCTGGCGCGACAGGCCATCGGCTAACGGAGGTAGTACCCTTATGGCACGATCCAGCGGGCTGGACACTCCACAGCACGCCATCACCGATGTCTACGATACCGAAAGCGGCGCGTTCCTTGTGCGCTACCCGCCGGCGCTGGTGATCGGGCTAGGCATTGCCGGCGTGATCGCGTTTGGCATGGCTGGCTTCCTCGGCTATGAGCGCAATTCGATCTTCGCCTATCCCTGGCCGCTCTATTTGTGGTTCAGCGCGCTGCTCGTCACCCTGTTGGCGTCCATTTTCCGCAATCGGGCGCTGCGCGGCCACCTCATCGCCGTCCTCATTATCGCCGCGCTCAGCGTCGTCATCGTCTATGTGGTTCATGATCCATCGCTATTCGGCGGAACAATCCGTAAACTGCTGCAGAAGTATCTGCCGCTGCTGGCGAAGGAGCAACTGACCTATGTCGTCATCAACTTCGCCATCATCGTCATCTTCTGGGCGGATACCGCCCGGCGCTGGGCGCGGCGCGCGGGGGGACTGCGCCCGCACGCCGTCCTGGATCTGACCACCGGCAAGAAGACGGATACCGCCGATCCAGAGGATCTGCCGAGCATGTCCGAGCTCGTCTCAGGCGACCTGATCGCTGGCGCGGTGCTGACGGGGCTGCTCTCCATCATCTTTCAGCGCGACGCGATGGCTTTCATCACCCAGACGCCGCTGACGGTGTGCAGTGTGTCGGTATCCTTCCCGCCATCGGGCTGTGTGGACGGCCAGACCGCCACGCTGGCCTCGCTGACGCTGATTGATCAGACGCAATCGCTGGCGTATCTGGCGGTCGGGCTGATCGTCTTGGGCGTAGCGGCCACCATGGGTGGCTTCGGCTCCGTCGGTGGCGCGCCGATGCCAGTGGGCGTCTCGCGGGCGGTCTACGCCGTGCTGTCGGATGGCAATCCGCCCGTAACCGCGCCGATCACGACCGGCGTCGCCGAAACCGTGCTCGATACGCTGCGCGCCGCGATTGATCGCCGCCTGCGCGAGTTGGTGACCGGCGTCGCGCGCGCGCTGCGCAACATCGTCTGGCCGGCGCTGCTCTTTACAGCGACCTTCGGGGTCTACCAACTCTCCGTGGATGTCCAGCAATACCTGCATGGGAGCAAGACGCTGGCGCACGCCGGGCAATACATCGTGCCAGCGGCGGAGTGGGGCTTGCTGAGCGTCTTGACGATCGTGCTGTCGGCGGCGCTGGTGGTCTTCAAGTGGCGCGTCGTAGACAACACGATGCGCTTCCTTGGGCTAATTGGCCTGATCGTGCTACTGACGTTCTGGATCTTCTCCCTGGCGTTGTGGGGCTTCAACAAGCTGCTGGAGCAGTTCAACGCGGACGTGGTCAAGCCATTCGACCCGCCGAGCGTCGCCACGGCGGTCTCATTTGGGGCGCTAGTCATCCTGGGCGGCATTCTCGTCATCGGGCGGCGCGGTCTGAGCTTCATGCCGCGGCAGGCCGCTCGGAGCCAGCCCGTCACCGCCGCGCGGGTGCAAGAGACGACCTCTCCGCTGCCCAAGACGACACAGGAGTAGCCGCCATGATCTCCGGAGTTTTCGCCAAGCCCGGCCCGGGCCGTTCGATCACCGATGTCTACGATGCGGAAGATCGCCGCATCCTGGTGCGGTTTCCCAAGTCGCTGATCATTACCCTGTCCGTAGCGGGTGTGGTGGCGTTCGCCCTGATCGGCTACCTCGGCTACAACAGTGACTCATCTGTCGTGGGGCACTTCTTCCAAAAGGCCTGGCCGCTGTTTCTCTGGTTCAGCGCGCTCGTCTTCGCGCTGGAGATCGCCGTGCTGCGCCACCCACGCCTGCGCCGCCAGCTGATCGAGGCGCTGATCGTCACGCTGCTCTCGATGCTCTTCGTCGGCGTCACCGCGCTGTTTCCTAACGAGGTGTGGGACTTCCTCTCGAAAGTGCTCAACATCCACATCATCATCCCCGACATCGGCAACAGCCCGTGGACGTATGCGATCCTGAACTTCGGCATCATCCTGGTGTTCTGGGCTGATACGCTGCGCCGGTGGCTGCGCGCGCGGCGTGGCTCCCCGGCGGCGCGTATCCTGGATCTGGGCATTGGCACGCTGGAGTTCGGCGAGGAGGGCGACCTGCCGACGCTGCCGGAGCTGATCGCGGGCGACCTGATCGCGGGCGGCGTACTGGTTGGTCTGCTGGCCCTGCTCTTCCAGGCCAACGTCATTGATCCGATTTCGCAGGCGCTCCAGGTGGGCGCGCACATCACCACCTGTACCGTCTCCTGGCCGATTGGCGCCTGCGTCGTCGGCGGGACCGCCGCCGATCCCCCGACACTGGCGCGCATTGACATCATTCAGGCGCTGATCTACCTGCCGTTGGGGTTCATCACGCTGGCGCTGACGGCCACCGCCTACGCGTTCCGGGACGCCAGCAAAGACGTCAGCGTGACCGGGGAGTATGGCGCGGACACGGCGGTCTCCGCGCCTGAAGCTGGCGGCGGGCAGGCGCTCAGTACGACGGTACGAGCGGCCGGGGCGAATGCCGCGACAGGGCAGCGTGGTACCGGACGCGTTCGCACGAGCGTTGTTGAGACGATCTACGAGGCCCTGCGCGCGCCTTTGCAGCGGCGCATCCGGCTGGTGATAGACAATCTGCTGCTGGCGCTGCGCAATGTCGTCTGGCCGATCTTTATCCTGCTGGGCATGTTCGCGCTCGGCCAGGCGTCGCATAACATCGCGTTCTACCTGCGCACGCAGAGTAACGAGCGTAATTGCCTCCATATGCAGGGTGCGGCGCTTGGCCTGAACTGCACGGATGTAGCTACGCAGATATCCCAGGGCTTGCAGTACGGGAACCTGATCTCGGCGGTCGCCCTGGTAGCGGCCGCGGCGCTCGCGATCATCGTGGCGCTGATGATGCTGGTGTTCTCCCTGCGCGTCGCGAGCAACCTGTTCCGCTTCCTCGGCGTTGTCACGTGGATCGCCGCGCTGACGCTCTGGATCTTCTCGCTGGCGCTCTCGGTCTCAAACATGCTGTTCAACCTGATCGGCCTGACGCTGCGCCAGCCGTTCCCGCTCTTCGGAGTCAGCACGACCGCTTCGCTGCTGATCTTCTTGCTGGCCTGCGTCGCGTTGCTGCTTGGTCAGTCGCGCTCGGCCCGCAGGCGCGCGGCGAGCTTCGCCGCGCGCTAGCGCGGCTGGCCACAGCGCGCTGTAAGGCCCCTCACCGTTCATGGGGTGAGGGGCCTTACCTTTTCTCAGCCAATCCAGGCGGAAGCAGCCGCGAGGACTCGCACGCGGACCATGTGGCGCGACAGCCGTGCGTTTGGCGCATACTGTATGGCAGACCCAGAGATGTGGTATCGCGCGCCAGTTGTGGGGTGACCGGAGATGGATCTGATGGACCTCATGGGACAGATGAACCCGAAGCGCAGGGATGGACGCTCTGGGCCCGCGCGCCGCGCGGGTTTGCGCCGCTTGCTGGCGGGCGTGGTGATCGCGCTCCTGACGCTAGCGCTGCTCTATGGCGCAGGCGTCATATACCGCCAAGCGAGCCAGGCGAACGAGACGCCGCCTGGAACGCTGCTGCCCGGCGAAGCCATGTGGGGAAGCTGGCCATCCTACCTCTTCGGCGTCAACGACGGCGTCAACTGGGACCCGCAGCGTAATATGGATATACCGCCTGTTGGGCCCAACATCCAGGCGCGGCTCAAGGCGGCGCATGTCCCCATCGCCCGCGTCTGGTTCTTCCAGCGCAGCCTGGTGGACCAGCGCCCCCTTTCCGACGCCGAGCAGCTCCAGAAGCTCCAGGCGGTACAAAACGCGGGCATGCGCTGCTTCGCCAATCTGCCGACCGAGAACAGCATCGCCTATGATCTCCATCTCGTGACACTGCTGAGGGGCAAGTGCGCCTTTTACGAGGTGATGAACGAGCCGGATATCGAAGGCGTCAGCTCGACGGCGTACCTGGCCTTTTGGAACAGCTTCGTTCCCCAGGCGCGCGCGCTCGATCCCGGCGCGCGCTTTGGCGGCCCGGCGGACTACAGCAATCAGGGGGCCGAGTGCTCGTATTACGCCAACGGGACAAGCGCATGCTTCCTGCAAAAGGTGCTGGCCGGCATGGCCAAATCGGGCGTGCCGCCTGATTTCGTGACGTACCACTGGTATCCCTGCTGGCAGGATACCGCTTCGGAGTGCCTCGCCAAGGCGGACGGCTTCTCGGCGGCCGCGCAGCAGGTCCTCACTTGGACAAAGCAGGCGTTTCCCGGCAAGAGCATCCCGGTCGGGCTCTCCGAGTGGAACGCGCACCCAGGCAGCCCCTCGTACATGAATGACGGGTCGTGGATGGCCCAGTTCGTTACGCATGCGCTCCTCAGCATGCGCGCTAGTGGCCTCGCCTTCGCGATGGAGTTCGATGTCGCCGGTTACGGGAACTATGGGGCCGACGACATGTTCGACATCTTCCATGATGGCGCGCCCAAGGCGCAATTTACCGCCTTCGCCCGGCTGATCGCCAGCGCGCGCAGCCACACAGCGCCTCCCAGCCCGACGCCGTCTCCCGCACTCCAGCCTTCGCCCAGTTGATCGCCCCGCGCTCACGCTGGGTCGCCGCCAGGTATAGGCGCGGTTCGTCAGCGCGATGGCTCAGCGCTCATGGGATGGGCGCCCGTGGTGTGGACGCGCGTCCTGATCGCGCTGGCGCCGCTGTCCATCGTGTGGGTGTGGCGGATGGGAGCGGGAAGCGCGTACCAGGGTGTCGCTGTACTGATGCTGGGCGACCACGGAGCCGCTCGCGTCGGTATAGAGCGGCGTCGTATCTACCGCGAGGTTTGGCGGCGGCTTCAGGATGATGATGTCGTTCTCAGCCTCTTCTTTGGTCGCCTCGTCCTCGGCTTTGAGCACGGCGGGCCGGACCGAGCTCGAGATGTAGAGATCAACGTGATGGAGCCGCGACCTGGCCCAGTCGGCCTCGCAAGGGACGCATTGGTCCTCCATCACGTAATACTTGCGCCAGCGCGGCGCGTAGACGATGGTCCCGACGGGGAGCCAGCGCTTGTCGGCGGCCAGCGTGATGGGGTGGGCGTAGGTACCCTGATCGGCGGTCGCCCGCTCGTGGCGCGGGGGATGGCCGGGGTAGGCGATGTTGCGGGAGCCAGGCGGGTCGTTGTCCCGCGCGGCGTAGAACGTCTCCCAGACGCGCTGGACGCTGGGAGCGCGTGATGTGACGGGTCGCCCGCCCGCGCTACCGCGGGCCACGGTAGCCAGCTCGCCAACGAACGCGCCGACGGCCAGCAGGATAGGCAGCAGGAAGCGCTTCATCGCCGGTTCTCCATTTCTGGAGTGCGAGGGCGTATGCGCGGAGCGCCTTTGCCCAGCCCGTTGGACTCATCGAGCCCAGTTCCTCGCTTGGGTCGCTCAAGTGCGCGCCCGTCCACATCGAGGCGGCGCGACGCCGCGCCGGAGCAGTGGTATCGGTCCACGCGCGACATGCGCTATACGATAGAGCGAATGAGGGAGTTTGAGGAGGTCGTTGACGACATTGTGATATCGGTCCAGCCGTTGACCCACAGGCGGGCCAGAAGGCGCTGCGTCGCGGGTCATCGGAGGCAAGCGCTCATGCGAGCGGCGACAATCCCGATGGGCTTCCCGCTGGCGTTCTTGGCGCTGGCGCTGGTGGTCATGGCGGGCATCTGCTGGTGGGTCGCCATGGCTGCGTGGTGCGCTCACCGATGTGGAGTATCAGAAACTCACCAATCGCGGATACCTGGAAGGAGCCAGCCCCAGCACGCCACAGCGCATCTATCGCATCCCCTACGCGGGCGGGCGCGCGATATGGCGACACCGCCGGCGTCGGATGAGAATCGCCGAGGAGGCGCGTTGGGCGCTACGGGCGCATTGGGCGCGCCAGCTCGCTGCGCGCCCTGCTATTGCGGGCGTCTGGGAAGATCATGATGTGATCTTCTGTGACCAATTAGACGGCTACCTGAACTCCATCAGCGCATATCAGACCTACTAGCTTGCTCTGATTGCCCGTGCGGGCCTGCCACGCAAGCGCTTTCATGCTCGGAGGCGCAGCGCTGCGACGCTCCTGCCCGAGGCTGGCGCGCCTCTGAACCCTGACAGCGGCTTCGGTCATTCTCGGCCATACGACGATCACCATTACCGCTGATTGTTACCGTCATGTCACGCCCGACATGCAGACAGCCGCCTCTGGGGCGACGGATGCGCTCTTTCGCCGCTTCGCCGGGTGAGTCAACACCTCATGGGCTATAAGGCGCATGTAGATCCCTGGTATGGCCGCGGCGCCTGGTTCGTTAAGGCTTACGAGTAGGCCTGTGAGGAAGCTGGGCCAGAGTTGCATTGTGTGGCGGGAAGGCGCGAGCTGGATGGCGCAATCAGGCGTGAAGCGGTTAGGTTATGTGGATGGCCTGCGGGCGCTGGCGGCGCTGGAGGTCGTCGCCTTCCATATCAAGCTGCAAATTTGGTGGCCGAGACCTGTGCCACAGAGCGTTCCGGGAGCGCTCGTGGCGCTCTTCTCCTACGGGCATGTGGCGGTCAGTGTCTTCATCGTGCTCTCTGGCTTCTCCCTCATGCTGCCGATCGCGCGCAATAACAACCACAACCCGTGGGGCGTCTGGGGCTTCTATTGGCGGCGGGCGCGGCGTATCCTGCCACCGTATTACCTGGCGTTGGGCTTCTCCCTGCTGCTTATCTGGCTCTTCATCGGCCAGCCGACCGGAACGACTTGGGATACCAACTTGCCGGTGACTGGGCAGAGCGTGCTCGCGCACCTCTTGTTGCTCCAGGATTTTGTCACCACCGATCACGCCTCGATCAATAACGTCTTCTGGTCGATCGCCGTCGAGTGCCAGATCTACGTGCTCTTCCCCATGCTCGTTGTGTTCTGGCGGCGCTACCATCCCCTCTTCTGCGCGCTGGTGGTCCTTACGCTTTCGCTGATACTCACCTACGCGCTGATCCCCACCTGGATCGGTCACGTGTCTGGCTACGGCTTCGACGCCTTCGCGCCGCAATATATCGGCCTGTTCGCCATGGGTATGTTCGCCGCCAGTATCGTGACCCATGGCGGGCCGCGCTGGAGTCGGATACGCGCCTGGTATGTCTGGGAGATCCTGGCCATCGGCTGCTGGGTGTTTGTCGTGCTGACAATCGCCACGATCTCCGTTCCCCTGGTGGACGTTGGCGCAGGGGCGGGAACCGTTGGCTTGTTGCTGGCCGCTTCGCGCTCTGGTCGCATCAACCTCGTTCGGAGCATATTGGAGTGGCGCCCGCTCGTCTGGATCGGCGGCTTCTCCTATAGCCTCTACCTCATTCACGCTCCTCTGATTCAACTGCTCTGGCAATATGGCTTGCGACCGCTGGGGCTAGGTGACACCGTGACCTATCTGGCGCTGCTGCTGGTGGGGCTGCCGCTGATCGTGCTGGCCGCCTGGGGCTTCTGGTGGCTGTGCGAGCGACCGTTCCTGAACGTGCGGTTTGCGCCACCACAGGATGCCAAACGACGTATCGGAGCGATTGGGCAGAGGGATCAGATGGAGACGGACATTCATGCTGCCTCCAGAAACTAGTGTATGGCCGCTTTGGGCGACACTCGCGATACGCAGGGCGGAGCACGGATGTGTTGGCTGACTCGCTTGAAGTTGGTCAGCTGTTGCGGGTTGGCGTAAGACGCGGGGAGAGCGCCGTATGCGGGATAGAGTAGCTCGGCGCCAATGTGGTTACTGCAGGTGATGTCGAGCATCTGGATAGCGCGTCTGCCCGCGCCAGCGCAGCCATCAAACCCAGCATTACATCGCTTCCTTTGAAGACGCTGTTAAAGCCTCTGCGCATCGGCGGAGCAGCGGCTCGTGAATCGCTGTCGCATCGAGCTTGCTTGCGCCGAGAAACGTGATGAAGCGCGCGAACCCACGAGTCAGTGCCTCCGCAAACGCCTCATCGTCGCCGAGCGCTTGATTCT
>DASTKI010000161.1:0-8219 GCA_035716045.1 Ktedonobacterales bacterium
GTCGAAGAGGAGCCTGGCCATGGGGACGCCTCCGGGTGAGACGACGGGCGCCGCGGAGCGGCGGCTGCGCGCGCTGCTGGTGGATGATGAGCCGCATATCATCGAGTTCCTGCGCATGGGATTCGAGTATGAGGGCTTCGATATCCTCGTGGCGACGGATGGAGCCGCCGCGCTGCGCCTGGCGCTCAATGAGAAGCCCGACATCATCATCCTGGATGTCATGTTGCCAGGTGTGAGCGGGCTGGAGGTGTCGCGGCGGCTGCGGGCGGTGAGCGACGCGGCGATCATCATGCTGACGGCGCGCGACGAGATAGACGACCGCGTGGCAGGGCTAGACACTGGCGCGGACGATTATGTGACCAAGCCGTTCGCGTTCAAGGAGTTGATGGCGCGCGTGCGGGCGGTGCTGCGGCGGCGCGGCAAGAGCCTGGATCGGGCGCTGGTCTTCGCGGACGTCGAACTGGACCGGGAGACGCGCGCGGTAACGCGGGCGGGGCGCGTGATTGACTTGACTCCGCGCGAGTTCGAGTTGTTGGAGTTGTTCCTGGCGCATCCACGCCATGTGCTGACGCGCGATGCGATTCTCTGGCGCGTCTGGGGCTATGACTATGCTGGGGACGACAATGTGATCGAGGTCTATGTACGGCGTCTGCGCGAGAAGCTGGGTGACAACCCACCCCGGCTGATTCAGACGGTGCGCGGGGTAGGCTATGCGCTGCGGGGGTGAGTGGACGCGATGAGAGAGGTGGCGCGAAGCTGGCGCGCGCGCCTGAGCGCGGCGGTGGCGCGGCAGCCGCTGCGCTGGCGGCTGATCGCGGCGTCGCTAGGGATGCTGGCGGTGCTGCTGCTCGGCTTGGGCGCGCTGGTGAGCCTGGTCGAGGAGAGCATGCTGCTCCAGAATGAAGCGAGCGCGCTCTATATGCAGGCGCGCACGGCGGCCCAGGGTAGCCCGACAAGAGATCCAGTCTTCGACGCTAATCAGACCTACATCCTAACCCGCGATGCGGTTCCTCCTTCCACCGCGGCGCCATCGCGCGATTTCCCGCTCGAAGCGGCGCTGCTGGTGCAGCGGCTCACCGGCCCGACGACCAGCGCCAGCGTTCTTTCGACCACCGGCGCGCCGCTGGTGACGACGGAGCAGGCCTATTTCCTCGGCCCGGTGACGCCGAGCGATCAGGCGATCAGCGACGCGCTGACGCTGGCGCCGCGCGCGCGCTCGTATTCGCTGGCGACCGATGCGGCTGGCCGGAGGCAGTTGATTGTGTTGCTGCCGCTGATCCAGAACGGGCATACAGTTGGGCTGCTCCAGCTCGATTCTTCGACGCGCCAGATTGACGACGCGGTGACGACGACACGCATTATCCTTTTCTCCGGAATCGCGGCGTGCCTGATGCTGGCGGGATTGCTCTCGTGGCCGCTGATGGACCGGGCGCTCAGACCGCTGGCGGAGATGGAGGCGGGCGCGCGGCGCATCGCTGAAGGCGATTTGACGGTGCGGCTGCGCGAGCCGGAGAGCAACGATGAGATCGGGCGGCTGGCGCGGACGTTCAACACGATGGTGGCGAAGGTGGAGGGAGCGTTCAACCGACAGCGGCGCTTCGTGGCGGATGTCTCTCACGAGCTGCGAACACCGCTGACGGCGCTGGGTGGCGGGCTGGAGATGTTGCTGATGGGAGCTGACCAGGGCGATCCGGTGGCGGCGCGGAGGTTGGCGCGGGGAATGTACGCCGAGACGGAGCGTATGCGCCACCTGGTCGAGGAGCTGCTGACGCTGGCGCGACTGGACGAGGGCCGCGCGCAGATCCGGCTGGAGGCGGTGGACGTAGGGGCGGCGCTGGCCTCAGCGGTGGAGCAGGCGGAACAGCTGTCACGCGGGCAGGTGGTGACTGTGGATGCGGCGCCGGACTTGCCGTCTGCGCGGGCGGATGTGGAGCGGCTGAAGCAAGTCTTGCTGATCCTGCTGGATAATGCGGTGAAACACACGCCGCCGGGCGGGCGTATCACGCTGGCGGCGCGGCTGACGGCGGGGGAGGGTGGCGCGGCCTGGGTGGCGTTGGAGGCTCGCGATACGGGGGAAGGCATTCCAGCGGAGGCGCTGCCGCACGTCTTCGACCGCTTCTATCGGGTGGACCCAGCGCGGTCGCGCTCTGGCGAGCGGGCAGCCGAGCGGATCGCCGGCAGTGGGTTGGGTCTGGCGATCGCTAAGGGCCTGGTGGAGGCGATGGACGGCCGCATCGCGATCGCTAGCGCGCCTGGCGAGGGTACCACCGTGACGATAGAGTTGCCCGTCTGGCGTGGCGCGATTGAGCGCGCCTCGCAGCCACCCGCTGTCGAGCCGTCTGAGGCGCCGGTGTAGTGTGAGAAATGCCGCTCCAAGACTGTGGTTGATTTCCGGGGTTTCGCTTGACCAGCGCCCGGAAATAAACCACACCGGTCTGTGCGATGAGGTTTCGGCATGTCACATAGTCCCATGTCACATGTTCCAGTGTAGGGCGCATCCCGTATGGAGATGCCCGCGTGTGGCTGAAACACAAAGCGCTCTTCTGGCATCACCTGATCAAGCATGAGTTCGGTGAATGCGGCCCGGCGTACACTTCTCACACCTGCGCCACCCCGAACTCGAAGCAAGGGGAACTACAAAATCTCACACATCACTGGACGCCTACCACAGCGGTGGCGTCTGGAATCCTGCGTGGGATTCGTGGGACTCGTGGGATTCAGGCTGGGGTGAGCGCGAGGACGCGCAAGGGGCTGCCTGAGCCGCCTACTATCTTGAGTGGCGCGGCGATGACGACGGCCCCGGTTGGGGGCAACTGGTCCAGATTGATCAGGCTGGTGAGGCCGAATTTGCCCGCGCCGTGCATGGTGTTGTGGTTGGGGAATGGGGGATCGAAGGTTCCGGCCTGCCCAGCATCCGTTCCAACCGTCTCCACGCCGACGCCCAGCACGTCGCGCTCTTGCGCGAGGAACGCGGAGCACTCCCGAGAGAAGCCCGGCGAATGGGCGCCGCCTTCGCCAGCATTGAGGAAATCCTCCCGGCTCGTGCGTGCGCTCCAGCCGGTGCGCAGCAGAGCCCACGCCCCAGCCGGGATGCGGCCATGCGTGGCCTCCCACTGCTGAACACGTTCCGGCGTCAGCAGGAAGTCGGGGTTTTGCTTCACCTCCGCCGTCACGTCAATGACACAGGCGGGGCCAATGAACCTGCGCGGCGGGATGGTGTCGGTCGCGTTCTCGGGCAGGTCCTTGCCGGTCACCCAGTGGATGGGCGCGTCGAAGTGGGTGCCTGTGTGCTCGCCCAGATGCAGGATATTCCAGTACCAGGCTGGCCCGTGGTCATTGTAGCGCGAGATCTCTGTGACGCTCAGCCCGGGCGATGGCGCGAATATCGGGGGCAGATCGATCACTGGCGTGTCTGGCCCGAGTGGCGTGGTGAGATCAACGACGCGAATCCGTCCCGCGTTGAGTTCCTCCACGAGCTGGGACAGTACGCTGTTCCGCTGTCCGTTCGTCATGCTCGCCTCCCTTGCTCGAACGCTCGAATCGCAGGCCGCGCGCCCAGGTCCAGCCCCGGCTACTCCCCCTGCCGCCGCAGCGCCTCCAGCGCGCGCTTGAACTGGAAGCGATTCTCTAGAAGCGGCAGGTCCATGTGGAACGACTTTGGCCCCACCGCCTCGACCTTGGAAACGATGGTCGTCAGGGTGTCGCTCGCCAGCGCGTCAGCGACGCCCTCTTTCAGGCGCTCAGGCGTGTCCGCCTCCTCTACGCGGGGGACGCCGCACGCGCGCGCGACGCCGGCCAGATCAGTCCCCGTCGCCGTCGCGGTGGGGAATCCACCGACCGAGAGCAGGCTCTGGTTGTCAAAGACGATGTGCAGCAGGTTTCCCGGACGATAGCGCGCCATGGTGCTCAGCGTGCCTAGATTCATCAGCAGCGAGCCATCGCCATCGAGTACGATCACCTTGTGCTGTGGCATGGCGAGGGCGATTCCCAGCCCCATCGAGGAGGCTAGCCCCATCGCGTGCTCAAGGTAGAAGAAGGTGGGCTTGTGGCCGAGTGTGTAGAGCTCCGCCGCGACCGCGCCCATGATCGTGACCACGATGTGGTCTTCCAGCTCGGAATAGATCGCCTGCAAGGCGTCCGCGCGCAGCATGGCTAGTCCTCCCACATCAGCTCGCGGGTCAGCAGCACGGCGACCGGCGCGAGCGCCGCATGCGCCAGGGTCTGCGCGTCCTTGAGACGGCGCTGAACGTCGCGCGGGTCCGTCAGGTACCAGATGGGGATGCCCAGCGCCCGCAGGAGCGGCTCGGTCATCATACCGCCCTGCGTCTGCCAGGGGTCGCGCTCGCCCATGTGGCCGCGGTAGCTAATGAGCATCACCAGGGGGATCTTGTAGAGCAGGGCCAGCGAGACGATGGGATTGATAGACGCCAGGAAGCCGTGGTTCTGCATCAGCAGCGCCGAGCTGACACCGGACAGGTGCGCCCCCGCGGAGATGCCGACCGCCTCCTCCTCCTTGGCGACGCGCACTAGCGTCATCTCGGGGTCGTCCTCGGCCATGCGGATGAGGTGGACCAGCCAGGTTTCGGGCAGTGCGGTGATGATCCTGACATCGCACGCTTTGAGCGCATCGTAGATTAACTGCGAGTTAGTGACTGAAACAGGCATACGCCGCTCCATCTCTAGCAGTCGTGCGACCTGTTGGATAGCCCGCAGTATAGCACACGCGCCCGCCGCGGGACGGCGCGAGGGCAGACGATCAGGCGTGGCGAGCAATAGACCGCCGCCTGCCCTCAGGCGCGCGCCGCACGGTTGGCGGCGGCGACTTCGTAGCGGTTGGTCGTGGACCTGGGCGCCCTCAGCGCCTATGTGAGCTTGCGCGCGCGCAGCCCGTAAAGCAGCGGGACGCTCGGCACGTCTTCGGGCGGCAGAGTGCGATAGTTTTCGATCTCGCGCATCCGTCCGAAGCGATGCGCGATCGTGTGAGGGTACTCGCGCAGCGCTTCCAGCACGAGCCCGGCGCGGGCAACAGCCGTGACGATCTCGCCCAGGCCCCAGCGGAAGGTGTGGCACTTCTGGGGATTGTGAAAGTCCGTAACGCCCGCTTCGTAGGCGAAAGGCGTGAGTCTGCCCGGCGTGCGCGCGACGTAGTCAATGACGCCCTCCTCGATCGTGCCGACGCGCCCGACCACCGATGGGAAGTAGCCGCCGTCGAGGTTCCAATCCCGATCGAACAGGCGCTCGATGGGATGGAAGTCCACCAGGACAAAGCGACCGCCCGGCTTCAGCACGGCGGCGATCTTGCTGGCCCAGGCGTCGAGGTCTGAGATCCAGTGGACAACGCCATACGAGCTATAGGCGATGTCGTACATCGCTCCCTGGCGCGCGGCCTCGTCGAGCCAGTCGAACACGTCGGCGCGCTCGAAGGTCGCCGGGATGCCCGCATCGGCTGAGAGCTTGCGCGCGAAGGCGATGGCCTCGTCGCTGATGTCGACACCGGTGACGATCGCGCCATGTCGCGCCAGGCTAAGTGTATCCTGCCCTGAGTTGCAGAGCAGATGAACCAGGCGCAGCCCGCTCACGTTCCCCAGCAGGTCAACCTCTTCAGGCCGCAGCGTGGAGCCGCCCTCACGGAAGAAGCGCGCCTGATCGCCCTTGTGGCTATTGTGGGCCCGCGTAGCTTCATTCCACGACAGGCGGTTGTCTTCGTGCAGATCGGTTGCGGTCATATGTGTCGGGTCCCCTCCCTCACTCGGCCCTGTCGCCAACTCCCGCGAAGCGCGGTAGACGCGCTCTCGCCTTCCTCACACAGGAGGGCGCTGGAGGACAGCGACTTCACGACGCTGGGCTTGTATGGTCTGGGCGCATAAAGCGCTGGGAGCACAACCGTGAAGAACGCTCTTGGCTTGCTCAGTCCTTTAGTGTATCACCGGGAATGCGCATCGCTCACCGCACTTTCGCGTACCGCCGCGCCCAGAGCGATGCGCTCTCCCAGCAACTGCTGAGCAAGAGCTGCGCGTCCGCGCAGCGCGCTATCATGGCTTCACGAGGAAGGGGCATGTTATCGTCTGATATCAAGCAGAGACAACGCCGACGGGCTGGCGAGAACGGTGGATTCGTGGCTCCTTGTGCGTCATTGCGCTATCTGCTGGCGTCGGACTAATATGACCGGACAGAGTTCGGGAAGGAGGCGCCGCGTGCCATCAGGTACGTCAGGTGGCGGAAAGGCTTTGGTTCTCGGCGGCGGTGGCGTCACTGGCGTCGCCTGGGAGACAGGGCTGCTGATGGGCCTCGCTGAGGCTGGCCTCGATCTCTCGGACGCCGATGTTTTTGTCGGAACATCCGCCGGCTCGGTCGTCGCCGCGCAGGTGTCCAGCGGGCTCTCGCTCGACGAGCTCTTCGCCGCTCAGATTGCTGAGAGATCCAGCGAGATCGCCGCTCGCATGAGTCGCGCCGCGCTCCTGCGGTTCATGATCGCTATGGCATGGCCTGGCGACCCCCAGCAGGCTCGCGCCAGGCTTGGCCGCGCCGCGCTGCGGGCCAAGGCGGTTCCTGAGGCGGAGCGCCGCGACGTTATCGCCAGCCGGCTGCCCAGCCATGAATGGCCTGAGCGGCGGCTCCTCATACCGGCTGTTGATGCGGAGAGCGGGGCTGTCATGGTCTTCGACAAAGGGAGCGGCGCGTCGCTGGTTGACGCCGTGGCGGCCAGTTGCGCCGTGCCGCTGGTATGGCCGCCGATGACCATCAATGGCCGCCGCTACGTAGACGGCGGAGTACGCTCCGTGGCCAACGCGGACCTGGCGAAGGGGTGCGAGCGGATCGTGGTCATTGCGCCGACGACGGCCGCGCTGCGTCGCGCGGATGGGCCTGCCGCGCAGGTGGCGGCGCTCGGCGCCGACGTGCGCTCGGTCATCATCAGTCCCAACGCGGCGTCCCGCGCGGCGATTGGCCCCAACGTCCTCGACCCTGCCCGCCGTGCGGTGTCGGCTCAGGCAGGGCGAGCGCAGGCGGCCGAGGTGGCGGACCAAGTGCGTGCGGTGTGGCTCTAGGGCCGGGCGAGCGATCATCTTTAGGAAAGTCGCCCTGCGTCATTCTCTTTATCGTGCCATACCGTCCTGGTTGGCAAGCGCACTTGGGCTAGCACGGGCCGACTATAGCGACTCTAACCAATGGAAGGAGCTCCGGCAGATGGCGACCAAACCACCCAACCAGCAAGCCGCGAGGCCAGAGCGATCGGTCATAGAGTGGCTGCTTGATGCTGACCCTTCGATCCGCTGGCAAGTGATGCGCGACCTGACCCGTGCGCCCGACGCGGAGGTCGCAGCCGAGCGCGCGCGGGTCGCCACCGAGGGCTGGGGCGCTCAGCTGCTCGCCCTCCAGGGGGCCGACGGTGCGTGGGCCGGCGCGACGTGGAACCGCGGGTGGGATTCCACGATGCATGTGCTGTCGCTGCTGCGCGAACTGGGTCTCGATCCCGCGAGCGACGAGGCGCGCCGTGCGGTGGGCCTGGTCCGCGACCGCGTGCGGTGGCGGGGATGGGACTGGGACGGCACGTGGCGGGGGTGGGACTTTGATGGCGTCCCCTTCTTCGCGGGCGAGGTCGAGCCATGCATCAACGGGCAGGTGGCTGCGAGCGGCGCCTACTTCGGCCAGGATGTCCAGTGGATCGTCGCCCGTCTGCTCAGCGAGCAGTTGCCCGACGGCGGCTGGAACTGCGAGGCCACCAACGGCTCGACGCGGTCGTCGTTCAATACCACGATCTGCGTGTTGGAAGCCCTGCTCGAATACGAACTGCGCGAATTGGCAGGTGGGAACAGCGCCGCGGTGACGGAGGCCCGCCTGCGCGGGCAGGAGTACCTCCTCGAGCGCCGCCTCTTCCGGCGGCGGACGACCGGTGAGGTGATCGAGCGCGATCGCAAGAGCGACGCCGCCTGGACGCGCTTTGCCTTCCCGACCTGGTGGCACTACGACGTGCTGCGGGGACTCGAATACCTGCGCCGAGCCGGCGTTACGCCGGACGAGCGCGTGGCCGAGGCGATCGCGCTGGTCGAGTCGAAGCGCGACGGCGACGGCCGGTGGCCGCTCGAGAGCCAGCATCCCGGCACGATGGCGGTCGAGGTGGAGGAGGGCGAGGGCCGGCCGAGCCGGTGGAACACGCTGCGCGCCGTACGGGTATTGGACTGGTATGCGGCACGAAGCTAACGTGGATGCCGCTGGAAGGA
>DASTKI010000162.1:0-6206 GCA_035716045.1 Ktedonobacterales bacterium
GGGTTGGCGCGCAGCGCGGGATCGCGCAAGGCGGCGATGCTCAGGTGGTCTTCCGCATCGGATGGTGTCATAGTCGCGCTCCTCCACGATGCTCGGGATGCCGCGCGCCGCGCGGAGCGATGCCGCTCACGGCGCCGCCTCATATGGCACAAGGTACCATACTTCCGATTATCGTGGAGCAGCGGGGGCGCGTCGCGCCCCCGCTGCTCCATGACGATGGCGTGGCCTCCAGCCAGATACATCGCATGGACCGCACACTCCAGCCAGGCAAGCGCCGTCACAGGAAGCGCGGGGCGCGGACGGCTCGGGCCGACGCGGTATCGTCTGCCCGCGCTAGCTCTGCCCGCTCGCTGGTCCGTGGCCGGTCTGGCGGGCGGAGGCGATGTCGACGGCGTGGGGTAGGGCGGGCATGATGGCGGTGAGGCATTCGCGGACGCCTTTGGGGCTGCCGGGCAGGTTGATGATGAGGGTGGAGGCGCGCATGCCAGCGATGGCGCGCGAGAGCATGCCGAAGGGGGTGTGGCGCAGGCTCTCGGCGCGCATGGCCTCGGCGATGCCGGGCGCCTCGCGGTCGAGGACGGCGCGCGTGGCCTCGGGGGTGATGTCGGTAGGGCTGAGGCCGGTACCGCCGGTGGTCAGGATCAGGTCGAGATGGCGCTCGTCGGCCCAAGCGCGAAGCGTGCGCTCGATGGCTTCGCGGTCGTCAGGGACAATGGCGCGTTCAGCGACGATTGCGGCGAGCGGCTCCGCCTCCACCAGCTCACGGATCGCGTCGCCGGAGGTGTCCTCGCGCTGGCCGGCGGCGCCCATGGTGCTGATCGTCAGAATGCCTACTGTTCGCCCGCTGGCCATATCTCGCGCCGCTTCGTTCGCCATGCCCCGCGCCCCTTTCCTGAGATGGGCGCGCTATACGCTCCGTGCGCCCCCATCGTTCATGGTGTAGCCCATGGCATGGGGAGGGCGCAAGGGCGCGCGGACGAGGGCGCTCGATACATGCTACATGCGTGCGTGACACCTGCGCTTGAACAATCGTCTCGCGCGATTTACGCGCAGAGGCAGCTTCTTCCATACGAGCATACGAGCGCTCACGCCCGCGCCAGCGCGCCTAGCCAGGCGCTGACTTCGCGCAGGAAGGCGTCGGGCGCCTCCTCTTGGGGTATGCCGCCGGTGGGGAAGACGCGCAGCTCTAGACCGGGGCGCAGCTTCTGGAAGGCGCGCGCCCGGCTGACCGGCGCGCCGCGGTCGTAGCGTCCCCAGATCAGCAGCGTGGGGATGGAGAGATTGGCGAAGGCGTCACGCACGGACGTATCAAGCGCCCCCGCCAGCGCGTCCGCGGGGGCGAAGCGGGCGCCGGGCTGGTGGGCCATCGTGTAATACTGGTCGAGTACGTCGTCGCTGATCTGGCGCGCGCCGCTATAGGCTAAACGCCCCAGCATGCGACGTAGGCCGGGACGCGAGACGGCGAGATTGTAGAGCCCTTCGCCGAGCAGCGGCGACCGCAGCAGCGCTCGGCGCCCCACCAGCGCCAGCTGTGTCGCCGGGCGCGCGTCGCCCGACAGCCCCTCTGGTTCGATCAGCGCGAGGCTGCTGAAGTATTCCGGGCGCCGGGCCGCCGCATGGATGACGAACGCCGCGCTCATGCCGGATGCGATGACGTGCGCGGGGTGGTCCGCGGCGCCTACGACCTGGCGCAGGAAGTCTTCAATCAGCTCGACGTAGAGCGCTGGTGTGTAATCAATCGCGGGCCGGCCCGACTGGCCAAACCCCAGCAGGTCGAGCGCGAAGACGCGATAGCGCTCCGCCAGGCGGTCGAACACCTTGCGATACTCGAAAGACGACGCGCCAGGATAGATACCGTGGATGAGCGCCAGCGGCTCGCCGCGCCCTTTGACGGTGTAGCGCAGGGAGCCTTGCGTCCAGGGATAGTAGCCCGTCTCACCGCTGAGCGCTGTCTCTGGGGCGCCCACTCCAACCCTGGCGAGCCAGTTGCCCAGCGCCAGCGCGCTAGCGGCGCCCGCCGAGGCCGCCACCAGTCCCGTCGCCAGGCGCCACGACCCGCGCTTGCGCGGTGGCGTATGTCTCGCCATCGGTCTTGCTCCTTTGTGAAGGCGCGCTCACGCATGGCCCTCGTGCCCGCATGAATCGCGCCTCACCCATTACAACGTCACAGACGGGCTTCGCGTCGCGCCGTGGAGCGCGCGCCGCCAAAGACATGATCTGATGTGGTCGCTCATCGCTGCGGCGGGGCGTTGACCGGCGCGCCGCACATCGGGCAGAACGACGCGTCCGCCTCCAGCACGACATGCCCATTGACACAGAACCGGGTGGGACCGGAGGCGACAGGTGGGATGGGGCCTGGTTGGCCCGGCGCCACGACAGCGGGAGGGTAGGTTCCCGGCACAAAGGGGATGGATGGCGCGGACGGCGCGGGCGTGGGCGGCTGATACGGCTGGTGAATCTGCGCGGGCGGATAGCCAGGCGCTGGGACGCTCGGCGCCGGATAGGTGGGCTGCGTGTAGGGCGCGGGCGGGTAGCCGGGCGTGGGAGCCGGGGCGGCGATGCGCGCGGGCTTGCGCCGCCGCAGGAGCGCGACGACCATGAAGATCACGAAACCAATCAGCGCCAGTACAGCTAGCAGGCAGCCGCCAATGATCGCGAATCCGGCCACGACGTCGCCTTGCGGCCCGCCATCCGTGCTCGCGCCACTCGTCCCGGGGCATGTCTCGCCCGCCGCCTTCAGCCGCGCGTCATCCGCCATGTCCTTCGCGCCAGCGAACTGCGGATATTGCTTGCTCAACTCGGAGAAATCCGTCGAGGCGTTGGTCCAGTGGCAGGTTCCCGTCGCGTAGTAGTCGTTGACCGCCTTCGACCATTGCGCCATGAACCGCCCTTGCGGCGGACTCGCGACGCCTGCCTGCGCGGCATATTTCGCCACGACGGTGCTGGGGATGATGAACGTCAGCCGGTTGGTGGCGGGACCGGCGTCTACAAAGCCGATGACCTGCCCCTTGTCGTTGATGACCGGGCCGCCGCTGGAGCCTTGCGAGCTGATGCCGTTGGCCTCGTAGACCGGCGTGCCATCCGAGCGCACCTCGTTGGCGTTCGTTACTGATCCGCTGTTGACGGATGGGCTGAGCAGGCTGGTGATCGTGTTGGGATCGCTCGCTGTTGGATTGACGAGCGCCGTGACGTCGGCGTTGTTCAACACCAGGTCGGCGTCCGCCGGGAACGCGATCGCGGTGACGGTATCCAGCGCCTGCACATGCTGGGTGGAGAGCGTCAGATAGGGGAAATCCGGCGCTGGCTTGACGCCGGACGTGTTGATGCGAATGATCGCTGTGTCCTGCTTATTCACGGGAGAGGAAGCGACAATTGAGGACACATCGAAGGCGTAGATATGGCTGGTGTCGTGGAGATTGCCCGTGTATGCCGTTGCGAGGAAGGCGCGCTGGAAGAGGATTGTGAAGGCGATGGACACCCTGCTGGGATTGTCCTGCAAGACTTTGAGCACATGGTCGGGGGTGTCATTGTAGCGCGGGGCGATGTCCGCCGCCGCCTGCTGTTCGACGAAATCCACATCTTCGGGATTGGTCATCGAATGATCTACGACGTGATCGGCGGTCAGGATCGCGCCGTCTGGCGAGATGAACGCGCCGGAGCCGCTAGAGTAATAGGTGAACGGGTCGGAGCCGGGCGCTGGCGATGTCACATCCGCCCCGGTCGTCGCGCAGGCGCCGCACGTCAGCCGCGCCTGCACAACGGACACGATGCGGACCACGGCGGGGCTATCGAGGGTTACGGCTTGCTGGACGGTGGTATCCTCCGGGTGGGCGTTGACTGTGGAAACGGGCGCCAGCCCCAGCGCCAGCGCGCACAGCCCCAGCGCCACAATCCCCCACGCGACCACCCGGCGCGCGCCGTTCATTCTACCTATGACGGCCATCCGACCTATTCCTCTCCGCTGCGACATCTCCACACATCTGTCGGCGCGATGGACGCCGTGGTCCCTCTCCAGCGCGCCAATTCTGGCACAGGCATGGCAAGGGAGGGGCGCCGCATGATATTCTACGTAAATGTGTCCCGAAAAGTACAACGTGTGAGGACACGCGCCGTACGGTTATGTGGCGCCCGCTCGTCAGGCCTGGCGCCGGACGCGTCACAGTCGGGCTTGTCATGGGATGGTATGCTTTGTGGCATATTGCGCCGGGACGGCGCGGTATGTTATGACACCAGCGTTTGCCCCGCTCGGTTGGGCCACGACGCTGAAGGACAGCAACCACACGATAACACGCGCAAGCGTTTGGATGGCAGATAGAGGCGGTGATCTGGAGGATGGCGAAGAATCTGGTAATCGTCGAGTCGCCCGCTAAGGCGAAGACGATTGAAAAATTCCTCGGGGGCGACTTCGAGGTCCGCGCCTCGATGGGACACATCATGGACCTGCCGCGCAAGGGGCTGGGTGTCAATGTGCGCAAGAACTTCGAGCCGGATTATGTGGTGATCGAGAAGAAAGACCACCTCATCGCCGACCTGAAGGCCGCGAGCAAGCGCGCCGAGACCGTCTATCTCGCGCCGGACCCAGACCGCGAGGGCGAGTTCATCGCCTGGTCGCTCAAGCGCGCGCTGGGCCTACGGCGGCCTCGCCGCGCGGTCTTCCATGAGATCACCCGCCACGCCGTACAGGACGCTATCGCCAACCCACGCGAGATTGACGAGAACCTGTTCAATGCCCAGCAGGCGCGCCGCGTCCTCGACCGGCTGGTGGGCTACAAGATCAGCCCGCTGCTGTGGCGGCGGGTGCAGTCAGGCGTGAGCGCCGGGCGGGTGCAGTCGGTCGCCGTGCGGCTGATTTGCGACCGTGAAGGCGAGATTCGCGCCTTCACTCCTGAGGAGTACTGGACCATCGAGGCGCTGCTGAGCAAGCTGGGCGCCCGTGAGACGTTCACCGCCCAGCTGATCGGCCGCCTCAACTCGCCCGAGGTCGCGGAGCAGACTGCTGGTGATGGCGCGACGCCCGACCCGCAGGCGCGCAGCGACCGCGGACGCATCCGCATCGCCAACGAGGACGAGGCGCGCGCCATCCTGCGCGAGCTGGAAGGCGCGGAGTACCGCGTCAGCAAGGTGGAGCGGCGCGATGTTCGCCGGCAGCCGTTCCTGCCCTACACGACCAGCACGCTCCAGCAGGACGCCAGCGTGCGGCTGCGCTTCAAGCCGAAGCGCACGATGAGCCTCGCGCAGGGGCTGTACGAGGGCATCGAGATGGGCGACGCCGGACACCAGGGCCTCATCACCTACATGCGCACCGACTCGACTCGCGTCTCTGACGAGGCGCAGGCCGCCGTCAAGGCGTATATCCACGCCGAGCATGGCAAGGAGTATGTGGGCGCTGCGCGCGCGCCGAAGGCGAAAGCCGGCGCCAACGTGCAGGACGCGCACGAGGCGATCCGCCCGACGGATGTGACGATCACGCCGGAGCGCGCCAAGCCGTTCCTGACGTCCGACCAGCACAAGCTCTACCAGCTCATCTGGCGGCGCTTCGTCGCGGCCTTCATGGCGCCCGCCATCTTCGATACTCTGCGCGTGGACATCGCCGCGGGCGCGTTCCTGTTCCGCGTCACCGGCTCCACGCTAAGCTTCCCGGGCTTCTACGCCGTCTGGCCGCGTGAGGATAGCGGCAACGTGCTGCCGCCGCTGGCCGAGGGCGAACCGCTGGCGCTCAGCAAGCTGGAGCCAGCGCAGCACTTCACGCAGCCGCCGCCCCGCTACACTGAGGCCAGCCTGATCAAGGAGCTGGAGGAGCGGGGCATCGGGCGCCCCAGCACGTTCGTCTCGATCGTCTCCACGATTCAGGACCGCGGCTACGTCGAGCAGCAGGAGCGACGGTTCGCGCCGACCTGGCTGGGTGAGACGATCAACGAGCTGATGCTCAAGCACTTCGGCGATATCGTGGATGTCAACTTCACCGCCGAGATGGAGCGCAAGCTCGATTCCGTTGAAGAGGGCAAGCAGATCTGGACGCAGTTCCTCGCTGGCTTCTACGCCGAGCTGCGCGATGAGCTGAAGCGCGCCGAGGAGGAGATGGGCAAGGTCCAGAAGCCCGTCGAGGAATTGGGCGAGGCCTGCCCGCAGTGCGGCAAGCCGCTGCTGCTACGCTCCGGGCGCTTTGGCAAGTTCATCTCGTGCTCGGGCTTCCCGGAATGTGAGTA
>DASTKI010000163.1:0-2423 GCA_035716045.1 Ktedonobacterales bacterium
GTTCCGGCGACGGCGTGCGCGTTCGTGTCGCCGGGATTCGCCAGCGAGCCTTCTACGATCTTGCCCGACGATTCCTGAGACATCGGCTGAGGCAGTGCCGAGGCATCTGTATGCGGGGGCAGTGACTGCTCGCTGGTCCCCGGCGGCAGCAATCCCGCCTCTTCAAGAGTGCGGTTGTGGTAATACGCAATGGCGCGGTCGCCCGCCGCCCGCAGGAAAGCATAGTCAATCCCGCCGCCGACCACCGCGCCAACGCCTGGAATGATGCGTCCGATCCATTTGGCCGCCTGCTCCTGGGTCAGTTCGACGCTCAGCCGCGTCAGGACCTTCGGCAGCACCTCGGGGAGCACCTGAATCAACCCCTCGCGCGTCAGCCAGTTGCCAACGCCGCGCAGACTGTCTATCCCCGCAACCAACGCCAGCACGTCCGCCATGTGGGCCTGCTCCGTCAGTACAGAGGTGTCGTAGCCGTAGGACTGAGCGATCATCGAGGCCATACGCACAGAATAGGCCGCCGTCAACTGGACGTCCGCGCCTGCCGCGACAATCGCCCACAGGCCGCCCGGCAGACTGGTGATAGCGCCGGTTGCCGCGGCGCGGTGGCGATAGCGGCGGGCGATGTCGCGGGCCACCTTATCTTTGTGGGCGAGACTTGCCCGCCTGATATCCTCGAAGGTCTTGATCGAGGGATCGAGCCGCTGATGCGCCGCCAGCACACGGGCATCACGGCGCGCCGCCCAGGCAATCGCGTGCTGAATGCGCTCGGATGTCTTGCCCGGCTTGAGCAACGCCTGAATATCGGGCGGCAGCGCGGCGAGAGCCTGTCCCGCGACGCCACCAGCGGGATTCATATATTGCGGATTGCCAGGATTCCCAGATGTCGACATTGCACGCGCCCTTCATCCCACGAGGCCGCCCAACCGCGGAGCGAACACTCTCAAGACATCCTCACCACATCGCACGGCGAAGGTGCGCCTCGCCGCCCGCACCAGTATAGCGGAGGGCGGGCATGAGGGCAATACGCAGTCTGTGAGGGTCATCGCAAGCCAGTCTGTTTCGGCGATTGTCCTGTTACTCAGAACCAATCACATCGCGCTGCGATGCTGTCCATTGCGCATCAGCGCCAGATACGCTAAGCTAGCGCCCATCGAAATCGCGCGGGCGCAGCGACTATCCGCAAAGCTCATCTCAATCTTCTGGAGAGGAGTGTGCCTCAATGGCCCTTCATCCTCGGCATTCATCGCGCATCCTGGCCACATGCTCGTTCGTCTTCCCGCTCATTGTCTTCACATTGGCAGGCTGCGTACCCGTCGGCAGCGTGTCGTCCAGGTCACCCGCCTCATCCTCGGCGGCCAGCGCGTCGCCGACCGCAGCGGCGACCAGCCCCACGACAACACCTCTCCCCATCGCCTGCGCCCAGTTGCCCGGGTTTGCCAACGCCAGCGCGCTCACCCTGCCCAACATCGAGTTCCCGGCAAGCGCGGTGGCGACCGCGCCCACCACCAGCGGCGGCAATGCGGGAGAATTCAGCCTCGCCACCTACAGCGTCTGCGTACCCGACACGACCGCCGATCTGACCGTGGCGAGCGGCAAAGGGCCAAAGCCATTTCTGACGCTGCTGCTCTTCTCCGGCTGGGAACCCATCGGCACATTTCCCGGCGATGGGCGGATACAGGGCGGTTGCGGCGCGGCGAAATGCTTCGCGCTCCCAGACGATCAGCGCTATCTGGCGGTCGATTCGGTGAAGGCGCTCGGCAACGGGCTGGCCACCTTCCGCCTGCGCCATGCGACACCACCGCCGGGGCCAGTCTGCGATCCGGGCGCATTCCCGGATGCGTCGTATCAGCTCGCCAGCGACCAGGGCAACGGCGTACGCATCCCGCTGCCGCCGCTCTCGCGCGTCGGGAAGGGACAGGGAGCCGCTGGCTCGACCTACATCCCAATCTGCAGCGCCGGAACGCCCGCCTCGATCAACGCCTTCTTCCAGCAGGCCGCGCCAATCTACGGCTGGGTACCCGGATCGAATGGCGCCAGCTCCTGGCAGCAGACGAAAGGCGGCCATACCTACGGCTTCGCGGTCACCCCCGTCGCCGACGCCACCACCTGGACGCTGCGTATCATCCACCCACAGTAGCGAGGAAAACAGAAGGCCCCTCCCTATGATGGAAAGGGGCGGATTTTCCAGTTGACCGGCACGCTAGAAGCTGGGGTAGATGCCGCGCATGACGCCGAGGCCGCCGAGGAAGTAGACTTTCACCGTCTCGTCCACGTAGTCGGCGAAGCGGAAGTTACTGTCGGTGACGGCGAAGTCCACGCCCCAGTATTCCTGGTTCGTCTCGATCTCGATGGCGGAGGTGACCTCCGGCACTGGAAAAGGAACCGAGACCGGCAGGAAGACCATATACCCTTGCGGGCAGTAGCGG
>DASTKI010000164.1:0-19963 GCA_035716045.1 Ktedonobacterales bacterium
AACGAGACCCTGACGCTGGCGGGCGTCCCGGCGGAGGCGTTCGCGTACCGCCTGGGCAACCGCTCGGCGATCAATGGCCGGGGCACGCGCGAAGCCTTGAAAGGCTGAGGGCATTCATGCCCCGCGTCCCGTGCGCCAGCCCTTCAGGGCCGCGCCTCCCCTCGCGCTCGCCGTGCGCTGGCCCTTCAGGGCCGCGCCTCCCCCGCCCATACCTACTCTGGCAGGCGCGGGTACTCCTCGCGGAAGGTCGCCATGCGCCGCTCGATGGGAATCGAGCGGCGGTGCAGCGCGGCGGGCGCGGTGATGTTCAGGCTCAGGATCTTGCTGTTGATCGCCCGCAGCGCCTCTTCATATCGCCGCCCGGTCGCGTCGCGCTGGATATTGTACGCCCGACGGTCGCTGGCGAAGACCGCGCGGCGCGCCGCCAGCGTATCGCGGTAGTGGCGCAGCGCGCGCGGCCCTTCCTCCGCGCGCTCCAGGTCCAGATCAATCTCGCGCCCACGCTCCAGCTCTGGCGGCGCCACATCGTTGCTTTTGAGCAGATGATACGCCAGCGCGCGGTCGCCCGCCCACACGTCGTCGTCATCTCGCCGCAGCGGCTTGCCCGCGCCGCTCAGATTGTCGAACTTGCCCTCGGCGCGCGCCTCCTCGATGCGCTGCTCGACGATGTCGCGTACGGCGCGCCGCCGCGCCTGCTCCATCTGCCAGAGGTAGCGCGCGTTGCGCTGTCCCGCGCGCTCGCCGCTCGGCTCGCTGGCCTCGCTCCGCTCCTGGTCTGGCTCATCTGTCGCTGGCATGTAGAATCGCCTCATATCTTGCACGTGGCTGGCGTTTGCCCGCCACCGCTCATGGTCTCACCTCTCCATATCATACAAGAGGTCGCGGGGGTGAGGCCGCGGCTATATCGCGATGCGCTATAATCAGGTGTTCGGGATGGCGAAGGGTCGTCCGCCGCCCTGTACGCGTCATGGTTGGGATGATCGCCGCTCATTAGGAGCATGGCTGGCATGTGGAGGTCTGTCGAGGGCTGGATCATAGACGCGCGGCGGTGGCTGGCGGAGATCGGCGTGACGCCGGGCGCGGCGACGGGAGCGCCAGCGTTGGCGGGGCCGCTGGCGCGCTGGAACCGCTCCAGCCGCGCGTATCTTCAGAAATGGCTAGTGATTGGCGCGCTGGTTGGCGTGGTGGCGGGGCTGGGAGCGATCGTGTTCTTCGCCGCCATCGCGTTCTGCTCGCGCGTCTTCCTCGGGTTGGGCGCCGGGTTCACGCCGCCCAACCCGGCGGGTGAGGGGCCAACGGTCATTACCGCCATCGCGCGGCCATGGATGATCCCGGTGGTAACGACGCTTGGCGGCTTGCTGACCGGGCTGATCGTCTTCACCTTTGCCCCAGAGGCCGAGGGCCACGGCACCGACGCCGCGATTGACGCCTTCCACCGGCGCGGCGGCAAGATTCGCGCCCGCATCCCAGGCGTCAAGCTGCTCGCCTCGGCGATCACTATCGGCTCCGGTGGCAGCGCGGGCCGCGAAGGCCCGACAGCGCAGATCGCCGCCGGCTTCGGCTCCTGGCTGGGCGATATCCTCCATCTGGACGACCACGACCGCCGCATCGCAATGGCCGCTGGCGTGGGCGCGGGCATCGGCGCGATCTTCAAGGCGCCTTTCGGCGGCGCGCTGCTCTCCGCGGAGATCCTCTACAAGCGCGACTTCGAGGCCGAGGCGCTCTTCCCGGCGTTCATCGCCTCCGTCGTTGGCTTCAGCATCTATGGCGTCTGGGCGGGGTGGACGCCCGTCTTCGGTCACGGTGGCCAGTTCACCTTCGACCAGCCGCAAAGTCTCATCGGGTTTCTGCTGCTTGGCGTCATCTGTGGGGTCGTTGGCTTGCTCTATCCGAAGATGCTCTATGGCGTGCGCGATGTCTTCCACGGCTTTCATGTTCCCCGACATCTCAAGCCAGCCATTGGCGGGCTGCTCGTCGGCCTGGTCGGTATGGCCTTCCCGCAGGCGCTGGGCATGGGCTATGGCTACGTCCAGTTTGGCGTCTACGGCGATTTCGTCACCCTCTCGGCCTGGCTGATGCTCGCGCTGGCGTTCATCAAGATCGTCACGACCTCATTGACCATTGGCAGCGGCGGCAGCGGCGGCGTCTTCGGGCCGGGTATGGTGATCGGCGGCTTCCTGGGCGGCGCCATCTGGAGCGGCATCCACGCCATCGCTCCCTGGGCGCTCGGCGCCACGCCGGCGGGCGCGTTCGTCGTCGTCGGCATGGGCGCGTTCTTTGGCGGCATCGCCAAGGCCCCGCTGGCCGTCATCCTGATGGTCGCCGAGATGACCGGCGAGTATTCGCTGATCGTCCCCGCGATGCTGGCGACGATGGTGGCCTATCTCATCACCGGCGAGACCAGCATCTACGAGAGCCAGGTGGATACGCGGCTGGATTCGCCCGCCCACAAGGACGACTACGCCCTGCCGCTGCTGCAAAGTCTGACCGTCCAGCAGGCGATGGAGGCGGGCGTCGCCACCGCCATGCCCGACACACCAGTCGCCGAGGTGCGCGCCATCCTGCGCCAGCATCAGGTGAACAGCGCGCCGATCGTCAAGGATGGCCGCCTCTCCGGTCTGGTCACGGTGACCGACCTGGCTCGCGCCCGACGTCGCGCCCGTCGCGCCGGGCTCGATGAGGACTCCCTGCTCGCGCGCAACGTCATGGCGCGGCGGATCGTCTACGTCTCGCCGGGTGAGTCACTCTACACCGCCTGGCTGCGCATGACCCGTGGGGGATTCCGCCAACTGGCAGTGGTGGATGGCGCGGACTCCCGCCACTTCCTGGGCATGGTGACGCTCAAGACCATCGGGCGCCTACTCCAGCAGCCGATCACCGGCGGCTCCGCGGAGGCGGGCGGCCGGGAGCCGGCCACGCAGGATGAGAGCGAGAACGGCGCGTCTCCCCTGACCCAGGGCGATGAGGATGATCGGGATGGCGGGGATGATGGGGATGACGGGTCTGATGGCCCGCCCATCACCGCGCATCAAGAGGCCTCTCAGGAGGCCCCTTGATGCGCGCGGGAATCGGGAATCAGCCGGTGACGGGCAGGCGGGGCTCGCGCTCTGGCGGGCGCTGTGCGCCTTGCCATCCAGTCTCCCCGCGATCCATCCCCGTCAGGCCCAGGCCGCGCCGGATCTCGACGTAGCGCATGACCGCGTCGCGGCTTAGCATGCCTATCAGCTGTCCCGCCTCATCCACAACTGGCAGCTGGTTGACATCGCGGCCGGCCATACGCGGCAGGGCGTCGTTCAGGCTTTCGTAGGGCCGCGCGATATGCAGTCGCGCGAGTGGCGTCATCGCGTTGCTCACCGGCGTAAAGGGCCACATGTCACGCGGGACCCGCCGCACATCTTCCAGCGTGATCAGCCCGATGAACGCATTCCCACGCATCACGGGAATCGAGCGGAGCCCATAGGGCAGCACATAGCCGTCTACGAGCTGTTGCACCGAGGTTTCGCCCTGCGCGCCTGCCGGAGCCGCGGTCATGAGCTGGCTTACGGTGACGCCCTTGAAGAGCGACTCAAGCGCGACCTGGGTGTTCTCGGCCTGGGCCGCCTGGAGCAGGAACCAGCCGATGAAGCCGAACCACAGTCCATTGATGATGTCGCCGGTGAAGAACCGCCAGACGCCGAACAGGATCAGCAGATAGGCGAATCCCTGACCCACACGCGCGGCCCATACCGTCGCCGCCCGCAGACTGCCGGTCGCTTTCCAGATGGCCGAGCGCAGCACGCGCCCGCCGTCTAGCGGGAAGCCGGGAATCAGGTTGAAGACACCGAGCAGCAGATTCGCCACGCCCAGATAGAGCAGCGTCGCCGTCGCAAGCGGAACCGTGTCGCCCACCAACAGCGCCAGGGCGAGCGAAACGGCGCCGATGATCAGGCTGGTCAGCGGGCCGGCGAACGCCATCTGGAACTCGATCCCAGGGCTTTGCGGCTCGCGCTCGATGTCCGAGACGCCGCCAAAGATAAAGAGCGTGATGCTCTTCACCGGCAGACCGCGCGCTTTGGCTACCAGCGAGTGCGACAACTCATGGACGAGCACCGAGGCGAACAGCAACAGCGCGGCGATCAGCCCCAGCAGCCAGTACACCAGGACGGGATATCGAGGCGCCGCCGATGGGAACCAGTCTACCGCTAGCGACGCCGTCAGCAGCACGAGGATGATCAGCCAGCTCAGATTGATCTCGATGCCGATGCCAGCGATCTTGAAAATGCGGATTGAGCCGGGCATGGCGGCCTTCCTTTCCGTCCCCAGGGCGCCACAAAAGCCCTACAGCATGTACGGGCGAAGCGCACGGCGGGCGCCAGCGCCGCATCACGAATGAGGCACAATACCCCTTGCCCACCCATGCGCCGAGCGGCGAGAGAGGGACACTCTGGCCTGTCGCCTGCCATCTGTGAGCGCTTGTACGTTATGAGTCCTTGGGAGCGGTTATAAAAGCGCCGTGCGCTCGTCCAGACACGTACAGGCGCTCTCCAGCGGAAAGCGATGAGGGGATGATCTCAGTTCTGGTCACCGACGACAGCCACACCATTCGCCTGATGCTGCGCGAGTGGCTCAGCGAAGCGGGCTATGCCGTGGACGAAGCGGCGGACGGCCAGCAGGCGCTGAACAAGCTCCAGGCATCCGACGGCCAGTTGATCGTCCTGCTCGATTACCAGATGCCCGTGCTCGACGGCTACCAGGTGCTCCAACAGGCCTCCGCCGCCGGGCTCGTCCCGCCGCGCTACAGCTATGTCATCATCTCGGCGGCGGTTGACCAATTCCCCTCCGAGTTCGCCACGCTCCTGCGCCATATGGGCATTCAGATCCTGCCCAAGCCCTTCGACCGCGACACCATCCTCGGCGTCACCCGCTTCCTCGCCAATCGCATGGGCGCGGCGGACGCGACGCGCTAGCGCGCCGCTTCATCCCTCATCCCATAGCATTCGCCGCGCGGCCAGCGCGGTCAACAGGCCACCTATGGCGATGATCGCGCCGGCCAGCGCGCCTAGCGTTCGCGGCGCGATCACACTAAGCAGCGCGCCTGAAGCGATGACCGAGAGCGTGAAAGTGACGCTGGAGAGCGCGTCCTCAAGGGCAAAGACGCGGCCGATGGCGTCGGGCGGCGACTCGCGCATCAGGATGGTGGACGCATTGGCGTTGCCGATGCCCGCCGCCACCGTCGAGAGGCCGATCCCCAGCGCGGCCAGCCCCAGCCAGGGCGCGCGGCTGGCCGCCACCTGCAACGCGCCATCCGCTACGAAGGCCGCTGCCAGCGCCAGCTGCGGGCGGTGGGCGAAGCGCGGCGCGACCAGCCCGCCGAGCAGCAGCCCGACGCCAATCGCGGCGTAGAGCGTCCCAATGCCCTGATCGCCCGCATGGAAGACCTGAGCGCCGTAGACGCTGATGAGGGTATTCGTCGCGCCGCCGCCCACCGGCCAGAGGATCGCCAGCGCCAGCAGCAGCCGCAGCGCGGGCGACCGGCGGATGATGGCTGACGCCTCAACCAGCGCCGCCAGGCCGCGGGCTCGCGTGGGCGGCGTGCGCGGGATCGCCACGCTGAGTGTCAGCGCCGCTGAGATGGCGAACGATGCGGCGTTGATGATGAAGGCCAGATCTGGCCCCAGCCAGCTGCTGACCAGACCGCCAAGCGCCGCACCCAGCAGCATCACCGACCCGCCCGCCATGCCCTCCAGCGCGTTGGCGCCCGCCAGGGACTCGGGCCGCACCAGCGCAGGCGTGATGCCGGCGCGCGCGGGCTCGCGAAACGCGCCCAGCGCCACCAGCGCCGTCAGCCCGACCCAGACCAGCCAGACCCGCGAGGCATCCGTTACGAGCAGGAAGCTCAGCGCCGCCAGCACGCTCAGGATGTCGCAGGCGACGACGATCAGCTTCCGCGGCGCGCGGTCGGCCAGCGCGCCCGCCGCGGGCGCCAGCAGCAGCCGCGGCGCCGAGCGGATGGCCAGCGACGCGCCCACCGCCAGCGGAGACCCGGTGAGCCGCAGCAGCAGGCCCAGCAGGGCGACTGTGTTGAACCAGTCGCCAACGCCGCTGATAAAACCGCCGAGCAGTAGCCGCGCGTAGGCCGGCTCTGCCCGCAGCGTCGCCAGCGCGCCAGTCGTGCGCGGCGCGGTCGCCTGCGCGGCGCTCATCGCAGCCGCTCCTCTGGGGGGCGCGCCAGCCAGTAGCGGTCGCCGGAAAAGCCGAGGATGCCGCGCGCCAGCAGCTCGCGCCGCGTCGTGTCCGCATCGCGCGCCAGCTCACGCAGCAGCGCCGTCAGCTCGGCGAGCGAGTAGATGCGGCCCCACTCCAGGCGCCGCTCGACCCGCGCCAGCGTCTCCTCCGATGGCGGCTCTGAGCGCCAGTAGCGCCCGCCGTCGCGCGCCATCAACCGCTCGCCGATCAGCTCGCGCCGCAGCGTCGCGGTATCCTCATGCCGCCGCTTGAGGACTGCGTTTACCTCTTTCTCGGTGTACTCGCGGTCCCACGCGAACTGGTCGGCCAGCCAGCGCAGGATGACCTGCCGCTTCTTGCGCTGCGCCGGAATCTCACGCAGGCGCGGCGGGTCGCTCTCATCGAGGAAGTCGCGCAGGACCTTGCGCTCCCACGTCGCGCCCTCAACATCCGCCGCCGCCGTCGCTACCACCTCGGGCGCCGCCAGCCGCTTCGCCAGCCGCTCGATGCCCGCCTGATTCAGGCGGTTCCAGCGCGTCACGCCGTCCGCGCGCGTCTCGATGAGGTCCAGCTCGCGCAGCCGCGCCAGGTGATGCGAGACGGTCGGGGCCTTCAGCTGGAGCAGATCGGCAAGCTCCTCCACAGTCCGCTCTTCGGTCGCCACCGCGCCCAGGATGCGCAGGCGGCTGAGATCGGCCAGCGTCTTGAGCGCGCGCAGCAGCGTCTCGATGCGCTCTTGCGGCTGGGTTTCTGGCGTCGCGGTCTCCCGCTCGTCGGCGCCCATAATTATCACCTCCATCTATTTTGATGATTATCTCATTAAATACAACACGTGATTCGCCCTGTCAAATCTCCCCAAATCCGGTCGTCAGATTTCCGCTGAGCGCCCGCTCGCGCGGAATAGATGAGTGTCACCAAAGGGGCGCGAAAGCCCATCAATCCTCACCACCATCATTCAGGAGGAGCGCCACCATGATTCATCAGGATCGCGTCCATGCCCTGCGCCAGACCCACAGTACCGTGTCTACTCTCATGCCGCTCATCACCGCCGGGCTGACCGTCGCTGGCGCCCTCATCGCCGCCATCGAGACCCGTAACGCCTCCGGCGCCGCCTCCGAGCGCGACGATCACCGCGAGGCGGACGCGCAGGATGGAGCCGCGCCTGAGGGCGCCGGAGCGCCTGCCCCTCGCCGCTCCTCTCGCCCTTCGCGCCCTGGCTCCATCCGCCGCTACATCGCTACGCTGGCCGGGCGCCTGCTGCTGGTGCTGCTGGGCGCCGCGCTCGTCCTGGCGATCACGTTCGCCGCCACCTCCACGGGCCGCATTGGCGAGGCGATTACCATCACCGCCCTTGTCCTGCTGACCCTCTACCTGGTCGAGAAGGCCGCCCGCCAGGCGTAGTGCGCCGGCCGCCGAAAAGTCCTACGCGCCAGCGATCCCTCGGGCGGGAGGGCGCTGGCGCGGTAGTATTTCAGATATGGAGGCTTGTATGGAGGCCTGACGCCATTCCGGCCCGCCGCCGCCATACTGGTTGGTCTTCTCTCTTGTAGCGTTCCCACAAACCGCTACGAGCGTTCCGCGTCTCCGCATGCGGTTGGATTGGGCGTAACACACAATTATGAAGCTGCGAGCAGGACAATTCGCGCCAGACTTCGATATGCTGGACATCTATGGGCGTCGTGTCTCCCTGATGAACTACCTCGGGCGGTCCGTGCTCCTCTCATTTCATCGGGCCGCCGTTTGCCCGCTCTGCAACCTGCGCATGTGGCATATGATTCGGCGCTACCCCGCCTACCAGCGCGCTGGCCTCGAGGTGATCGCGTTCTTCGAGTCCACCCCTGAGCGCGCCCGTTTCTATCTCGACCGACAGCAGGCGCCTTTCCCAATCATCGCCGACCACGACAACAGCGTCTATGGCGACTACAGGCTGGGCTCCTCGCTCCCTAGCGTCGTCTGGGCCTTCCTTACCCGGCGCGGCATGTATCGCGACGCGGCGCGGCTCAAGATTGGCGGCTCTACGGCGGATACCTTTAGCCGGTCGGATGGTCCCATTGGCCGCCTTCCCGGCGACTTCCTGGTCGGCCAGGATGGGCGCATCCGTCTCGCCTACTATGGGCGCGATCCTGGCGACTTCATCCTCTTCAGCGACCTGGAGCGCGCCGCGTTCGGCGCTCCACTACCCGACGTCGCCATGGGGCTGCCGCTTGGCGTTCGCTACTGAGACGCCCAGGCCGCACCCTCGCGTAGCCTCCGCGTGGAAAAGAGTGGGCGCAATTCGCGTCCTGAGTACCATCGCCATTGACACCGCTCAACGCCTGCTCTTACCCTACATCTAGGTAGAAACGCTGGCCAACGACGGAAACCCAGCAGGCCCCACCGGTATAATGAGAGGTGGATCATGCCGCGCCAGGACGACGACGCTCCCCTGATCCCTGACGGCGCTCGCGACGACAATGACGAGTGGATGAACGCCTCGGGTCTTCATGACCCAGACATGCCCACCGATCTTCTGCCCGACGCCGCGCCGCGTGAGCGCGCCCGCTCCACCGCCATCCCCCTCAAACTCGCCACCCATCACCTCCCTGATGTGTCGGCCCTGGCGAGCGCGGCGAACGCGCGGCCCCTAGCACATGACACATACGACACATACGACGCGTATGACGATGACGAGACGCATATGGCGCCGGTCGCGGCCCCAGAGACCGCTCGGCTCACAGCCATTGATCTCGCCTCTCTGTCTGGCCCGCTCACGCCGGTAGGCCAGTGGGAGACGGCCGCGCCACTCCAGCCCGGCGCGCTCCTGCCGGCAGAGGACGTGGGGATGTCTGCGCAGCCAGTGGTCATTCCCGGCGCGCGGCGGCTGCGGCGCTTTCCCAAACATCCCTTCATCGCCCGCCGTCCGCGTCCGCTCACCATCGGCCTGCTGGCCTCGACGATCATCGGCGCGCTACTCATCTCCGGTCTGGCGATCGCCTATCCACTAGGTGAGGCGCTCAGCGCCAGCGGTGGGAACCCGCTCGGCCCATCCGCTGGCGTGGCCAGCGCCTCTGGTGGCGTACGATATACCTGGTATACGGCCAAGTGGGGCGATACGCCCGAAACGGTCGCCAAGGCGTTTCATGTCGCGCTCGGCGGCATCTACAAGCTGAACCATCTTACGGCGGGCGACGAGCTGCTGATCGGTCGCCAGTACATGATCCCACTCGACCCCAAGTATGGCTCCGGCTACCAGCCCCCATCCCTGCTGAACGTCTCCGCCCACTATGGCAATACGCGCTACGGCCCCAACTGGTGGAACTCCATCGCTGGATCGCCGTCTGATGGCTCGGTCTGCGCCCCCAACGGCGGCGCGGATCGGCTTGGCTACCAGCTCCAGGCGCCCAACTGGGGCGCCCGCTGGGTGCGCGGCTTCATCGTCTATGGCACATGGGTCTATCATACAGGTGTTGACCTGGCCGCCCCGCAAGGCAACGTCATCCACGCCGCGCAGGCGGGCCAGGTGATCTGGGCTGGCTACGACGCCACCAATGGCCTCGGCTGGAGCGTCAAGATAGACCACTGCAATCATGTCTCCACCGTCTACGGCCACATGATGCGTATCCTCGTGCACACGGGCGACTTCGTGGATGTCGGCTCTCCCGTGGGACTGGAGGGCTCGACCGGCAACTCCACCGGCCCGCATCTACACTTCATGGTCGAGTGGAACAACCTCTGGGTTGATCCTATGCTCTTCTACTCCAGCCGCGCCTCGATCATCAATCCCACCTAGCTGTCCCGCCAGACGACGCTTCGGCCCCGCACGACGTGACGCTGGCGGCGCTGACGCTGGCGGCGCTCATCCCGCGTCAGCGCCGCGATATGGTCCGCGATATAGCGCGAGAGATCGTCATGTCGCGCCGCTCAATAGAGCGCAGCGTACAGACTGTGACGCCCTTCACATTTCGCGGTGTCCCAGACGCCGCGCGCCGGGCGTCATATCCATGACGACACTTCGCGCAAGGGGCTGGGATGGGACGCGAGAGATAGCCGGGCTTAGGGCGCGCGGGTCGAGATCAGGCGGTTTGCGGATGATCCTGTTTCGGCTTGGCGGCGGCCATGCGCCCTCGCGTCCCATTGCGGAGCGAACGATGTGGGGCGCGGCTGCCAGTCTGTCGCGCTCGGCGCTCAGCATAGGCGTGAGGCAGCTGGGACGCCTGCTCCACTCAAGCGCAGCAGGCGATCCCGCGCGCCGCTCAGGCGTGCAGCCGTCCCGCAGCGGCGCGACTCCGCAGCCGGGCCACTTCGAGCAATGGTTCGCGCGGTACCAGAGCCCGCTGCTCGAATATCTCTATGGGATGACCCGCGACCGCGAGTGGGCCGAGGACCTGGCGCAGGAGACGTTCCTGCGCGCCTTCGCCGCCAGCCATGACCCGGCGGCGATCGAGCATCCCCAGGCCTGGCTCTATCGCATCGCCACCAATGTCGCGCTCACGGCGCTGCGGCGCAAGCGGCGCTTCGACTGGCTGCCGCTCAGCCGGGTCGAGCCAGAGGCCGGCGCCAGCGACTCGGACCGCTGGCGCCGGCCTGAGTTCCCTGAGCTGAGCAGTCAGGATGTCGCCGCGACGGTCGCCGAGCGTGACGCGGTGTGGGCCGTGCTCGCGGAGCTGCCGCCCCGCTGGCGCGCGGCGCTGCTGCTTCAGGGGACTGCCGGCATGCAGACGCGCGAGATCGCCGCCGAGCTTGGAGTCAGTGAGACCAACGCGCGCAAGATCCTCTTCCGCGCCAAAGAGCGCTTTCGCGAGATCACCGCGCGGCTCGCCGCGGCCGAGGCAAAGGGCGGCGCCCGATGACCGCCCCTGCCCACGCCTGGCTGCGCCGCCTCTCCGACTACCATAGCGGCGGCGCCAGCGATGCCGAGCGGATTGCTATCGAGGAGCATCTGGCGGCTTGCGCCGAATGCCGGGAGGCCCTCGCCATGTACCGCCGCTTCTATACCCTGCTGCGCTCGCCGCTGCGACTGGACGCCATGAGCGCCCGCTTCGATGACCCCACAGTACCCATGACGACCATGCGGCGGGCCGCGCCGCCCGCGCGAGAGCCGCGCACGCCGCCGGGGCGCAATCGCCGCGCGCTCGCGGGACTGGCCGCCGGACTGGCCGCCGCGCTGATCATCGGCGGATTTGCCGCCCTCGTCGCGCCGCGCCTGCGCACGCCTGTCGCATCCGGCACGCCAACGCCGCTGGCCAGTGTGACGGCGCAATCTACGGCGACAGCGCAGGCGCCCGCGCCCAAAGGCTTCGTCTGCGCCAACCCACTGGGGTCGCGCATGACGTACGTCTACATGCGCGGTGATCAGTATCTCTATGCCGTGACGGGCTGTAGCGCCCCGCGCCAACTGGCGCATACCCACGTTTTCCCGCTCGCCTGGTCGCCCTCGAACCGCTATCTCGCAGTGTGGACCAGCGACTACCCCGCGCCCGACAAGATCGAGATCGTTAACACCCAAACCAGCGCCGTCATTCCCACCAATGTCGCGATGGACTTTGGCAGAGAGCCGCGCGTCGGAGGCAAGTACCCCATCTTCTTTGGCTGGCTGGATGACAACACATTCCTCAGTGGCGTGACGACGGTCACCAGCAATGCGCAGGGATACGAGCAGCCCGGCCCAACCACTCTCGAGCGGGTGGATGTCTCTACTGGCGCGACTCGCTCGATTGGCGCCATCGCCGGATGGGCGAACATCGGCTTCGGCGTCGGGCCAAATCTCCATATTGTAGCTGGCGGTCGCTATCTGTTCTACGCCAGTTACGATAAAGCTGGTACGACAGCCTACCTTCACCGCTTCGATCTGACTACCGGAACCGATACCTTGCTCGTCTCGCTGGGCATGTACGCCAGCGGCGGCTGCCAGGGTTCGACGATGTGTGGCTGGACGGCGCCGTGGGCCGTTGCCCCAGATGGCTTCCACATCCTTTACCATCGCCCCGGCGCGGCCTCGTCCCCAACGGACACGAGCCTTCCCAAGGATACGCCGCTGCTATACGCCAACCCCGATGGCTCCGGCGCCAGCGAGCCATTCGGCTCCCAGCTCGCCGCTTCGCTGGTTTCGCCCGCGTTTTCGCCAAGCGGCGGCATGGCAGTCATCACCGGGGTCTTCTCCGGCTCAGACCCCTTCAGCGGCGCACCGCAGATGAAGCTCGTCACCTTCGGCAGTCCCGCGACGGTCGTTACGGGCAGCTTCGCCAGCTGGCGCGCTGACAGCGGCGCCCTGGTGTTCTTCGGCGCCAACAGCGGCCCATCGCTCTACGATATCGCCAGTGGCAAGGCGACCGCACTGGAGGCCAACTCGAACTATTACCTGTGGGGGAATGCGGGATCGCCGGCCTAAACAAGACGCCAGAGCCGCGGAGGAACGGCGGCCAGCAGGGCCATGTAGCCTCACTGGCCGCCACGCTAGCTCGCGACGGCCTGGGTCGCGGCCTTGTCCAGCAGATGGCGCAGAAACACCAGCGTCTCGATCTCCTCTGGGCGCAGCGCCGCGAGCTCGGGCGGGATGGGGTCACGCATCAGGTCCTCGATGGCCGAGAAGAGCGCGCCCTCCAAATACGCCTCGATGATCCCTGGGTTGACGTAGGACTTGCGGCAGATGGCGGGGGTGTTGCCTAGCTGCTGCGCGGCCTCTTTGATCGCGTCGCTCACGCGCTTCTTGGCCTCCGTCTGGGTCTTGAACCCGCCCAGCTCTCGCAACGCGCGCAAGGTAGCGGTTGTGCCGCCCCAGGTGCGGAAGTCTTTGGCGGTGAAATCCATGCCCGTGATCTCTCGCAGGTATACGTCGACGTCGTCCGATTCGATCGAATGACACTGGCCCGCTGGGTCCACATACTGAAACAGCTCGTAGCCGGGCAGGTCGAGATACTTGCGCACGATGCCGGCGAGCTTGCGATTCTTGACCTCGATCTTCTGCTCTTTGCCGCTCTTGCCACGGAACTCGAAGCGCACGCTCGCGCCCTCGACATCCACATGCTCCTGTCGCAGTGTCGTCAGGCCATAGGCCTCGTCTTCACGCGCGTACGCTTCATTGCCAATCCGAATCAGCGTTATGTCAAGCAACACCACCACCGTCGCCAGCGCCTTCTCGATCGGCAGTCCCGGCTGGCTCAGGTCATGTTCCACGCGCGCGCGGATCACAGGCAATCGCTCGCCAAACGCCACCATGCGCTCGTACTTGGCCTCGTCACGCACTTGCGCCCAGCGGGGATGATAGCGGTATTGCTTGCGCCCCCTGGCGTCGCGCTCCGTCGCCTGAATGTGCCCCGCGGGTTGGGGCAGATCCAGACATCCGTCCATGCGGGGGGATGCCGAGGCGGTTGATCCACTCGATCTCGTTCGCGTCGGCGATCCGGGCGCCATCGGGCGCGACGTAGATGAAGCGGTCGTCCTCACGCGCGCGGCGAATCCCCCGCATGGCGTCATGGACGTAGCGCAGGCCTGCCGCCCGCGCGGAATCTCTCGGATCTGGCTGCAACGCCACTGCGTCGCTGCCCGCGCTCTCAGGCGGACGCTCGCGACCGTTGGTCATACTCCCTCGCCGCATGTCACGCCTTCTTCACCTTCCACGCGGGGCATCGCGCCTATGCTCTACGCCCATGCTCTAAATGTACAGGTGAGGTAGCGCCTCGGTCTCCCAATTTGGTTTTAGAGGGGATGGGCGAGCGGGCGAGAAGTGGCGGGCGCGACGAAGGTCGCAGCGGCGTACACGCCTGTATTCTCCGCCCCAGCGCCAGCGCGCGCCCGGCGAGCCAGTCAGTGGCGCGCTCTTGACTGGCTGTGTTCGGCAAGTTCCGGCGGTCACGCGCCGCATGGGCGATGGCGCCGTCGCGTCTCTGGCAGGCTCACACGGGGCCCATGAAGGGCTGTGGCCTTGTTTGCGGGTTAACAGACAATTCGGGTCATCTGCGCTATACTTCGTAGTGTCACAGCGTTGTGGCCGCTCTCGTGCAATGTTCGCGCGCGGCCAGGCTGGCTTTGCGGGCTTCCCGCCACGTTTCGTGGTCTGTGAGCGAGGCCCAGCCATCACAGCGACCGACTATGAGCGAGGTGTTCGCGCAGCGCAGCGCGCCAGCCGATGAAAGCCAGGTGTCATTCGTGTCTGAGCGTCGTCATCAGTATCTGTGCGTTCATGGCCACTTCTACCAGCCTCCACGCCAGGACCCGTTCACCAACCGCATTCCACCCGAAGCTGGCGCCGCCCCATACGCCAACTTCAACGAGAAAATCACCGCCGAATGCTACCTACCTAACGCCAACCACGGCAACTTCGAGCGCGTCAACTTCGATCTTGGCCCCACTCTGGCCGCGTGGATGGCCGAGGCGCACCTCACCCTGCACGACCGCGTGATCGAGGCCGACCGCCGCGGCGCGCGGCGCCATGGGGCAGGCTCGGCCATGGCCCAGGCCTATAACCACACCATCCTGCCGCTCGCCAGCGCCCGCGACAAGCGGACGCAGATCCTCTGGGGCCTGCGCGACTTCGAGCGGCGCTTTGGGCGCGCCGCGGAGGGCATGTGGCTGGCGGAGACTGCCGCCGACCTGGAGACCCTGACGATCCTGCGCAAGCTGGGTGTCAAATATACCGTGCTGGCGCCCTGGCAATCCGCCGAGCCGGTGGATGTCACCGAGCCCTATCTCGTGCGGCTGCCCGGCGGCGATACGATCACGGTCTTCTTCTATAATGGGCCGCTCAGTGGGCTCGTCTCCTTCGATCACGAAGCTACCAGCAACGCCGACCGCTTCGCCCACGAGTACCTCGCGCCGCATCTCAACCAGGACAAGCTGGCGCGCGGCGAAGATCAACTGATTCTGATCGCCACCGATGGCGAACTCTACGGCCACCACAAGCCCTGGCGCGACCAGTTCCTCCGCCGCCTCACCCGCGAGGCCGCTCCGTCCGCTGGCTATGAGGTCACGACTCTCGACCGCTACCTGCGCGATCACCCGCCCACCCGCGAGGTCCGCCTGAAGGAGCCCAGTTCCTGGAGCTGCCATCATGGCGTCGCTCGCTGGAGCGACGGCTGCGCCTGCGTTCCCGGCGACTCCTCATGGAAGCGTCCGCTGCGCGACGCCTTCGACAACCTACGCGCGCGGCTCGACGCGCTCTACGAGCGCGAGACCGCTAGCGTCCTGCATGACCCCTGGGAGGCGCGCGACGCCTATCTTGGCCTGCGCAGCGGCTGGATCACTGCCGCCGAGTTCTGGAGCGGCGTGGGCCGCAACCGGCGCCGGCCCCTGCTCCCCTGGCAGGAGACGCGCGCCAGCCGCCTGCTGGAGGCGCAGTACTATGGTCAGGCCATATATACGAGTTGCGGCTGGTTTTTCGAAGACCTGGACCGCATCGAGCCGCGCAACGATATCGCCTTCGCCCGCCGCGCAATCAGCCTCACATGGCAGGCCACTGGCAAGGACCTCCAGGGGGCCTTCCTGCGCGACCTCGCCCGCACGCGCAGTGGAGTCACCGGGATGACCGGCGCAGATCTGTACCACGCGCTGCCCGCCGCCACCAATCTCCCGCCGCTGTCTGGCCCGGCGACGCGCAAGCCCGCCTCCAGCGACCCGGCGGCATAGGACTTCGCGTCCACATATCCCCTGAACGGGGCATATCTTGGCGTTATGGCAAGGGAGCGGTACAGGAAATAGGTCCTTCATCCACCCGGGATAGGAACTCTGGTATATCTACTTTGCCGCGTACGGAAGCCTATGATAGCATGGCCCCATCGCCTCTTGGATGGAGGCTCGATGTGACCCGAGCGTGAGTTACCGCCGTTGTACGCGTCCGTTCCACCTGACAGATACGCTAGACGCGCTCACCGCTCTCTCTGTGTGGTTGTGAACCGCATGACCACGCTGCCGTATTCGCGAGGACGTCTATGACGTCCACACCGGATACGCCCGGAGAGGGTGAGTTGAGCGCGCGAGCAGACCCAGGCGACGGAGCAGACGCCGGCGTTCGGAGGGGCCGGAGTATGGACGTGACCGTCGCGCCTGCGGCAGGAGGCTTTGGCCTTACCGGCGACTCAGCGGCGCTGGAGGCGGCGCCAGCCAAGGGGCGCTCGCGGGTGGCCAGGACGAACGCCGTCGAGCAGACCTGGTCGTTCGAACGTATCTACGACGAGTTCAAGACGCCGATCTACAACTACATCTATCACCTGGTCGGCAATCGCGAGCAGGCGGATGACCTGACACAGGACACGTTCCTCAAGGCGTTTCGCGCGCTGCCGCGCATGGACGCCAACCTGAAAGTCTCGGCCTGGCTCTACCGGATCGCCACCAACACTGCGTACGACGCCTTGCGACGCCGCAAGCTGATCGCCTGGATGCCCTGGCAAGACCTGGACCATGAGCCGGCTGATGTCGAGAGCGCCGATCCACAGGAGACCATCGGCACCTCCGAGCTGGTGCACGCGGCTTTGCGCCGCATGCCGCGCCACTACTGCGCCGCGCTGCTGCTCTATACCCAGCAGGGCTTGTCCTACGCGGAGATCGCCGCGGCGCTGGACATCGCGGAGAGCGGTGTGAAAATGTATCTCTCGCGGGCGCGCCATTCGTTCCGCGAACACTATAAGACGCTGGAACAAGCGGGAGGCGGCAAGCCATGACATGCGAGTGGATCGAGGGCAATCTCAGCGCCTATCTCGATGATTCCCTCGATCCGCAGGTTCGCGAGGACGTGGGCTCACATCTCGAGGGCTGCCCACGCTGCCAGACCCTCCTCAACGACTTCCGCCGCGACGAACAACTCCTGCGCGCGCTCCCAACCGCCCTGCCGGATGACCGGCTACGCGAGCGCATCTTCGATTCCCCTGAGTACGCCGCGCTCACCCGCCGCCTCGCTCGCGGCGCACGGCCAGAGCCCCCTCTCGCCATCCGGGCCCTCCTGCCCGCCGCCGCGCTCATCGCGCTGGCGCTCGGCGCTGGATTCTTCGCCCATGAGCGCTTCTCCACCTCGAGCGGCGTCGCCAGTTCGGGCAAGACGCACACCATTGGTGGGCCGAGCTCGTTCTCCTATCCACTCGCGCCGGGCCAGCGGGTGATCTTCGCACGCGACGGCGCGCTTTGGAGCGCGCCCGAAACGCCCGCCAGCAGCGCGGCCACCGCCAGCGCTCCCCAGCAGCTCACATCCGCCAGCGCGCGCGTCGTCGCGTGGAGCGTCGCGCCGGCCACTGGCGGGCAGGGTGGAACCCTGGTCGCCTGGGTAGACGACAAGACGGGCGCGCTGCATCTCGTGCGCGCTGACGGATTGAGCGACCAGACCGTCGCCCAGTTCGCGCCCGCTGGCCGGTCCATCCCCCAGGCCGCGCTCGATAGCCTCGCCTGGTCGCCCGATGGCTCGCAGCTGGCCTTCGCCAGCGTGGACGCCGAGGGCGCGCTCTCGCTGAACATGGTTACCATCGCCGGCCCGGACACGACCAGCGGCGCCCAGATCAGCGCCCCCATCGCCATCGGCCAGCTCATGGGCGCGCCCGTATGGAGCGCGAATGGCCAGTCGCTGGCGTGGGTCACGGCTGCCGGCTCATCACAGAGTGTCTGGACACTGCGCAACGGCGCGACATCGCAGGTCGCTTCACAGGCCGATCCCACTAACGGCCAGGCGACCGTCGCGCAGCTCGGCTGGAGCGGAGGCGCCCTGACCTGGGCGACGCAGCGCAGCGGACAGATTACCGGCGTGTTCTCGATCACCCCTGGCGCTGGGAGCGCTGTGCGGCTGACGCCCGCCCAGGCGCGCTATACGGCGGCGGCGCTCGGTCCCAATGGCGCGTGGATGCTCGCAGGACAGGGCATGCTCTGGCGGGTGGCGCCAGGCGCTGGCGCGCCGACCACGCTCGCCTCGCTGCCATATCAGATCAGCCAGATCATCTGGTCGCCCGACGGCAGGACCGTCGCGTTGCTGACCAGCCCCGCCGCTGGCGCCCAGACGGCGCGCCTGGAACTCTGGTCGGCCAGCGTGGGGCTGACGCTGGTCGCTCCCAGCGCGGACGTCAGCGCCTCGCCCGCGTGGTCGGCGGATAGCCAGCGGCTGGCCTATGTGTCGGGCGGCCGGGCGGTCATCGCGCGCGTTCAGGACGGCAAGAGCCTCGGTAGCGTCTCCGCTGGCGCGGCCACCGCCCCCGCCAGCCTCGCCTGGTCGCCGGATGGCGGCTCGGTCGCCATCACCGACGCGCGCGGGGTCTACCTCGCCGCCCGCGACGGCCTGACCTTCACCCTCATCACCAGCCACGCTCCCAGCGCCGGCGACCTCGTCTGGTCCACCGCTGGCTGATCTCTCCCCCTCACCGCTGCGCCACTCGCGGGGCTGGCCGTTGGCAGCCCGCCTCTCTCGCCTGTAAGCGAAGGGAGTAGGGGGCGGCGCCCTGCGCGTGGTATCGTTACATGCGGATTTCCGCGACGCCGCCCCGGCCCCTCAGCAATCAGAAGCGCGCCGGGCGGCGACGCTGTAACACACCATGAGGAGACAACGATCAATGGCGATCTCCATCAAGAAAGTTGGCGTGGTGGGCGGCGGCCTGATGGGCGCTGGCATCGCGCAGACCGTTGCCCAGGCGGGCTACGACGTTATCATGGCTGAGGTCAACCAGGAGCTGCTCGACCGTGGCGTCGCGCGCGTCAACGACGCCTGGACGATGCTCACCGGCAAGGGCAAGATCACCGAAGACCAGGCGAATGAGTATCGCGGCCGCTTCCGTGGCACGCTCGACCTGCACGACTTCAGCGACCGCGACCTGGTGATCGAGGCGATCATCGAGAACCAGGACGAGAAGAAGAAGCTCTTCAAAACCCTGGACGGTATCCTGCCCGAGGGCGCGCTGCTCGTCAGCAACACGTCGTCGCTGCCGATCGTCGAGATGGCCGCCGTCACGGGCCGCCAGCCGCGTGTCGCAGGACTGCACTTCTTCAACCCCGCCCCGGTGATGAAGCTGGTCGAGGTCGTGCGCACCATCCTCACCAGCGACGAGACCATCGAGACGCTCAAAGAGTTCGCTCGCTCGCTCGGTAAGACGCCGATCGTCGCCAAGGACAGCGCGGGCTTCGTCGTCAACTTCCTGCTGATCCCCTACATGCTCGCCGCGATCCGCATGTACGAGCATGGCATGGCCAGCATGGAGGACATTGATACCGGCATGAAGCTCGGCTGCGGCTACCCCATGGGCCCCTTCGAGCTGCTCGACTACGTCGGCCTCGACACGACGCTCTGGGCCGCCGAGGCGATCTACAAGGAGTTCCCTGATGAGGCCTACGCCCCGCCGACCCTCCTGCGCCGCATGGTCCAGGCGGGCCGCTATGGCAAGAAGAACGGCAAGGGCTTCTGGAATTTGAACGAGGGCTAATCGTCAAATAGCCTGAATTCAACGTCCTTCACAGCATGCACGCGGCGTCCCTCCCACGAAACGGAAAGGGCCATTCTAGGATGGCTGGGGAGGAGACGCCGCGACGCTGTTGGAAACCGCGTATGGCGAATTCGTGAGCGCGGCTATCAGGGAGACATCGCATGCGATGCTTACACTGCCGCCCTCTACAGGTTTTCTATGTCTGGTGGGTGTGGAATGCGGCGACGCATCGCGCGCACCCAGGCCACGATCGCCGCGTCGACACCTGCAAATAACAGGGCAACGATGACAAACCCGATGCCAAACCCAAGCCAGGTATACATTGCCCACGCCCCATAGGCCATTCCTGTAACGAAGAGAGTCAGAATGCCGGTATCAATGACCCCGATCACCATAAACAA
>DASTKI010000165.1:0-65600 GCA_035716045.1 Ktedonobacterales bacterium
GATCGCGTAGACGCCCAACAGCAGGAGCAGCAGCATCACCGCGTCATTATGCGCGCTGGCGCTGAACTCCAGCAGGCACAACGGGCTCCAGCCGTAGAACAGCGCGCCCGCCAGCCGCCGCTCCGGCGCGATCCGCCCCAGAATCGCCCACACCAGCGCCACATTCACCAGATGCGCCAGTAGCCCCACTAGCTTGAACAGCGCCACATACGCCGCCAGCCCACCGCCCAGGGCCGCCGCCAGCCGCGCCACCACATCCGACAGCCCCAGCCACACCGGCCCGTAGACCGACCGCGTCGTCTGCCAGTACACCAGCGACAGGAACGGATCGCGCGGGAAGTCCGCTGGCGTCGCGATCAGCGGGTTCGCGTGATGCAGCGCGCTGATGCGCCCGTAGAGGATATAGGAGAAGACATCATCTGAGGGCAGCGACGGCAGCAGCGCCAGCGTCACCCCCATCACCGCCGCCCCACCCAGCGCCAGCCACAGCCCCCATCGAACGCCGCCCGCAGTGGTGCGGGGAGCTTGCGAAGGCAGGCTTGGCGGCGGAACGCCCTTAGGCGGTGTTTCAACCGCCCGCGCCTCCCACGCCCGCCAGACTGCCAGCCCCCAGGCGCAGATCGCCCCCACCAGCAGCGTCGCGAACAGCGCCAGTTGCGGCCATCCCTGCGACGGCGTCACGCTCGCGTCCACCAGCGCCGCGCCGAACACCGTCCGCGCCGGCCAGAGCAGCCACGGCCACGCCCGCGCCAGCGGCGAGATCGTCTGTGTCACCCCACCCAGCGGCGCTACCGCGAACAGCGCCAGCAGAAATGCCTCGATTCCCGCCCCTGCCAGGATGACCCGTCGCCACACCGCCATCCGCTTCTCCCTCTCCCCATGGGAGAGGGAGCCAGGGGCCGCCGCCCGCCCTATCGCCGCCACGACTGCCCGCCAGGCCCACCACCTGGCCCCTCCGGCGCGGATGGCCACAGCGGCGCAGCTCCTTGCTGCGCGCCCGGCGACCCCGGCTGCGGCGTGGGCGGCTGCGCGCCCGACCATTGTGCGGGTCGCCTGCCCTCCGCGGGCCACAGCGGCGCGCCCGGCGCCTGTACGGGCGGCGCGGGTTGAGCGGGCGGCGCCTGTCCTGGGCGCGCGCCCGGCGGCGGAGGCTGCCCCACTCCTTGTGGCGCTGGCTGTGGCGTTGGTGGCTGCCATGGAGCCGGGGGAGCGGGCGTGGATTGCGGCGGTTGCCACGGCCCGCTCGGCGGCTGCGCAAGCTGGCCACCCGGCGGCGTCATCGGCTGGGATCCCACCGGGCGGGCGGGCGGATTGCCAATGGACGCCACCGGCCCCATCGCCGCCCTGGCGCCCTCACCCGCCGGCGCGCCTCCCGGCGTTGCCTGTGGCTTGCGCGACCCCATCCGCACCCAGATCGCCCAGCCGAACAGCGCCATCGCTCCAGTCTGCGTGATCCCCAGCAGAATCGCGTCCAGCCGCCCAACGCTCTGTAGCTGGATGTATTGCGAGAACGTCCCCGCCACCAGCAAGAACGCCAGCGACAGCACCGGCCAGCGCCACAGCCCCGACCGCCGGTCGCGCAGCGTGGAGAACTCCCAGACCACGATAAAGATGAACGGCTCCAGATAGTAGTAGGGCCACACCTGCTTGCTCAACATCGGCGTCGCCAGCGCGCCCAACGCCACCAGCGCCCACACGTCCTCGTCACGCGCCGTCAGTCGTAGCCGCCGCGCCGCCAGCCACGTCACTACCGCTACCACCAGGATCACGGCATACATGTCCAGCCGCCGCGCCGCCGCGTCCACCAGATACCGCAGATGGTTGAGCGTCCCATCCGGCGAGCCCGTATACGCGAACAGCGCCCAGATCGAATCGCTGCCGATCTGCGCGCTGCCGCGCCACGAGACGAAGGTATACATCGCGTCCGCCCGGTCGAAGAGGAAGAACGGCGCCAGCCCCAGCGCCGCCACCAGCGCGCTCACCCCACCGAACGCCGCCAGCGTCCGCCATGCCCGCGTCAGCAGCAACAGCAGCCCCAGCGCGATCAGCGGGATCTGCGCCGTCGTCCGCGTCAGGAACGCCAGCCCCGCCAGCAGACCCGCCAACTCCGGCCTATTCCGCTGCAGGAGCAAGACCGCCCCGAGCAGCAGGCACAGCATCAACGGCTGCTCGACGTGGTACCAGATCGAATACGTCTGCCATGTCAACGGCGAGAGCGTCACCAGCGCATAGACCAGCAGCCGCTGCGCCTCCGGCGCGCCAGGATACAGCCGGTCCATCACGCGCAGGCACAGATAGCCCAGCGCCGGGACCAGCACGATGAACGGCAGCGTTACGAACGTGATCAGCTCGCCATAATTCCCCGCGAACCCCAACGTCCGCGCCAGTCCCAGTAGCGGCGTCATCAGGAAGATGCTCAGCGGCGGATTGTAGTTTGGATACGTCAGGTCAGCCCGCACCGCGTACATCTGCCACACCTGCCCGCGCAGGATGTAGTCCGCCGACTTCAGGAAGAAGTTCGTCAGGTCGCTGTCAGCGATCGTCACTACGGCCCGCGTGCCGCGCACGATCGAGGTCGCGCCCAGCAGCAGGGAGATCGCCGTGACCAGCGCGAACATCCAGCGCGGCGCCCGCACGGGCACATTGGCGGAAGCGGCATCTGGGGCGGGTGATCGCATATTGTCTGTTATCCTCGCACTCCGCGCCGTCCACAACCCGCTCCGCCCTAACAAGCGAATGCGCGCCATCTCCTGCCCGCTTGCGTCGCGGCCCCTCTCCCCACAAGGAGAGAGGTAGGGGGTGAGGCCCGGCGCCCCATGCGACCGCGCGCGCTCCACGCGCGCAGCCGACATCCGAAGCGAGTGTAGCACACCTCTGGCCAGCCGCGCGCGCCGCCTGCCCCATCGGGCCAAACTCGCCAAATCCCGCGCCCACAAAAAGGCCCCTCTCCCCAAAGGGAGAGGGGGTTGGGGTGAGGTCTGCCCCTACCATACCCGCGGCAGCCGCTCCGCCAGCGCGCGCCGCCATTCCGCCGACGCGTCCGCCCGCACCAGCCAGCCGCCGACACCCAGCGCCAGCCCGGCGCCTGCGATCCACACGCTCCAGGCGATCTCCTCTGGCCCCGGCGTCGCCAGCAGTTGCAGCACATCAGGCCCGAGCCGCATCGCGGCGCCCGCCAGCCCGCTCTCGGGATATGTCCGCCACCATATGCCCACCGCCACGATCAGCGCCACCACTACCCCCACCAGGCGCAGGCCTGGCCCGCGCCAGAATACCGCCCGCGCCTGCCACGTCGCCATGCGCCGCATGCGCGCGCGCGCCAACTCAGCCGCCCGCTGCGCCTCATAAGCCGCCACGCGCCGCATGATCTGGTCCGCCAGTTCCGATGGGACCTGCGCCCGCGCCATCGGGTCCGCCTCGCGCAGCGCCGGCTCCGCCAGCCGCAGCCGCGCCAGGTCCCGCCGACACCCAGCGCACCCCGCCAGGTGGCGCTCCAACTGGAGCGCCCCGCGCGCATTCAGCCGCTCATCCAGATACAGGTTCATCAAGACGCCAGCGCGCGCATGCCTCATGACCGCTCCTCCTCACCCGGCGTCTCCGCCATCCCTGACGCCTCGTGCCCACGCTCGAACCATGCGCGCAAACCCGCCTCGATGGAGTCAATCGTCGCTTGCAAGCTGGCGCGCAGATCATCCGCGCGCGACAACCCCTCGTCGCGCGCGCGCTCCAGGTCGCTCAGCCGCTCTTTAAGGAGCGCCCGCGCCCGGAAGAGGTGCGTCTTCACCGTCCCAATCGGCACGCGCATGACCTCGGCGATCTCCTCGTAGCTCAGCTCCTGCAAGTGCCGCAGCACCAGCGCGTAGCAGTATTTCGCCGGCAGCAGCGCGATCTCCGCGCGCACCGCCTCGCGCACCTCCGCCTCCGCGGCGCGCGCCAGCCCGCTGGCTAGCGCCCCCTGCTCACGCGCGCGCTCGGCGACCATCTCCGCCCGCGCCGCCTCATCGCGCCGCCGCCCCTCGCTCACCTTCAGACAATGCCGGTACGTAATGCGGTACAACCACGTCGCGAAGCGCGCCTCCTCACGGAACCGCCCTAGCCCCTGCCACGCCGCCAGAAACACATCCTGCGTCGCTTCGCTCGCCTCCTCAGGATCCCGCAGCATCCGCAAGGCAAGCGCGTACACCTGCCGCTGGTGCAGCCGCACCAGCGCCCCAAACGCCTCCTGATCGCCCGCACGCGCCCGGCCGATCAACGCCGCCTCGCTAGCCACCAGCGCGTCTCCGCGCGCCGCGTCGCCAGGGCGCGGCAGCGAGACGCCATCGAGGCCGCCCGCCGTCGCCATATAGCTTGTCACCCACTCATCCATACCGGGATGGAGCGGCTGACTCGAAGAAATGTTTCGCGCGTCGTCCAACTCGCCTGCCTGCGTCTCTCATGACCGCTCGCCACGCTACTCGCGCCGAACCCGCCCCTCCACGCGCCCCCTCTCCCTGTGGGAGAGAGGGCCGGGGGTGAGGTCGCCCCCATCGTACACCATCTGGCATACCATGGCTACCAAGGGAGCGCGGCTACATAGTCTTTCCATGCTCACGGACAGCGGACCTTGCGCAAGCGCGGCGCCTTACGATACGGATGCGCCGCGCAACGCCACATCCCATTCACCCATGCGCCACGAGCGTGGCTCTCGCGGAGGGATACGCAAACACAGCGCGCCATCATTCAGCCAGCGCCCTCGGCATCCGCAGTGGCATGTTCCTCAAGCGCTGATCGCAGGAGCGCGCTCGCCGACCAGCCCATCAGTTCGACCGCCTCCTCACGGGATAGCCCGGCGACATCCGTCAGCCAGACGAGCGCCTCGATCCCTACGGCGCTCCTGATCGCGAGCGCGAGCCTGTGGAGTTGCGGCTCCGGCAGCCGCCCGCGCAGCGGCGCGAGCGCCTCCTCGATCCAGACGACCGCTCGCCCTGTGCGGAACGGCAAGTCGGGGCGCGCGGCGCCAGCGCCGTCGTCGGCCTCGTCACGCTCGAGTGAGAGCCGGAGTTGGGCGCGCAGTTCTGGCTCATGCTCGACGATCAGGCGCCCAAGCGCTTCGACAGCCGCCGCCAGGCGCGCCTCCGGGTCCTGCGACGTGTGCTCCGGCAGGAGCGACGGCGCCGTGACCTGAGGGAACGTCGCAACCAGCAGCGCGCGCTGGTTCGGGAAATAGCGATACGCGGTCGTGCGCGACACCCCAGCCGCGTCGGCCGCCTGCTCAACCGTTGGCGTCACGCCCTGGGAGAGCAGCTCGCGCGCGGCCTCGACGAGTGCCCGGCGTGTGCGCGCTTTCTGCTGGACACGCCCAGTGCGCTCATATGGCATTGACATACTCATGATGATAGTATAACATACCATCATGGTACTTGAGTCCCATGTTCTCGTTGATGCCCCCTCTAGCAGTCGAAGAGAAAGGAACCAGCCATGAGTGGCGCTCCGCTCATGCTCGCCGCGCGCGATGGCGAGAACCTCTTCTATGACGGCGGCCTCTTGACGTTCAAGGCCACTGGCGCCCAGACCGACGACGCGCTGTTGCTGTTCGAAGTCCATATGCCTCAGGGCAAGGCCACCCCGCTGCACGTCCACCCCGATGCGGACGAAACCTTCTATGTGCTCGATGGCGAGGTGCGGGTACACGTCGAGGGCGCGGATGACCGGACCGTCTCCAAAGACAGCGTCGTCATGATTCCTCGTGGCGCGGCCCACGCCTTCATGGTCGTCTCGCAGGTCGCGCACCTGCTGGTAATCATGACGCCAGCCAGCACGATCAGCGAAACCTTCTTCCGCCTGGCCGGTGAGCCCGCGCCCGACCCCACGCTGCCGCCGCCACCATCCAACATGGAGCGCTTCGCCGCCGCCGCCGCGCAATCGGGAATGAAGGTCCTCGGCCCGCCGCCATTCGGCCACTAGGTGAGCCCGGCCCTCCGGTGGCGGCCGGCGGCGCCGGCGGCGGTCCCTGCCGCTCCAGCCACAGCGGATTCCCGCTCATACCGCGGCGACACGAAGTCGAAGATGGCTGGCTATGAGCTGTGGCCCCACCCAGCATGGCCAGTCATGGCACAGGATGCGGTTCGCTTGGCATGTACCCTGATTTCACATGAGCCCTGCCCCACGTGTCGCTGCGATACCGAAGCAAATCTCCGGATTAGGTGGACGCCGCGGTGTGATCGCATGAGACGCTCGAGCAAACGCTCTCATCTTTGATTCAAGCGCTTGCCGAGGCCGAAAGCGCGCTCTACCGCGGCGTGGCAGAGCCAGTCGCGGTGCTCCCCCAGGCGCCCATGTCAGCCCACCATGTCAGCCCACCATGTCAGCCCAATACAGAAAGGAAGAGACTTTCCGTGAAGCGTTTGTTCCTTGGGAAGCGTTTGTTTCTTGGCAGTCTGCTCGCTGTGACGCTAGTCGCCGCCCTGGCGATCAGCCGCGTCCAGGCGGCACATGCGGATACCACGAATCCCGACTTCGGCAGCGTCTTGTCGGCGATTGACCGCACCCAGCAGACCAATGCAACCCTCGCGAGCCTCTCCGGTGTCGTTGCAGGCGATATCAGCCTTGTCAATGTGGCGCCACTCCTTCCGCCCAATCCGATCCTTCCGCCCAATCCGATCCTTCCGCCTAGCCCGATCCTCGCGTTCCATGAGGCAGTGGCCCGCAACGCAGTCGATATCCTGACGCTGCGGACAACGTTCACTAACCTGAATGTCCTCGAGCAGTCGAACTGCACAGACTGCACGCTGGGAACCCTTGACGGGTATCTCAGTGACCACGGTATCGCCTTGAATGACGTGGTCACGGCCGACCTGTCCGGCGCGCGGCTCACTGTGTACTACTTCATTCCTACGGAACCCTGCGTTCAAAACCCGCTGAGCGCCTGCGACGAGCCGGGACTCAGCGGCTAGCGCTGGCTAGCGGCGCGATTTGGGAGCCGTGAGCGGAGACTTCCAGCCCGGATGGTGCGCGAGTAGCGGGACGCACGAGCATATCATTGGATCGAGGCTGGACCGAGGCGCCCGGGAGGAGGCGTAGGCGCGCTCATCGCCCGCTACCCACCCGAAGAGGCCTGAGCCACTGCCTCAAAGCGACCGCTCCGCGCAAACAGGCAAGCGCGACCCGAAGAATATCTGAACAATCGAACGGCCCTGAGAGCATGCTCTCAGGGCCGTTCGATGTCTGAGAGCGACCAGGCGGGATTTGGTGGACGCCGAGCGCCACCCATCCGATCCAGATCGCCGCTGCGCGCTGTACTACTGCTGATATACTGAAGGGTCGGTTTTCACAAATCATCTGGCGCGCCATCGTGTCGCTGTCAGGAAGAAGGAGCCGCCGCCATGCGCCCGCCCGCGACCATCATACTGCTCAACGGCGTGCGGTACGCGACTTCATCGCCCATCACGCCCCCACGGCGTTTGGTCTCCTCCGCCAATCGCCGCCCCCACTGCCGTAGGGACAGGACCAGGCGCCACATGCTCTTGAGATGATCGCGCGGATGGAAAGGAAGAGAGGCGATGCAGTTCCCGGCGATCGTCATCGTTCCTGCCCAGAGCAACAATGTCGTGGCGGATGTCACGCGCCTGATGGAACCATATGATTTCGCGCGAACCGTACCGCCGCGCAAGGAATATGTGCCGCAAGATGAGCTCGACTATCTGCTCGAGGTCTACGGTCCGTACGGGCTCCACCGCGACAACGTGGAGGCGGTCGTGGCCGAGCTGGAAGAGGATACAGGCTTCGAGTGTGGACACGATGAAGGCGGATTCTGGTATATGACCACGGACAATCCCCAGGGCAAGTGGGACGGTTGGATGCTGCAGAGCCTGCAGACCGACTCCTGGCCGGCCACGGCGGCTCTGCCCGAGCGTCTCAATCCCGCTGCCATCGTCACGCCAGATGGCATTTGGTATGACTTAGAGGCGCGGTGGGACATGAGCGACGAGCAGAAAGAGGCGCTGCGGGCACGCGCCGCCGAACGCCTGGCGCAGTACCCATCTCATCTGGCAGTCCTGTTGCATTGCCACAGCTAAGCTACCAGCCATTCAGGCTCCCGAGCGGCTTAGTCAACGCATCACCAGTAGCTGTAGCGCTCGACTTCCGAAAACGCTTTTAGCCCTCCAGCAGCAGCGACTCCGGATCCTCCACCAGCTCCTTGATGCGGACCAGGAAGCGTACCGCCTCGTTCCCGTCCACAATGCGGTGGTCGTACGACAGTGCGACGTACATCATCGGATGGACGACCACCTGCCCATTCACCGCGACCGGGCGCTCCTGGATCTTGTGCATGCCGAGGATGCCGACCTGCGGCCCGTTCAGGATCGGCGTCGAGAGCAGCGAGCCGAAGACGCCGCCGTTGGTGATGGTGAACGTGCCGCCGCGAATGTCCTCCAGGCTCAGCTGGTTCTTGCGCGCCTTATCGGCGAAGACCGCGATGCGTCGCTCGATCTCGGCGAACGACATCCGGTCCGCGTCGCCCAGCACTGGCACCACCAGCCCCTCCTCCACGCCGACCGCGATACCGATATCGTAATGGCGCTTCAGCACCATCTCATCGCCCTGGATCTCGGCGTTCAAGCGTGGGAAGGCCTTCAGCGCGCCGATCACCGCCTTGGTGAAGAACGACATGTAGCCCAGGCTCACGCCGTAGCGCTCCTTGAAGGCGTCGCGCCGTCGCTTGCGCACCTCCATCACCGCTGACATGTCAATCTCATTGAACGTCGTCAGCATCGCCGCCGTATGCTGCGCCTCCACCAGCCGCCGCGCGATGGTCTGCCGCCGCCGCGACATCCGCACCCGCTCCTCCCGTGGCGCCACCGCCGCAACCGGCGCGCTGACGAGCGGCTGAACGGGAGCTGGCGCTGGGCGTGCCGCGGGTTGTGGCGCTGGGTGCGGCATGGGCTGCGGCGTGGGCTGGGCAGGCTCAGGCGCCACGGGCGCGGCCTGCGTGGTGGTAGTAGTAGTGAGCGCCTCATGGCCCGCGAGATACGCCTCGACATCCTCCTGCGTGATCTTGCCTCCCGCGCCGGTCCCGCTGATCGCATGCAGGTCCACATGCCGCTCGGCGGCGATGCGCCGCGCCACCGGCGTCGCGCGCGCGCCGTTCATCGGCTGCGCCTCCGTGGCCGCCTCCGCGGGGGCTGGGGTCGCCGCTTGAGGTGGCGCTGCGGTCATCGGGACTGAAGTCGCCGCGGCGCCATCGCGCGTGGCGGACGCCTCGCGCTCCGGCTGGCCCTCGCTCACCCGCGCCAGGACCTCGCCCACGCCGACCGTCTCACCCTCGCCCTTGACGATGCTGGCGAGCGTCCCATCGCCCGGCGAGGTCACCTCGACATTGACCTTGTCCGTCTCCAGCTCCACCAGCGGCTCGCCTGCCGTCACCGCGTCGCCCTCGCCCTTGCGCCATTTGCCCACCGTCGCCTCGACGATGGATTCGCCAAGCTGCGGGACCGTGATCTCAGTCAACATATTGTCCCTCGCGTGTCTCCACGCTGGCCGGCCGCTCGCCGCCGAGCGCCTCGCCCATGATTCTCGCCTGCTCCGCCGCGTGCGCATCGGGCAGGCCCTCCGCCGTGCTCGCTCGCTCGGGCCGGCCCACATAACGCAGCGTTACGCCCGCCGGCAATTGCGCCGCCAGCCGCGGCGCGATATAGTTCCACGCCGCCATGTTGCGCGGCTCCTCTTGCAGCCAGACCACCTCGCCCAGATGCGGATAGCGCCGCAGCGTCGCCGCGAGCGCCGCCTCGGGGTATGGGTACAGCTGCTCCACCCGCGCCACGGCGACCCACTCGCGCGATTCCGGCTGCCCGGCCATCGCCGCCTCCAGGTCCACCGCCACCTTCCCGCTGCAGAGAATCAGCCGCCGTACGGCCTCCGGCCGCGCGCGCGCATCATCCAGAACAGGCTGAAACGCCCCTTCAGTCAGGTCGCGCAGGCTCGATCCCGCCTTCGGATGCCGCAGCAGGCTCTTGGGCGTCATCACGATCAGCGGGCGCGGCGCCACGGCGAGCAGCTTCGCTTGCGCCCGCAGTAGGTGGAAGTACTGCGCCGCCGTCGTGCAGTTCACCACACGCAGATTGTCCTCAGCCGCCAGCTGCAGATAACGCTCTAGCCGCCCGCTCGAATGCTCCGGCCCCTGTCCCTCGTAGCCATGGGGCAGCAGCAGAGCAAGTCCTGGTAGCTGCCGCCACTTCGCCCGCGCCGCCGCGATGAATTGATCAATCAGCACCTGCCCGGCATTGGCGAAGTCGCCAAACTGCGCCTCCCATAGGACCAGCGCGCCTGGCGCGTGGACGCTGTAGCCATACTCGAAGCCCAGCGCCGCCGCCTCCGAGAGCGGGCTATTGTAGATCGCGAACGAGGCTCGCGCCTGCGGCAGCGCCTGCAGCGGGATGTAGACCTCGCCCGTCTCGGCATCGTGCAGCGCGTCGTGGCGCTGGCTGAACGTGCCGCGCTCAGTGTCCTGCCCCGCCAGCCGGATCGGCGTGCCGTCCGCCAGGATCGCCGCGAAGGCCAGCGTCTCGGCAAGGCCCCAGTCAATCCCGCCCGGCTTCTCGATCGCCTCGCGCCGTCGCGCCAGCAGCCGCTCCAGCTTGGGATTCGGCGTGAAGCCCTCCGGGCGCGCCAGCAGCGCCTCGTTATAGGCCCGCAGCGCGTCCGCGGACGCCGCCGTCTCCGCGCTCACCAGCGCGGGCGACTCTTCTAGCGTCGCCTGCTCCTCAGGCACATTCCCCGCCAGCAGCTCGGCGTGCGCCCGCTTCAACCGCTCCTGCGCCTCGCTCAGCATCGCCTCAGCGTCCTGCGGCGTGGCGACGCCCTCCGCCTCTAATGCCTCCGCGTAGAGCGCCCGCGTGGTCGGATGTCCAGCGATGGCGGCGTAAAGGCGCGGCTGCGTGAATGCCGGCTCGTCGCCCTCGTTATGGCCCCAGCGCCGGTAGCCGATCAGATCAACCAGGAAGTCCTTGTGATAGCGCTGGCGGTAGGCGTGGGCCAGCGCGACCGCGCTGAGGCAGGCCTCGGGATCGTCGGCGTTGACATGGATGATGGGGATCTCGAAGCCCTTGGCTAGGTCGCTCGCGTAGAGCGTCGAGCGGCCCTGCTCGGCGGCGGTCGTGAAGCCGATCTGGTTGTTGGCGATGATGTGGACGGTTCCACCCGTCTGATAGCCCGGCAGCCGCGAGAGGTTGAGCGTCTCGGCCACTACCCCCTCGCCGGGGAACGCCGCGTCGCCGTGGATGGTGACGCACAGCGCCTTGTCCACGTTCTGCCGCGGCGCGCCGCGCTCGCCGCGCCGCTCCTGCGCCGCCCGCGTGAAGCCCTCCACGACCGGGTTGACGAACTCCAGATGGCTAGGGTTGTGCGCCAGCGTCAGCGCCACCTGGGCTAGCTCACTCTCGCGCACCGTCCGTCGCGCGCCCAGGTGATACTTCACGTCGCCCGTCCAGCCGTAGTTGATGCCCGCCGAGCCCTCCGATGGGACCATCTCCTTGTCCGGCGCCGTGTGGAATTCCGAGAAGATCTTCACATACGGCTTGCCCAGGATGTGCGCCAAGACATTCAGCCGCCCGCGATGCGCCATGCCGATCAGGACCTCGCGCGTCCCGACCTCGGCCGCGTCGTGGATCAGCGCGTCCAGCATCGGGATCAGCGTGTCCGTCCCTTCGATGGAGAAGCGCTTCTGGCCAACGAATGCGCTGTGCAGGAAGCGTTCGAATGCCTCAACCTCCGCGAGCCGCCGCAGCAATTCGCGCCGCTCGTCCACCGCCAGCGGCTGGCGGAACACGCCCGATTCGACTGCGTCGTGCAGCCAGCCCCGCTCCTGCTCATCCTGGATGTGGGCGAACTCGTAGCCGAGCGTATCGCAGTAGATCGCGCGTAGGCGGTCAATCGCCTCTAGCGCATCGCGCGCGCCGCGCGTATCGCCGCTGGGCCAGACGATGCTCGCGGGCAGCCGCGCCAGCGCGTCCTCGGTCAGCCCATTCGCTGCCAGGGTGAGCGTCTCTTTCCCTGGCGGCGGCGCACCCAGCGGATCGAGCCGCGCCGCTAGATGCCCGTACTGCCGGATCATGCGCGCCAGCTTCGCCGCCCCCACGACGACCCGGATCTCCCCATCCGTGACGCCCGCACCCGCCCTGGGCGCGACCGCCACAGGCGCGGCAGGCGTGGGATACGTGGGTGGCGCGCTCTCCACCGCGACGCTAACACGTGGCGGAGAAGCCGCCCGCTCGAAGAACGCGCGCGTCGTCGCGTCAACTGATGAGGGGTCTTGCAGGTAGCGCTCGTAGAGCTCCTGCGCATAGCCCGCGTTCGGGCCAAAGAAGGTATCCCAGCCATCCATGGGCGCCAATCCCCATCCCATCCGTCCTCACGCGAGATCGCGCTGTACCATCACGCCGCGCGCCTTCCCGAGCAGGACCATCTTTAACTATACCACCAGCGCCCCATACCGCCTGCCGCTTCCCTCACAATCGCATAACAAACGGGCGGTATGACTCGGCCTATTTCGCCATCCAGACCGACACCGTCTCTCCACCAGGGCTACCAGGGCGTCACCGCCGCCACGACCACCATCTACCCGCCCGGAAAAAAGTCAGGACTCGCCTCCTCCGTCAAGCTCACCACCTGAGCCGGAACGATCTACCTGTCACCCATCGTGGCCAGCGAAAGCAGCCTCTGACTGGCGCCCCGCCCCGTCCGCCACCGCCTTCGTGTCCCAGCCCGCGCAGGGGGCTTCGCGGCCGCCAGGCCCTTAGCCACGGCTTCAGCCGCCCGTCTCACCACCCAGCCGACAGCGGCGGCGTGATCGTCGCCGCGTCAAGCTCCGCCTGCGTGGGGCGCGCCAGCCCTGGCCCATATTCTCGCGAGAGCGGCAGGACCACCAGATCGAGGAACAACTCCTTCGCCGTCTCCAGCGTCAGCCCGCCAATCTGTGGCCGCCACCAGCTATGCGTCTCGCGCGAGACGATCACGCCCGGCGCCACATCCGCCCGCGCGCCCGATGGCAGCGGCGCCACCACCACCGCGCCCTCGCCCGCGACCCAGCTTCCCGGCGCGCAGGTCGCCCGCGCCGAGAGCGGCTTCCCGCCCGCTCCCTGGAACAGGAAATGGAAGTGATAGAGCGCCACCGCTGGCCCCGGCGGCGCCGAGCGCAGCGCCGCCCACAGCGTCACCAGCCGCGCCGGCAGCCCGCCGCCCGCTGGCAGGATGAATGCCCGGTCCAGCCGCAGCTCCCCATTCACCACCGCCAGCCCGCTCGCGCGCGGCCCCTCCGGGTTCGGCGCGACCGCCACTAGTGGATACGTCGCGCCCCGCGCTAGCGCCAGCCTGCCGATCTCGCGCGTCCCCGGCGCGCTCAGCAGCGCGCGGATCGCCAGCCCCGACCCATCCATCACCAGCGTCGGCGCCGCCCCATCCCCAGCCGGCGGCGTCAGCGCGCAGGCATCCGAGGTATACGCCGTCCACAGCGGCCCGCCGCCCGCCAGATTGTTTCCCCGCTGCGCCCAGTACAGCCCCATGAAGGGGTCGCCGGGATCGCCCGCCAGGAAAACCTGACGCGCATGCAGCGCGACCGCCGCGCGCCCCGTCGCTGCCATCGCTGCCATATAGCTCGTCGTCGGGATTGCCCCCCACGTCGGCGCGGGCGACTCCCCGCTCGCCAGCGTCAGCGCGAACGCCCCCGTCAGCGCCACCTGCGCCACGATCACCACTCCCGCCACCGCCGCCATCGCCCCACCCGGCGCCGCCCGTCCCAACCTCCCCAGCCGTCCCAACCGCCCCAACCATGCATGCCATCCCCCCTCTCCTCTCCGGAGAGGGGGCCAGGGGAGGCCCCACACCCACCGCGCCGCCCGCCGCGCCTGCCCCGGCAGCCCCGCCACAAACGCGCCGACCGCCACATACAGCGGCGGCGTCACCACAAACGCATAGTGGACGTAGATCGGGCTCGCATGCCGCAGCGTCAGCGCCAGAAACACCGCAGGCGCGCCCACGACCAGCAGCCGCGCCCGCCACACGCGCCACCGCTCCCGCTCGCCTTGGGCCAGTTGAGGCCGCGAGAGAATCCCCCAACCCTTCCTCGTCTCTCCCTCTCCCACGGGGAGAGGGGGCCGCCGGGGGGTGAGGTCCCGCAACGGCCGCCCTATCACCATCAGCGCCAGCCATCCCAGGCTCAGCGCCACCAGCCCATCGAGCGCCGGCTCCAGCCAGGGCAGCGCCCGCGCCACCGCCGCATACCGCGTATCCGTCCCCAGCCAGTCCCATGGTCGCGGCCCTAGCGCCGCGCTGATCTGCTGGACAGCCTGCCCGTCCAGGGCCCGCGGGGTCGCCAGATACGCCAGATAGATCGGCAGGTCATAGCCATGGCTGGCCACCTCGAAGAGCGTGGTTGGGATATACAGCGCCAGCGCGCCCGCCACGCCGAGGTAGAAGTCGTACCACGTCACCGCCTCCCAACCCATCGCCAGACCCACCACGCTCAAAGGCAGTAACGCCGCCGTGATCGGGTGGACCTGGACCGCAGCCGCCATCAGCAGCGCATGGGGGATGAACCAGTGCCGCCGTCGCTCGACCATCCCCAGATGCAGCGTATAGAGCGCGCCGATGACCAGCGGCAGCACCAGACACTGCTGCCAGATGAACCCGCCCAAGTACGTATCATAGAGCGCCGTCGCGAACAGCAGCCCGCCCGCCAGCGCCGCCCACCGCCCAAACGCCCGTTCCGTCCAGATATACAGCAGCCCCACCGCCACCACATTCGCCATCGCCTGGACCAGCGTCCATCGCTGCGGGTCATTGGCGAAGGGGTACAAGAGCAGCGTGTAGAGCGAAGTGTTCAGCGCCAGCAGCGAGTTATAGATCCCCGTCCCCGGCAGCAGATGATCGTGCGCCGCCCGCGCCACCTCCAGATACAGCAGCGCGCTATCGCTATAGAACGGCGACCGCCCCAGCCAGGAGAGCCGCAGGAACGCGCCCACCGCCAGCGTCAGCCAGAACTGCCACTGCCGCGCCCACCCCGGCGTCCGCGCCCCCAGCCATGCCGCCGCGCGCCATCCCCACGCGCCCCACACCCGCGCCCGCGCCTTCCACGTCACCGCGTCCTTCACCGCCGCCATCGCTTCCATCCCTCACTCCGCGCGCCATCCCCACTCCTTATATCTCCCCCCTTGATTGTGCCAGACCCGCTCGCTTCCCGCAATGCCCCGCTAGCCTCCGCCAACCCGCTCGCACGGCTGCCCCGCTTCCCGCAAGAAGAGGGGTAGGGGGCGAGGCCCCTCACAACAGCGAGCGCCCCAGCCACAAAGAGCTGGAGCGCTCACACATCACGTCGCGCGCCGGGCGGATGATGCTATAGCTAACTGGGCAGACCGCGCCGATCTCGGTCGCGCTCGCCCTCGCCCCCGCGCGAGCGGTACAGCATCCACAGCAGGTACGCGCCCACCGCGATCAGCGCCACCGGCCACAGCATGCCAAGCGCCTGGAGGACACCGACGCCCCCAGGACCGGCCAGGATAGCCAGCGCGACGACCAGCAGGATGCCACCGGGAATAGACGGCCACCAGTGGAAATGCCCCTCCGCCATCTGCGACAGCGGCATGATCGCCAGGAAGCCCAGCGCCAGGCCCAGCACGACGATCCCGCCGCGCGCTTCACCATTCGCCGTCACGAGCAGCGTCTGCTGCGCGAGCGTGCCCAAACCCAGGCCAGTCAAGATGCCGCCAGGAATCATTAGCCCACCGCTGCGCTGCAGGTAGCCCCATACGATGAACATCACACCTAGCACGGGTAGCACGAGTGTTCCGATCAGCGCCGAGTTCCAGATGTTCGCCGCCAGCGCCATCAGGCCGAGCACGACGAGCATTGCGCCCCAAACGCCCCGGTCTATGTTCTTGCGCCGCCGCTCCGCTTCGGCCCTGGCCGCCGCCTCAGGCTGGGTGGTCTCAGGCCTGGCTACCTCAGGCTGGGCCGCCTCAATCCGCGGCGTGGGCTGAGCCGTCTCAGGTTGAGCCGCCTCAGGCTGGATCACCGGAGCCTGCGCCGCCTGGAGCCGTGTTTCTTCGTCTTGCCCTAACATGATTGCGCCTGCTTTCCACTCGTCCGCCAGCGGCGCCTCCCGCCTGTCTGGACGGAGTTGGGATATCCACCACCCCACTCATCATTCAGCGCGGCGCCACGTCACAGGCGCGTCACGGCCACACCGCGCCAGCGCACGAACGGAGCGCAACCATCCTCGGCGCGCTTGCCCCGTCATCGCGCGCCCAGCGCGCCGGCCAGCGACGGGAAGAAGCCCGCCAGCGCCACCGGCGCCAGGCACACCCACAATGCGAAGATCAGCGCCATCCACAGCCGCGACCGCTTCGCCAGGCCCACCAGCAGCGGCGCCGCCCAGAGCAGCGCCAGCAGGCTCCCAGTCGAGAGCCGGAAGGCCGAGATCATGTACCATGACGCCGCGCGCAGCAGCACACAGAAGAAGAGGCTTTGCAGCGCCAGCGCCCAGAGCTCCGGCGCCGCCGGCCGCCGCCACAGCCCCCACACCGCCAGCCCCAGCAGCAGCGCGCCTGGAATCCCGACGAACAGCGCCGACGCCCACAGCGACGGCGCCCACGGCCACAGCGCCGCCAGCCCCTGGAACGGGACCAGCGTCGGGACCAGCTCGGACGGCACACCCTCCGACCCCATCCAGACCAGCACGAATCCCTTCCAGGCCAGATACGGCGCCATCACCCCCGCCAGCCACAGCGCCGGACGCCACGCCGCCTCGATCACCCCGTACGCCGACCATTCATGGCCGCGAATCCGCGCCCCGCGCCCGCGCGCCGCCAGCCCGCCGCTAATCGCCGCGCCAAGCGCCAACGCCAGCGGGAACGCCGCCGCCGTCTCGCGCGTCAGGATCGCCAGCGCGAACGCGACGCCTGGCCACAGCCACACTCGCCGCTCTCCCCGCTCCCACAGCCACAGCCCCAGCGCCACCAGCGCGTACGCCAGCGGCTCCGTCACATCGGCGTGCAGCGCCGCCAGCGTACCCGGAAACGCAACGTAGATGAGCGTCAGCCACGGCGAGAGCCTGCGCCGCCGCAAGACATCCCCCAGCGCCAGCGCCGTCCCGCCGATCGCCAGCCAGTTGATCAACAGCATCACCCATGGGACCAGCCACGGCTGGCCCAGCGCCAGCGCCCGCGCCAGCATCGGGTATAGCGGCCGCGACAGGCGATAGGCGGGCTCATCCATATACGCCGCCGCATGCGCCGGGTCTATCGCGAAGAAATAGTAGAACTGCCCATCATAGCCAATCCCGTCAGCCGGATATCCGTGATACGACGGATCGTAGCGAATGACCGCGCTGGCGTCCCCGCCCTTCGCGAGAAACTGCCGCCCGATATGCAAAAAGTCCCGCACATCCCCGCCCAGCGCCAGATACGCCCCCAGCAGCGCCCCCACCCCCACGAACACCACCACCGCCGGCCCCCACGCCCCACGCGCCCACGCCGCCAACCGCCAGCCGCGCGCGGACGCCACCCGCGATGAAACCGGAGAAGCCACGACCACCCGCCCTTTGCTGACATCCATGCGTCTCTCCACGCATCCCGGCCAACTCTAGCATCTCGCCGCCGACCTGGCAACGCCCCCAAGCAGGCTTCAGCGGCACAAGACGCGATCGCCGAGAGATTTAGCCCGCGAAGGCGGGCTTCGTGGCCGTCAGGCCCTTAGCCGCGGGTTCACCCGCCCGGCCCTGGCGGGCTTCGCGGCCACCAGGCGAGCGGAGCGAAGGGGCCCAGCGAGTTCACCCGCCCGTCGCCCTCATCACTCCCGCTTGACAGAACACCACACCTGCTACAAAATGCGCATAAACTCCGATGCGGAGCGGCGCGGCGGCGCGCGCTCCAGGCCGCGTGAGACGCTCGCTAGCAGGCGCCATCGCTGGCGCGGGAGGTGACATCCCATGACCCAGACCACTACAGCCACCGACACAGCTGGACAGAATCGCGGCTCGCTCTCCTGGAGCTACGTCAGCGGCGTCAGCGATACACCTCTGCTCGGCGTCACCATCGGCGACCTCTTCGACGCCACCGTCGCCCGCTTCCCCGACCGCGAGGCCCTCATCTCACGCCACCAGGATCTCCGCTATACCTGGCGCGAGCTACAGGACGAAGTCAACCGCTGCGCTCGCGGCCTCCTGGCCATCGGCGTCAAGAAGGGCGACCGCGTCGGCATCTGGGCCCCTAACCGCGCCGAGTGGGCCATCACCCAGTTCGCCACCGCCAAGATCGGCGCGATCCTCGTCAACATCAACCCCGCCTATCGCCTCCACGAGCTCGAATACGCTCTCAACCAGTCTGGCTGCTCCACCCTCGTCTTCTCCCCCATGTTCCGCACGACCAACTATACCGAGATGGTCATGACTCTCTGCCCGGAGCTCAACTCCTGCGCCCCCGGCCAGCTCGACAGCCACCGCATCCCCCACCTGCGCCACGTCATTCGCATGGGGACCGAGCGCGCCCCCGGCATGTGGGTCTGGGGCGAGATCCTGGAGCGCTCCAAAGAGATCAGCTCCGCCATCCTCGCCGAGCGCCAGGCCGAGCAGGAGTTCGACGACCCGATCAACATTCAGTACACCAGCGGCACCACTGGCAACCCCAAAGGCGCGACGCTGAGCCACCACAACATCCTCAACAACGGCTACTTCGTCGCCCGCCTGCAAGAATTCACCGAGAACGACCGCCTCTGCATCCCCGTCCCCCTCTATCACTGCTTCGGCATGGTCATGGGCAACCTCGGCTGCGCCACCCACGGCGCCACCATGATCTATCCCGCCGAGGCCTTCGAGCCCGCCGCCACGCTCGAAGCCGTTCAGGCCGAGCGCTGCACCTCGCTCTACGGCGTGCCCACCATGTTCATCGCCGAGCTGGCCCATCCCGACTTCGAGCAATACGACCTCTCCAGCCTGCGCACCGGCGTCATGGCCGGCTCGCCCTGCCCTGTTCAGGTCATGCGCCAGGTCATTGACCGCATGAACATGCGCGACGTCGAGATCTGCTACGGCATGACCGAGACTAGCCCCGTCTCCTTCCAGACCCATACCGACGACCCGCTGGAGAAGCGCGTTGGCACCGTCGGCCAGATTCACCCCCACGTCGAGGTCAAGCTCGTTGACCCCGCCACCGGCAAGGTCGTCCCGCGCGGCATGCCCGGCGAGCTGCTCACCCGCGGGTACTCCGTCATGATCGGCTACTGGGAGAACGCCGACGCCACCGCCAAGGCCATTGACGGCGCCCGCTGGATGCACACCGGCGACCTCGCCACCATGGACGCTGACGGCTACGTCAACATCGTCGGCCGCCTCAAGGACATGGTGATTCGCGGCGGCGAGAACATCTACCCCCGCGAAGTCGAGGAGTTCCTCTACACCAACCCCAAGATCAGCGACGTGCAGGTCATCGGCGTCCCCGACGCCCGCTACGGCGAGGAGTTGATGGCCTGGGTCAAGCTGAAGGACGGCGAAGTCGCCACCACCGAGGAGCTGCAAGACTTCTGCCGCGGCCAGATCGCCACCTACAAGATCCCGCGCTACTGGAAGTTCGTTGACGGCTTCCCGATGACCGTCACCGGCAAGATCCAGAAGTTCCTCATGCGCCAGCAAGCCATCGAGGAGCTCGGCCTCCAGCACGCCGCCACCATCCAGACCGCCTGACGCAGCGGACAGTATCCCACCTCCGCTCACCAGCCGCTCTCCCCTCTCCTCCCAGGAGAGCGGCCACAGGTGAGGCCCCTCATCTCCCCTCCCCCCATGGGAGAGGGGCCGGAGGTGAGGTCGCGCCCCGCTTGCGCCCGCCCGCCGCATGCCCGCCGTCTTCATCTCCTACCGCCGCGCCGATAGCGCCAGCACCGCCGGTCGCATAGACGATCAACTCGTCGCCCGCTTCGGTCGTGCGCATGTCTTCAAGGACGTGGACTCCATCCCGCCCGGCGTGGACTTCGAGCGCTACATCGAAGACGCCATCCGCCGCTCCCACGCCGTCCTCCTCATCATCGGCCCCCGCTGGCTCAGCGCCTCCGCCGGCCTCTTCCGCCGCCGCCTCGACGACCCCGCCGACTTCGTGCGCGTCGAGATCGAGATCGCCCTGCGCCTCGGCGTCCCGATCATCCCGCTGCTGGTGGAAAACGCCGCCATGCCGCCCGCCGCGCGTCTGCCCGCCTCCCTGCGCCCACTCGCCACGCTCAACGCGCTGCCCGTCCGTCCCGACCCCGACTTCCACCGCGATATGGAGCGCGTCCTGCCCGCCATCGAGCGCCTGATGGCCGGCCCGCCTCCCACCCCGCCCATGCCCTCTGAACCCACGCCGCCAGCGCCCACCCTCACACAAGCGCCCGCCATCCCTACCACGCCCGAGCAGCCACCAACCCGCCAGCCGCCAGATGAACCAACACTCCCCCCTACCCTGCCCGCCGCGCCTCCCCTCTCCCCGCAAGGAGAGGGGGCAGGGGGTGAGGCCACCCATAAGCGCCCCGCCATCGCCCTTACCCAGCGGATGGGCGTCAAGCCCTCCCGGAGCCCCGCGCTGGGCAGGCTGGTGGCGACCATCTCCGCTCTCGTCCTGATCGCTGTCACTGTCCCTCTCCTTCTCAGTGCGCAGCCATCCCCTCTCACTGCGATCTTCACTGATACCAGCGCCACCTCCACCGCGAGCAGCGGTACTGTCACTACGCAGGCCTATGCCACCAGCTTTGCAGCCACGCAGACCGCCCAGGCGATCGACCGGGCCAAGGAATACAAGCCTACCGGTGTTGGACCATGCGATACCGCTGAAGGTGAGAAATATCAACGCCCCGATAACCCGTACTACTGGTCCTGGTCCCACGATAAGGGCCATGCGGTAACCTGCGCACCCGGGAATGTGGCCAAGCTAACCGGCAGTGGAACACTTACGTTCTACGGCATTCCTGCCGGCTTTCCATCCGAGTTCAAGGCCACGCTTACACTGTCCTTCCACGCCACCGCAGGTGATGGCTCCTCCTGCTTCTACCTCTATGTCGGCACGGACGTTTCCCCCGACATCCCTCCCTTTGTCAGATTCTGCGATAACGGAACCTGGTGGCCCAGAGGCGCTACCTCGCAGCGTTGCTGCGTCTCAGCATCCGGTACGTTGGACTTCCTCGTGATCGTCACCACCAACACCATCGCGATCAGCGTCAATGACCATGTATTGCTCTCCGGGACAGACTATTCCCGGACAGTGAGTTACATTTCCATCCAGGGGCAGGACATCGCGACCGGCGGCTGGCTCGGCGCCTCCAACTTCGACCTCAAGCCCACCACGCCATGACCTCACCCACGCCCCACCATGCCGGCTTCACCAGCGCCGTGCGCCAGCCATTCATGGCTGCGCCCACCGCCCGCTCACCGCTACTCGCTGGACCCCGCGGACGGCCCATCGCCGTATGGCCGCGTTGGCGCGCCTAACCGCCTGCGCCTCATCGCGGGCGTCTCCGGCATCGTCTCCTGCAAGAGCGCCGCCTCATCCGAAGCGGACAGCGCTGGCGGCTTCGCAATGGATGGCAATAGCGTCGTTTCCACCATATCCGCTGATTCCACCGGCGTCCGCGCCAAAGGCATCACCACCGTCGGCTGCTCGGAGGCGTCACCCACCGCCACATCGGGCGCGCCCACCGGCCATTCATGGCCGCGCCCCTCACTCCCAGCGTGCGCCAGCCATTCATGACCGCGGCCCTCACTCCCAGCGTGCGCCAGCCATTCATGGTCGCGCCGTTCCCCCGCCGTGTCCCCGCGCCCGGCGACCACTGGACGGGCTGTCGGCTTCAGATGCCCCGTCAGCCCACCCGGCTCCGGAAGCCAGCGCGTCATGCGCGCGGCGGCTGGTCGCTCTGGCTCTAGCGCAGGCGCCTCGATCTCCTGATCATGCTCCCGCAGGCGGAACTGCGCGATCTGCTCCTGCAGCGCCTGCGCCAGGTCCACCAAATAGTCCATCGAGGCCCGCGCCTGCTCCATGCTATCCCGCGTCTGCGTCGAGACCGCCGCCAGCTCCTGGATCGCCTCCACCACCTGCGAGGCCACCCCCGCCTGCTCTATCGCGATATCGCTGATCTGCTGGATCGCCCCCGCCATCCGCTGGGTATACCCATCCACCGCCTCCAGCGCCGAGCCCGCCCGCGCCACCAGCTCCGACTGCAAGACCACCTCTTCCGCGCTGTGCTCGATCTGCCGCGCCACCTGCCCCGTCTCGTTCTGCACTGCCTGGATGCGGGCGTGGATCTGCCGCGTCGCCTCCGCGCTGTTATTCGCCAGGCTGCGCACCTCATGCGCCACCACCGCGAAGCCGCGCCCGTGCTCCCCGGCGCGCGCCGCCTCGATCGCCGCGTTCAGCGCCAGCAGATTCGTCTTAGCCGCGAAATCCTCCACCACGCGCACGATCATGCCGATATCCTGCACCGTCTCGCCCAGCCGCTTGACCTTCTTCGTCGTCTGCAGCGTCAGCTCGCGCACCCGCAGCATCCCCTCCGACGCCACCTCCGCGTCGTGGCTCCCATCCCGCGATACCTCGCTCGCCACCTGCGCCAGCCCGCTCGACTCCCCCGCCGTCGTCGCGATCTGCCGGACGTTCTCCGCCATCCCCTCTACGACATGTGACAGCTCGAGAATTCGGTCCGCCTGGTCCTGCGCGCCCTCCGCCAGATAGGTCGCCGCCGCCCGTACCTCGCTCGCGTGCTGGTTCACCATCTCGCTCGCCGAGCGCACCTCCAGCAGCAGCCCATTCAGCGTCAGCAGCAGGTCATTCAGCGAGCTTGCCAGCGGCGCCAGCCCCACGCTCAGCGGCGGCGCGGGCTGGCTCAGGTCATGGTCGCGCGCCAGCTCCAGGCTCCGCCGCAGCAGCGCCAGCCCCTCATCCAGCATCCTGCGCTCTTGCTCGCGCTCGGCGAACAGGCGGCTCGTGTCAATCGCCAGCGCCGCCTGGTCGGCGAACAGCTCGATGATCTCGATTGTCTCCAGCGTGGGAACCTGCCGGTCCTCCGGCTGATCGAGCGACAGCAGCCCCAGCAGCCGCCCCGTCCGCGGGCTAACCAGCGGCGTCAGCAGCACATCCTCCGGGTCCCACTCATCGGGCGCCCCGGTCGCTGGCTCCGGAGGCGGCTCCACCACGCCGGTCGCCGGGATCACCTGGCTGTCCTGATGCGGGATGAAATACGAGCGGCTGCGGCGAAAGCGCGCCTGCATGCCCGCCCGCAACTCCTCTAGGCGCGGTGGCCGTTCCAGCAGCTCGCGCTGGTTCGCCGGGCTCAGGCCCGTCGTCGCCACCACATCCATGAACTCGCTATCCTGCCGCGCCAGGTTCAGCGCCGCCACGCGAAAGCCCGTCGAGCCGCTCACCGCCTCCACCACTTGCGCGCAGATCCGCTCGATCCCCATCTCCGCCCGCAGCGCCGCCCCCAGCCGCACCATCTCCTTCACCTGGCGCATGCGCCGCTCCGCGTCCCGCGCCGCTCCCAGCGTATGCGCGGCGCCTGCGTCCCCAGCGTCCCGCCCGTCCCCAGCGTCTCGCTTCGACCAGCGCGGCCCAGTTGTCATGCGCCTCGCCTCCCTCTCGGCCCGTACCCGTGCGGCCTCTCGTCCACTATGCCCGCCATGCCTGGCTTCGCTCAGCCGCCGTGCGCCAGCCATTCATGGCCGCGCGGCGCCTGCGCACCCTCCAGGCCCTAAAGGGCCGGGGCACGGTACGCAACCTTAAAACGTACTGGGGGCAGAGGCCTGGGGCATTTATGCCCTAAGCCCGCGCCGTGCGCCGGCCATTCATGGCCGCGCCGTCCCCTCGCCCTACGATCGCGCCAGCGCCTCCGTCAGCCAGTCTACATGCTGACCATCGTGCCGCGCCATCTGCTTGAACAAGCCGCGCACCGTCCCAGGGGGAAACGGCGAATGCGGCGACTCCTGGTCCAATTGCTCATCGCTGAGCGACGCCAGCAGCGCCAGCGTCGCCTGCCGTGTCTCGCCCAGCCGCACCAGCAGCGCCGCCACCGGCTCGTCGCGATACTTCGCCAGCGCCCGCTCGTTCGACGCATTGGCCACGCGCGCCACCGCCTCGTGCGTCAGCGAGCCAGCTTCTGTATAAAATCCCGCGGGATCATCGGCCCCCGCCAGCGTCCGCTTCACCGCGCCCTGTAGATACCGCTCCACACCCAGCGCATGCGCCAGATGGTCTTTGACCCGCCACATCGCGCCGCCCGGTATCTCGCTCGGCGTCACGGGCCGCTCCATCTCCTCCGGCGTCCGCGCCGCAATCCACCGCTCCAGCCGCCCCCGCTGCTCTGTCAACGCCGCGAGCAACGCCTCGCGCGTCGGCGCCGTATCAGTCATCGTAGACTCCCCTTCACGCTGCATGGCTGCTCCCGCGCCAACGCGCCCGCCAGGCCCCATGGCGACCTGCCGCCCGCGCGGCGACATCGAATGCGCGACCGCTGGCTCGACTGTAGCCGCTCTCGATCGGGAGAGAGCGACAGGCCAAGTCACGCCACCCTCCAGTATGGCACACCTACCAGTGGAAAAAGTCAGCGCCACGAAGACGGCATGTCCTCGTGGCGCTGAATGAGCGGCCAGACTGGCCCGCGCGCTTCCCCCTACTGGCCGGGGAAGTGGCACGCCGCCTGGTGATTCACGCTCGTCCCTGGCTTCACTTCCAGCGGCGGGACCTTCTCGCGGCAGATCGCCTGCGCCTTCCAGCAGCGAGGGTGGAACGGGCAGCCCGACGGCGGGTTCACCGGGCTTGGCACGTCACCCGTCAGGATGATCCGCTTCCGCGTCTTCTCCAGGTCGGGGTCAGGGAATGGGCTGGCCGAGAGCAGCGCGATGGTGTACGGATGCTGCGGATTCAAGTACACCTCATCCGCCGTGCCAAGCTCCACGATATGCCCCAGATACATCACCGCGACCCGCGTGCTGATATGCTTGATCGCCGACAGGTTATGGGCGATGAACATGTACGTTAGGTTGAACTCCGCTCGCAGTTCCGCCAGCAGATTCAACACCTGCGCCTGGATGGACACATCCAGCGCCGAGATCGGCTCGTCAGCCACGATGAACTTCGGATTCAGCGCCAGCGCCCGCGCGATGCCGATGCGCTGTCGCTGCCCGCCGCTGAACTCATGCGCGTAGCGGTTCAGAATGTTCGGGCTCATCCCCACCACCCGCAACAGGTAGCGGATGCGCTCGTCCATCTGATCGCGCGACCCATAATTGAAGTTGGTCAGCGGCTCGGCGATCACCGTGCCCACCGTGAAGCGCGGGTCGAGCGAGCTATATGGGTCCTGGAAGACCATCTGCATATCGGCCCGGCGCTGGCGCAGCCTCTCCGGCCGCATCGTCACCAGGTCCTCGCCCTCGAAGAACACATGGCCCGCCGTCGGCTTGATCAACTGCAGCGCCGCCCGTCCCAACGTCGACTTGCCACAGCCGCTCTCACCCACCAGGCCCAGCACCTCGCCGCGCTTGACCTGTAGATCAACCCCATCCACCGCCTTGACCGAGGCCACCGTCCGGCCGAACAGCCCGCCGCGAATGGGGAAATGGACCTTGAGGTCCCGAATGTCTATCAGCGTTTCGCCTAGCGCGGGGGAAGCCGCATTAGGCTGAGGCAACGTCGTCTCCAACGGGAGTCGCTCCCTTCACCATCGTAACCTGCTCATAACGCCTCGTGATGCGCGTCAGGTCGCGCTTCTCAGGCCCCGCGCGCCCGCCTCACCGTGTGGTCGCGTCATATCGCGACCGTCGCGATATGACGCGGCGCGCCGGGCGCGGTCCCGCCGGATTAGAACGGATAGAAACATGCCGCCTGCTGGCCCGGACCCACCGTCTCCAGGATCGGCAGCTCCGCCCGGCAGCGTGGCTGCGCCTTGCGGCAGCGCGGCGCGAACGGACATCCCGGCGGCAGATTCACCAGGTTCGGCGGCTGCCCGCCAATCGCCGCGAGCTTCGTCCCAGGCGCCATATCGGCCCGCGGCACCGCGTTCAGCAGCGCCTGCGTATACGGGTGCGCCGGGTTCTTGAACAGCGTTCGCGTCGGCGCCGACTCCACGATCCGGCCCGCGTACATCACCGCCACCCGGTCGCACGTCCCCGCTACCACGCCCAGGTCGTGCGTGATCAGCAGCGTCGCCGTATTGAACTCCTGCGCCAGGCCCTTCATCAGGTCCAGCACCTGCGCCTGAATCGTCACATCCAGCGCCGTCGTCGGCTCATCCGCCACCAGCAGCTTCGGATTGCACGACAGCGCGATGGCGATCATCACGCGCTGCCGCATGCCGCCGCTAAACTCGTGCGGATAGTGGTTCAGCCGCCGCCGCGCCTCCGGGATGCGCACCAGGTCGAGCATCTGCGTCGCCCGGTCCATCGCCGCCCGGTCATCCAGCTTGAGGTGGGTCTTCACCGCCTCAGCGATCTGGAACCCGACCGTATACACTGGATTCAGCGACGTCATCGGGTCCTGGAAGATCATCGCGATCTTGCCGCCGCGCAGCTTGCCGAGATCGTCCTCCGGAATCGCCGTGATGTCGTCGCCCTGAAACAGGATCTTGCCACCGACGATCTTCCCGGGGGGACTCTCGATCAGCCGCATCAGCGAGAGCGAAGTCACACTCTTTCCGCAGCCGCTCTCGCCCACCAGGCCGAGCGTCTCACCCTCATCAATGTGAAACGTCACGTCCTCCACAGCTTTCACGACTCCCCCACGAGTGAAGAAGTGCGTCTGCAAGTGCTGGACGTCCAGGAGCCGTTCTGCCATGCTCGATGTCGCTCCGTCGCTCGCCCCTCCGCCAGCCGCGAGCGGCTCAGCGGAAGGGCATTTCGCCGATTGACGCCACATACGCGCCTCGCGCGCATCTGGCGTATACGCCGGACAGGCTCGCCGCCCGCCCGCGCCGGAGAGTCCCCCAGCGCCAACGGGCAGGCGCCCGCCATATCATCTTGCCCCGTCTTAGTCTTTCGTGCGCGGATTGAAAGCGTCCTGCACGCCATCGCCCACAAAGGAGAAAGCCAGCACCAGGATGGCTAGCACGAGCGTCGGCCAGACCACCTCCCAGGGATTCACGTAGATCTGCTGGATGGCGTCGTTGATCATCAGCCCCAGGCTGGAACCCGGCGTCTGCACGCCCAGCCCCAGCAGCGAGATGATCGCCTCGGCGACGATCGTTACCACCATGTCCAGCACCGCCGCCACCACGACGATATTGAACAGGTTGGGCACGATGTGCTGCACGATGATGCGCACGTTCGAGCTGCCCACCGTCCGCGACGCCTCGATGAACTGCTGTTCACGCAACTGTAACGTCTGCCCACGCACGAGCCGCGCCATGAACGGCCAGACCGCGACGCCTAGGGCTAGCGCCACCAGGATCAGCCGCCCCGGCAGGCCAAACCTGTTCGAGAAGGCGGTGCCGAGGGTCGCTGCCGCCAGGATGGCGAAGAGCAGGCCGGGGAAGGCGAACATAATGTCGGTGAAGCGCTCCAGGAACATCGCCAGCCAGCCGCCATAGTAGCCAGCCAGCGTGCCGATGGTGACGCCCAGGCCCACATCGAGAATCTCCACCAGGATGGCGACCTCGATCGAGACATTGACGCCCGCCATCAGCCGCGCCAGAATATCGCGCCCGATCGCGTCGGTCCCCAGCGGATGAATGATGGAGAAGGAGGGGTATAGGTCCTGCCGGCTGGTATCGGTCTGCACATAGTTATGATATTGCGCGGGGGTGAGCACATCCGTGCCGGTCACGCCGCCGGTGATATTGGGGCCTACCCGCGTATAGATCAGCGGGCCGACATAGGCCAGGACAACAATCGTCAGTGTGATCGCCGCGAAGATCATCGCTCGGCGGTCGCGTCCGAGGCGCCGCAGCGACGCCTGCGTCGGTGAGAGCGACTGGCCTTCCGTGACCAGCTCAACTCCAGCCGCCTGACGATCGAGGGTCGCCTGCGATGGCGCCTCCATGACCCCAGGATCTAGCCCGCCAATCGCGTTAATCGTCTCCGGCGTGGTCGCCATCCCGCCCCCGATAGTATCGAGCGCCTGTGCGTTTTCCGGCGTCTCGTCAATCTTCATGCCTCTATCCTCCTCTCATCCCGGACCATCCCGACCCCGCGCCAGGGTGTTCCTGGCGGAGTCTGGCGCTGCGGTGAAAGCCCGTGACTATGGTGAATGCCATCAGCGCATCGCATGAATGGGGCCTTCGCCTCTGAGCGAGAAGCCCCATCCATCCTATGAGACCTTAATGCGCGGGTCTACAATGCCGTAGACCACGTCAGCGACCAGATTCATCAGCGCAACCGCCACCGCCAGCAGGATGCCAATACCCTGCACTACTGGGAAATCGCGCGCGACAATCGCGTTGATGCCTTCCTGGCCAACACCAGGGATGTTGAAGAGGTTTTCGGTAATGAACAGGCCCGTCACCACAAAACCAATCGCCGGGCCGAGAATCGTGATCAGCGGCAAGACCGCGTTGCGGAATGCATGCCGCCAGAGGACGATGCGCTCGTTCAAGCCCTTCGCCCGCGCCGTTCGCACGTAGTCTTGTCGTAGCACCTCGATCAGGCTCGTGCGCGTAAAGCGCAAATAGAATGCGAAGCTCGTCACGCCGGTAATCGCGATCGGCGCGATCATCGTGTCCCACGTGCCCCAGCCCGACGGCTGCAAGTGCGGCAGCCCGTTATTGCTCAGCTGTACCATCGCCAGTTGGTAGAAGGGGATGATCACAAAAATCGGCACGGCGAACATCACCAGGCCGATCGTCTGAATCACGGTGTCATAGCGCGTGTTGGCCCGCACGGCCGCCAGCATTCCCAGCGGCACTCCAATCACCAGCGCCACCACGATGCTGCTCAGTCCCAGCGTCATCGAGGCTGGCACGTACAGTCGGAGGATGTCCCAGACATCACGCGTCCGATCAACCCAGGACGGGCCAAGATCGAAGTGCAGCAGGCGATAGAGGAAATTGCCATACTGCGTATACCAGGGGAGGTCAAGCCCATATAAGTGGCGCAGCGCTCTAGCGTTCTGAGGTGTGTAATGCTGCCCGAGCTGGGCTATCACCGCGTCGCCCGGAGCGAAATAGCCCAGGATGAACGTAATGAACGTTACACCCAGAACGACGAAGAGAAGACCCGCAAGCCGGCGCACCAGGAATTGGGGTCCCAATCGGAAACCGGTGAAGACCAGGAACGCCAGGACGACCACCGCGGTGATGATCGCCGGAAGATCCGAGAGGTTCATACGTCACCTTTCGTCCATCAACTGAGGCTCCAGCCTGCGCGTTCAGCCCAGCGCGTTCAGCGTGGCGCTTTCTTGCGCGAATGACTAGCTTGCCTCACCGCGTGTTCACGCCACCCCGGCGCCAGGCTGTCGCGCCGGCTTGGGGATTGCCGGCATCGGCGCCGCGTCGAGGGCGCCCGGCGTGATTGTGTCGCATTATAGCATACACAGGGCCACGAAAACGCTTCGTTCCGCGTCATCTTCATTGGGCGCGACCGGCCTACAAGGCCGGACTACGAGACCAGCCTACGATGCTCACGCGGCTAAAGAAACCCGCCGCTCCTCCATAACGGCCGCCAGCGGTCGTCCGGTCATCCCATCGCCCACCCGCTGGACAGCGCGCCATCGCCAATAACCACCAACCGCTTTGCCGACCGATGGCCCGTCGCCTCCTGCGCCCAACTCTGCTCAGTGGACAACCCCAAAGGGCGCCAGACGCCACATCCGCCCGGTCACTGTAGCCACCGCCAACTGTGAGCTATCCGCCGCCACCGCCGCAGAGCCCAGCGTCACCGCTGAGAGCCATGTGAACGGGCCTCGCACCTGCCTTGACGCGAACGCCCACGCTAGTTTTACAACGGGTTCAGCGCGCTCGCCCGCGCCAGCATCCTGAGAGCGCGTCCTATTGAGTCCATTGAGCCCGACCAGTAGTCAGGCGAACCCCTCCGAGGGCGCGCGGCAGCCTGTGGGGATGAGGGGATGAGGGGGCCTCCAGGCCATTCGATGCGGTGTCACACCAGTTTCGATCGGGTTGTTGGCGCCCACGCGAGACTCGCGCTCCCTACCGCCTCCGTGCGCCGGTCCTTCAGGGCTGCGCCAGCCCAACGCGAATCGGCGCCAGAAGTATCAGTTCAGCAGCGAAGAAGTCGGCAGATAGAACGTCACGAACTTACTCTCCGGAGCGTTCTGTCCGGCCCCGCGCGCGATCACATCCAGCACATCCGCGTTCGCCCCCAGCGGCGCGCGCAAGCCCGCCGTGGGGTCTACCCCGGCGATCCGCGTGGAGAGCCGGGTAGGGCGCAGCGCGGCCAGCGTCGTCGGCCTCAGCGCCGCGGCGACCTGCGTGAGCGCATAGGATGTCATCCCATCGCGCTGGTCGCCCGTGATCCAGAAGATAACCCCATCGCGCTCGAAGATCAGCAGGCTCCGGGTACCGCGCTGCCAGGTCTGGCGTCCACCCTGCGTCACGACCCACATCCCATCCACATACACCGCCGGCTGCCCATCCACGCTCGTCTTGGTCGCCGAGCCATTCTGCACGGCCAGCAAGACCGCGAGGTACTGACTTGAAAGCTGGAACTCCCGAATATCCAGCAGCCCCGTGCCGCCCTTCGTCACAGCGGCTGGCGTTTGCTCTGGCTGCGCCGACTGCCCTGGCTCCATCAGCGCGTACTGGAGGTCCAGAATCTGCCCGTTCGACCATTCCTGCTGGTCCAGCAGATTCATTCCAATATAGGCGTACGGCCCTAGCGCCTGTCCCGGCCATAATACCGGCATCGGCGCGCCCTGCCGCGCCAGCGGCCCCAGGCGCTTGATCGCCTTCGACACATTCGTCGGATAGCTGTCAATCTGCTGCGCGCCTGACTGCCCCAGCAGCAACCGCAGCCCCTCCGCGAAGGATGGCGTCGCCAGATACACGCTGCCGACGACTAGCGCCATCAGCAGGGAGAGCGCCGCCAGCACCGGCGCGCCCGCCCGGCGCGCCGGCTCCGTCAGCGCGCGCAGCGTCATGCCCTCAGGCAGCCCCAGCGGCCCGCGACGTGGCGTCAGCGGGCGAAGCGGAAGATCGAGCCGCCGCATCACGCGATAGATCAGTTTGCGGGTATAGCCTTTGCTCAGCGGCGCGCGCAGCTCATCATCGAGCAGCGTCTGCACAAAGAGTGGCGGCAGAGTCTCATCCTCGATCGGAAACAACTCCCGCAACTCCGCGGCGAATTGCCTCTCCTCAGGACTGAAGTCCTCTGGCCACTGCTGCCCGTCATGCTCCTGGGCCTCGTGGACCTCAGGAAACTCCGGGCTGTCTGAGCGCTCGAACCCGCTCATAGGTCTGCTCCTCGAGGGCGTCGCGCAGCGTTTTGCGCGCTCGCCAGAGACGCGTATCAATAGCATGGCGGGTGAGGCCCGTCTTCTCGGAGATGTCCTCAGTGCTCGCCAGCCGGAAATACCGCATATAGACGAGATAGCGGTCAAGCTCTGGCAACGCTTCCAACGCCGAGCGAAGCTCCTCTCGCCGCTCACGCTGTTCGAGAAGACCTTCCATGTTGTGGTCCGTCAGATGGGATGGTGGGCGCTCGCCAGCGGGCGTCGAGCCCGATCGCGCGCCCGTCCCATCACTATCCAGCGAGGTCACGGTCGCCTGACGGCGCCGCAGCTGGCGCAGACGGTCCAGCGCGATATACTTCGCCCGCATCGTCAGCCAGGTCCGCAGCGAACCACGAGTCGGGGTGAACGTCTCGATCTCCTGCCACGCGGTGACAAAGAGATCTTGCGCGCACTCCTCGGCGTCCTGGGCTGTTCCCGTTCCATTCAGGAGCGCCCGAATGAAATAGGTGATCTCGCGCGCGTACTGCCGCATCAGCGCTTCGAGCGCTCGCGGATTGCGCGCGATCAGCCCCGCGTACAGAGCGTCATCAGGCCAATCATCTTGCACCACGTCACTCCTGAAAGGCGCCTGACTTCTTCCCTCGCTGGCGCCATTGCCAGCGAACGCGCCATCCCGCCTATCACCGCCCTCCCACGCGCATCAGTCGCGCGCGATAGAGGCGTCAGCGTGCTGGCTCAGCGAGGCCGCCGGAACGGGTTCCGCCGGGTTCCGCGCGTCTCGCGGCTCTCGGGATGGTCAGTGACTACGGTGTCATGCCGTCCAATGTGTAGGTCTGACTGGTGGGGCGCATAGCCCGAAGACCGCCTGAATGGCTATCTCTTGTGACATACTACGTCACACCAGAACCATATCTCACCCCCGACCGGCCTCATCCCCCATCTGGCTATGCCGCCAGTCCCTCGCCCGGGGCGCATCCGCGCCCGAAGCGCTGGGAGGTTGGTGATGTGAGCGGCCGTGGCATTGACGGACCACGGGCGACGAGCCCACGATTCTTCGCTGGTTACAGGATGTATCCAGCGTCTCGGAACTACCCGCCGCGATTCCATAGCGCCCCAGGCGCCATATCTAGGCCATCCCGGCTATACGGGCTATCCAGGCTATCCAGGCGCCGCCTACCCCACGGACAAGCCCACGGACAAGCCCATGCGCGCACCCTCACGCGACATCGCGTGAAGCCCTAAAGCCACATCAAGCTGAAAATAGCCTGAGATCGCTTGGGACGCTCCCCCGAACGGCGCGAGCGCGGCAGGGCGGCGTCGTTAGGTACGCGTATTCTGAAGGAGTCACAGCCTTTCTGTCAAGTGGCCAGCGCGACGAGCCGCTGGACCGGTGACCCGCGCGCGGCGCCGATCCCGGACGCAGCCGTGGCTATGCCCCGCTACGCCCTCGCCTTCGGCTCCTCACGCACATCCGCCACCAGACCACCCGTCATCCGCGCCAGCTCGGCGGGCGTCGTCTCGAATACAGCATTCGGCGTGCCTGCCGCGGCCCAGATCGTCGCGAAATCCATCAAATCCTGATCTATCACCGTGCGCAGTGTCTCCGCATGCCCCACCGGCGGCACCCCGCCAATCGGATATCCCGTCGCCCGCCGCACAACCTCCGCGTCCGCCCGCCGCACAGTCGCCCCCAGCAAGCGCGCCAGCTTCCCCGTATCCACCCGGTTCACCCCCGAGGCGATCACCAGCGCGGGCGCATCCCCCACCAGAAACACCAGGCTTTTCGCGATCTGCGCCACCGACGTCCCAATCGCCGCCGCCGCCTCAGCCGACGTGCGCGTAGACGCCGCGAGCTCCATGGGCTCCGCCATCACACCGCGCTCGGCCAGCGCCGCCCGCACACGCTCCACGTTCGGATGCCCCATCCCTTCACCTCTCGTCTCGCCATCTCAACACCCCATCGCCTCCCAGGCCCCATCCCCACGCTCAGCGGTTATACCACGCCATCACCCACCCGCCCGACCTGTCACCCATCCCAGGCCCCATCAGCTGTGGCCCGCGCCATACCCACCCGCGCCTACCGCATGCTATGCTCACCATGCGCTCAACCGACTCTCGCGCGTCATAGTAAGTGAACGCGCCACAGAGCGCGAAGCCAGAGCTTCGGGGGAGTCTCGCGAACGCGCGGCGAGCGCGAGCGCGCGGCGCGCAAGCGCGGAGGAGTGATGAGATGAGCATCGCGGCGCGGACGTCACAGCTATCGCGACCATCTGATGCGGGGCGCTCTGCGGCCCGCGCGCGGCTCGGCGCGACAGGCGCCATCATCGCGCTCTGCGCCTTGCTCGCCGCCTGCGGCCCAAGCGGCGGCTCCTCCACCACCGGCGGCGGCGCCACCGCCACCGTGGGCGCCACCGCGAGCGCGTCCGCCACCGCCACGACTGCGCCCACCTCGACCCCGCTCGCCACCGCCTTCCACGTCTCCCCCGCCAACACCGCCGGGCTCTGCAATGGCTCCTTCGGCCCCAACGCCTCCTCGGTCTACGCCTTCAGCAAGACAGTCTACGCTGAGGCCGCCTTCGCCCTCAGCTACCCATCGTACGCCATGCCCTCCGGCGCCGGGTTCAAGCCCTTCAAGCTCGGAAACAGCATGGACTTCCCCGTGCTCGACCAGGTCTTCGGCGGTTCTCCCAGCGCCAACCCCGCTATCTCGCAGCCGGGCGGCATCCTCTTCTCGGTCTGCAACAACGGCTCGCAGTCCATCACCGTGAGCGGCGTCGGCATGGCCATCACTCACGTCACATCTCACGCCAGCCCGATTGACACCTGGCAGCCCTGCGACGGAGCCTACCAGCCCAGCGTCGGCGTCACCGGCGGCGGCTGCGGCGGCGCCGTCCTGGCCGACGAAGACATGCGCGCCACCTTCGCAGCCAGCGCGGGCGTGGGCGCGACCACCAGCGCCACCATGATCAGCGCCAACGGCCCCAACGGCTATAGCCCGCTGCCCGTTACCCTCAAGCCCGGCCACACGCTCCAGATCACCGTCGCTGTCACCATGCCCACTACGCCGGGAATCTACACCCTCGCTCTCACCGTCAAGGCCACCGGCGTCAGCGGCCCCGCCGCCTACGCGCCCCTCACGCCGCAGCTGTTCGCCGCCACCGCTCACAAGTGGAATGGTCAGAACTGCAAAGCTTCCGCTATGCTCAGCCAGATCCCCACCAAGGCCACCTCGTCCTACTTCATCTGTCCCAAATAGCGCCTGGCGCAAACCATGCTGGGCTGGCTACACTTTGAGGGTAGCCAGCCCGCTACCATCCAGCCAGGAGTCAAGCCGCCATGAGCCAGCCCGACAACACCAGAACCGCCAGCCCGGAGATCAGCATCGAAGACTTCCAGCGCGTAGATATCCGCGTCGGGTGTATCCTCTCCGCCGAGCCGCTGGCGGGCGCGCGCAAGCCCGCCTACGCCCTGCGCATCGACTTCGGCCCCCAAATCGGCGTCAAGCAGTCCAGCGCCCAGGTCACGGCCCACTACACGCCCGAAGCGCTCGTCGGCTCGCTCGTCCTCGCCGTCGTCAACTTCCCGCCGCGTCGGATCGCCGGCTACCGCTCCGAAGTCCTCACCCTCGGCGTCCCTGACGAGAACGGCGACGTCATCCTCATCGCCCCGCGCGCCGGCGCGCCCCTCGGCGCCCGCCTCTTCTGAAGATCACGCGGCTATGAGCGCAGAAGGACTTGCCGTCCCCCAGCCCTTGTTCAGAGCCAGGGAACGGCAACGGTAGCGATGGGGCGCTGGAATATCAGCTTCTGCGCCTGCGGATGAAAGGCACGAGCATCGGCGTGGCTCGCTGGTAGGCGACATAGTCCTCGCCAAGGGCGGCGACCAGGTCGCGCTCCTCCAGGAAGCGCACCGCAAGCAGGATGTAGGCGGTCAGCGCGAGGGCGAGCAGCAGATGACCAGTCGTCATCTGTGGCGCCGCCCAGAACGCGATCAGCAAGCCCAGCATCATTGGGTGGCGTATCAGCTTGTAGAACAGCGGCGTGCGGAACGGCAGGCTGGTGTACGCCTTGCGCCGCCAGGCGAGATAGACCTGGCGCAGGCCCAGCATATCGAAGTGGTTGATGAGAAAGGTCGAGACGAACGCCAGCAGCCAGCCCGCCACTGATAGACCCAGCAACGCGCCCGCGGCCAGCGTATTATCCACACGCCAGATCACGGCTGTCAGTGGACACCACTGCCAGCTGAGCAGGAGCAGAGACAGGCCCGCCACGGCCACGTACACGCTTCGCTCGAGACTGTGTGGAACGATGCGCGTCCACCACGCCTTGAACCCGGGCCGCGCCATCAGGCTATGTATCCCCGCGAAGAACGCAAGCAGTCCCGCGTCAATCGCTACTGCGCTCCACACCGGCGTCGCCAGCCCCGCGTCAATACCCTTCGGCGCGCCCACGCCCTCCACAAACCAGACGAAATACAGGAATCCCGCCAGACCAGTCACGTAGCAGATAACCCCGATAAGCAGCGCCAGCGTCGCGCCCACGCGCGTCGCCAGCGACGGAGCCTGGTCCGCGCTGGCGACCCATGGTGCACGCTGTGATTCCACGCTCATGTGTTCATCCCTCCCTCATGCCGAAAATAACGAGAGTCAGGTTGCGCGCTAGAGCAACTCGGCAATACAGGCGGCCGCGCGAGCCGCTCCGCCCGGCTCGACATCGCGGTACCTGACCTCCCGGCCTAACTCCTGCGCGATGGCATCCGCGATGATCTCTGGCGAGGCCGTGTCATACTCCATGCGCCGCCCGGCGCCGTAGCGATCAAGGCGGTAGCTGACCTGATACCACTGCTCGAAGTGGCGGCGCAGCGGGAAATAGAGGAATGGCCGCCTGGCGGCTGTCAGCTCCATGCACGTCGTCAACCCACCCTGCACGATCGCCAGATCGCAGGCGGCCAGATGCTGGTAGAGATCGGGGACATACCCGCGCGCTTCCAGCCCGCTCAGGGACGGCAGTGACGCCAGATCGATGCGCGGGCCGGTGACGACGATCATGCGCAGCGCGGGCACGCGGCGCTTCGCCTGGGGATACGCCGCGACCACCCGCCGCAGCAGCGCCTCCCCAACACCCGACCCGCCAACAGCCACGACACAGACCTGCTCGCCGGGCTGGTAGCCGAGCCGCGCCCGCAGCGCCTCCCGGTCGCCCGTCTCGCTCACATCGAAGCCGGTAATGTAGCCGCAGAAATCGTAATGCCGCTCGGTCCACTCGCGAATGGACGGCAAGCCGGGGCCAAAAGAGCCTGGTGGGATATCGTCGGGATCGCCCACGAAGATCGCCCGGTCGCGAATGCGCGGCAGGCGCTCGACATGCTCGATCATCTCGGCGTTGAAATCGGCGACGAGCATCGCCTCGCGCTCTCCGCCCTCCGGCGTGGGCAGCGCGCCGACGAAATCCGTCAGCCACGCGAAGGCCGCGCGCTTCTCCTCGGGATTCTCGTGGAGGAAGAAGTCCAGCTCCCAGGCCTCGTCGCCGATCCACAGATCGTACGGCGTCTCGCGCACGACATCGTGGAAGAGCATGTAGTTCGCGGTCATGATGGCGTCCATCCGGCGGAAGGCCTGAAAGATGTTCAGGTCGTGCTCGGCCGCTTCGCCCTCCAGATGGCGCGACTCGCTGGCGAGCAGCGCGCTCGCCGGATGGATGCGCTCGTGGCGTGCGGCAAGCGCCTGCGTCACGGGATGCTGCGCCAGCCAATCAATCTGCAAACCGGGCCGCAGCTTGCGCAGCTCATCAGCGATCGCCAGGTCACGCCGTACATGCCCAAGCCCGATGGGCGAAGACACATATAACGCGCGCAGCGGGCGCTTGCGCACGGGCGCCCAGACAGCGCGGCGCGGCGTCTGCGGCGTAATGAAGTCTCGCAGCAGCAGATTGACTTGCACTGGATCGCGCCCATGCGGCGCGTGGCCGCCGCCCTCGATGACGGCCAGCGACCCACCCGTCCACTCGGCCAGCGCCTCCGCTGTGGACAGCGGGACGACCCGATCCTCGGTCCCATGAATGACCAGCGTTGGGCAGCGCACGCGCCGCGCGTACTCCTCCACCGTCCTCCGCGAGACACGATGCGGCGCGAGAATGGTCGCGATCAGCGTCTGAGGCGTCGTCTCCAGTCCCCAGCCCACGCAATCTTCGATCTGCTTGCTGGAGTGCGGCTCACTGAACACCTGGCCGAAGAAGAACTCGACGAAGCCGGGATAATCCTTGAGCCAGTAGTGGAGGTTGAACTTGGCCCAGCCCTCTTCAGTATCGAGCGGCTTGGTAAAGGAGTAGGTCGGCCCGACGGGCGGGACAGATGGGTCCTGCGGTATGGGCAGTTGCGGGCCGATGAAGACCGCGCCGGCGACGCGCTCAGGATGCTCCGCCACGAGAAACAGCCCCCAGTTGGCCCCTTTGGAGTGCGAGACGATCACCGCGCGCTCGACGCCCACGGCGTCGAGCACCGCTAGCGCGTCAGCGGCGAACTCGCTATCCGTGTACGCCTCCGGCTGCTCAGGGCAGCTCGACCGGCCATTGCCTCGCCCATCGAAGGCAACCACGCGACAGTGGCGCGCCAGATCGGGGATTTGCGCGCGCCAGGAGGCCGAGTGCGCGATAGACCAGGGCGGCAGGAGCAGCACAGTTGGCTCCCCCGCGCCGAATACCTCGTAATAAATCGAGATCCCGTCACGGGTAACGACCCCCTGATGGTCAGGCTCACGCGCGCGCATGCCGTTCCCCTCCCTCTCTCGCCTCCTGGCCGGCGCCTGCCCGGCGCTTCCGCGAGGACTCTGACGCCACGAGAAATGCCGCGCTACACAGCTTGCCCTGTCCCTCCGACCGACGGATCAGACAGGCCTGCTTCCCGATCGAGGCGCGTCAGCAAGTCCTGCATGGCCTGCAATGACTCCTGGAAATGCCCCTCCTCCTCGGATATCCCCACCAGCATCGCGAACTCTATCCCCGCCCAGAAGCCCACGATCCAGGTCGCGATGACATCCGAGGAGAATGGCAGCTCGACGTGATAGGCGGCCAGCGCCTCGTGCACCGCTGCGTGCACCACACGCCGCCACTCCAGCAGGCGCGGCTTCACATCCTCACGCAGCGTCCGGTTCGAGATGCTCGCCGCCCAGAGCTCCAGCTGCACCCGCACGAAGCCGGACGCCAGGTCTTCTTCATAGAAGGCGCGCGCCATCGCCCACTTCTCGGCAAAGCCGCCCGGCGCGGCGTACATGCGCTCCTGGCGCGCGATCAGCGCGCGGTTGGCCTCATCGAGCGCGGCGATGACGAGCCGGTCTTTCGTGCCAAAGTAGTAATGCACGAGCGCATGGTTCACTCCGGCCTCAGCTGCGATCTCGCGTGTGCTCAGCCGCGCATAGCCGTCGCGCGCGAGCAGCGTCATAGTCGCGGCGAGCAGCTTCGCCCGCGTCTCGAGCGTCGCTTGCGATTCAGGCGCTGAATTCATGCTCGGCCTTCCCTTGTTAACCATCGGTTCAACCAGTGGTTAACAAGATACATGAGCAAGGGGCGCTGTGTCAAGAGTTGGCGCGCGCGCCTGTGTCGCTCTCCGCTCCCGATCTCGTCGCACCTGGTTGCGCCTCTGCCATCTCTCATGATAGACTTCGCGCCGTCTGGCGGGTCATACGCTCTGCAAGCGCCTAACTGGACATCGCACGGAGAGGAGTCACCTCATGCGCCTGCTCGCCACCGCCTGCGACGCCAACCACTATGACCTCACCCGCGATGACCAGCCGGTCGCCAGCCTGCGCCTCAAGGTAGGTGGCGCTGGACGCATCGAGCTAACGGATGGCGCCGCGCTCCTCCTGCGCCGCGAAGATGCGCTCGGCGCGCGCTACGTTATCACCTACGACATGCCCACCGGCGCCGAGCCGCCCGCGCCTCTCCTGCGCGCCACGCGCTCCAATCCTCTATTCAGGAGCTACGCTGTCACCATTGATGGCCGCCAGTTTACGTTGCGCGCCCGGTCGCCCTGGCATGGCGACTACCAGCTCGACGAAGGCGGCGCCTTGGCCGGCCTCATCACGCCCGCAGGCCAATCGCGCAACGCCAGCGCCACCCTCCCCGACGATCTCCCGCAGGACGCCGCCCTCGCGCTCTTCTGCCTCATCCTCACCATCTGGCGGCAGGGATACGCCCGCGTCGACACCTTGTAACCTCTGCCGTATGTATCACCGGAGGAACCGATGTCATCCCTGAGCGATACCACGACGCCATCTCTCGCCACACGCCTACGGTCCGCGCTAACCAGCGATCTCGCTCCCGCCGCTACCCTGGCGCTGCTCATCTTCATCGCCCACATGCTCATGGCCGGGAACTACGGCTACTTCCGTGACGAGCTGTACTACCTCGTGGCCGGGATGCGTCTCGCTCCCGGCTATGTAGATTTTCCGCCCATGATCGCCCTGCTCGCCGCCCTGACCCATCTCATCGTGCGCGACAACCTCGTCGCCATCCACATCATCCCCGCCCTCGCCGCCGCCGCGCTCGTCTTCATCACCGCCCTCATGGCCCGCGCGCTCGGCGGCGGGCGCTTCGCCCAGACCCTCGCCGCGCTCGGCAGCGCCGCCAGCGTCGTCTTTCTCGCCACCGGCTCTATCTTCTCCATGGACATCCTCGACGCCCTCTGGTGGGCGCTCGGCGCCTACGTGCTCATCCAGCTCGTTCGGCGCGACGATCCGCGCCTGTGGCTGGCCTTCGGCCTTGTCGCCGGGCTGGGCCTCACGACCAAGCTCACCATGCTCTTCTTCGGCTTCGCCATCTTCACTGGCGCCCTTCTCACCTCGCGCCGCCGCGACTTCCGCACACCTTGGCCCTGGCTCGGCGGCCTGATCGCCTTCGTCTTCCTCCTCCCCTACCTCCTCTGGAACGCCGCCAACGGCTGGCCCACAGTCGCGTTCTGGGGTCATTACGGCGGCCTCACCGGCGGCGGACCCATCGGCTTCCTCGCCAACCAGATCCTCGCCGTCAACCCGCTCAACATCCCGCTCGTCATCGCGGGCCTCGTGTTCTACTTTCGCGGCGCCGCTGGCAAACCCTGGCGTATGCTTGGCTGGTCCTACGTCATTCTCTACGTCCTGCTGACTCTCATCAACGCGAAGACCTACTTCCTCGCCCCCGCGTATCCCATGCTCTTCGCCGCCGGCGGTGTCCGACTCTCTGAGGCCTTCACCTCTCCCCGCTGGCGCTGGGCGCGGCTGGCCTATCCCACCGCCATCGCCTTCTTCGCCATCGCCCTCGCGCCGCTCGCCATGCCGATCCTCCCGCCTGCCACATTCGTCGCGGACTACGGCTGGCTGACCGGCGCAGGCAACTCCGCCGCCGGTCAGGGGCAGGCCACCATGCCGCAGTACCTCGGCGACCGCTTTGGATGGGATACGATGACCGCTGACGTCACCCGCGTCTACGATAGCCTACCGCCCGCCGAGCGCGCCCAAGCCTGCGTCTTCACCGCCAATTACGGCGAGGCCAGCGCCCTTACTCTGCTCGCCGCTCCCGGCAGCCTCCCGCCGATCATCAGTGGGCATAACACCTACTGGCTCTGGGGTCCCGGCTCTTGCTCCGGGCGCGTCATCATCGCCGTCGGCATCCCTCGCTCCGACCTGGCGCAATCCTACGCCTCCATCACCTCCGCTGGAGTTGTCCGCTGCATCTACTGCCAGCCCGAGGAAAACGGAGCGCCCATCTACATCTGCGCCGGCCCTAAGCTCGCCGTCCCCGCCCTTTGGCCTCGCGTTCGCCGCTTCAACTGACGCCTCTGCCTCAAACCGCCCGGCGCGAGATGTGCCCCCTCGCCTGCGCGCCGAGACGAGAGGATTAGGGAGTGAGGCCACGTTGGGGTCATGCGGAGACAGGAGTCGCGCTGTGCAATCAGCCGTCACGCCGAAACCGCGCCAGAGCTATGCCCTTCGCGCGGTATGAGAAGCTATGAGAAGCCATGAAAATCCCCTCTCCCGTGCGCGGGAGAGGGGGTCAAGGGTGAAGGACTCACCCGCTCGCCAGCGACTCGCTCTCGTCATGGCGGCCCGACGCTCCTCCTTTGCGGCCCGCCTGGCGCGCCTCGTTGCTGTCCCACTCATGCGCTGTGCCATGCAGATGCGCCGCGCGCCCGCCCTTGCTGGCGATCTCGCGCTGCTTCTTGGGGTCCATCGCCGCGAATCCCCGGCGGCGGGTTTTGCGTTCCTGCATCGTGCGCCTTACCTCTCGCTCCAGACGCCATCGCGCGCTCCAGCGGGGAACCCTCCCCCCAACGAGCGCCTGCGGGCCGAGTTGCCTGTATGGCGTAGCCGCCCTCGCGCACGCAACATCCATGCCGAACCACGCGCCGCGCCGCGCGCCGCCCAAGAAAACACGTGAAAACAAGAGCGTGACTTGGCATGGCGCGTGCTTGCTGGCGGGTCGTCCGCGCTACGTGATAGCATGCGGCTATCGTCCCGAAATCCCGGCCAGCAGCCGGCGGAGCCTGGTAGCGCGTCACGCTGGATCGCCTCAGGCGCCGCCCGCAACGTTCACCCCCGCCACGTAGCCCTTCCCCGGCCCCGTCTGGATGCGGGCGCCCGTGGGCCAGGGCGGCGGAGCCAAGGCGCGACGTCGCGCGATGTCAAGACGCCAGGGCGAGCCTGGGTCCGCTCCCATGCCGCCAGGCGTCGCCATGAGGAACCGGATACAGATTGAGGAGAGTACTATGGGACGCTCCAGCACGGGATCACGTGGCCAGGCCAAGCGGCAGCGCCGCATCACCCAGGACCTCGTCCTGGAACGGCTCACCCTCGAAGATAGCGACTGGCTCCTGCGGACCTCCGCCGGTATGATGAAGCTCGAGCCCGCCGCGCGTGACGCCGTTCTCGTCCGCAGGATCGCCTTCCGCTACCGCCCCGGCAAGATGGGCATCGCCGACGCCCTCGACGCCGTCGAGGACCTTTTCGCCCCTTTCGCCGCCCTCGGCGCCGTTATCGAGCCACGCGACGACTGGGAGATCATTGATGAAGAGGCCGAGGCGGGCGCGCTCGCCTCCCTCGGCCCCTCCGCCAGCTTCGCCGAGGCCATGCGCCGCACCATGCTGCGCCAGCGCCGCATGCCCGACGGCGTAGACCTCATCGTGGACGCCGTCGTCACCTTCGACGCCGAGGTCAGCGACCTCGCCGCCGCCGCGCTGCACTGGCTCACCCTCGGCCTGCGCGCGCGCGAACCGTAACTACCCGCACGCTCAGTATCCCCACTGCCAGGAGAGACCGCATGCGCGTAATGATCTGGGCCGACATGGAGGGCATGGCTGGCATCGAGGTCTGGGAGCAGGTCACCGGCGGCCATCCTCAGTACGAGGAAGGCCGCCGCCTGATGACCGGCGAGGTCAACGCCGCCGTGCTCGGCGCGAAGGCCGCGGGCGCCGATGACATCATCGTCGTGGACTGCCACGGCGCGGGCGGCTCCTACAGCTTCAAGACGCTGATTCCCGACAAGCTGGAGCCCGGCGCGAGCTACGTGCTCGGCTACCCCTGGCTGCGCTATGTCGAGCCGCTGCGCGCTGGCTGTGACGCCTGCCTGCTCATCGGCGCGCACGCCATGGCCGGGACGGCGAACGGCGTCCTCTGCCATACCGTCAGCAGCGAGGCGTGGTACAACGCCCGCATCAACGAGACGCTGGTAGGCGAGAGCGGACTGGAGGCCGCCGTCTTCGGCGCATTCGACGTCCCCGTCGCCTTCGTCTCCGGCGACCGCGCCACCTGCGACGAGGTGACGGCCCTACTCGGCCCTAAAGTCGTGACCGCCGAGACGAAAGAGGGCCTGGGCCGCTTCTCCGCCCGCACCCTCAGCCACGCCGACGCCTGCGACCTGATCGAGGCGCGCGTGCGCGAGGCGCTGGAGCGACACGACTGGCCCGACCCCTGGAAGCCCGCCCAGCCGATCACCTTCACCGTCGAGCTCGCCGCCCCCGACCATGCCCAGTCCTATATCGGTCGCCCCGGCCTGGAGGTCGTCAACGCCCGTACCGTCATCGCTCGTGGCGCCCCCGACCACACCTTCTGGGACATCTGGGACAACTTCTGGTATCGCCGCTGACAGGCGCACCCGGCAGGCGCGCGCCACAGCTGAGCGACGGCGCCAGACGATTCGCGTGACGAATGGCGCCCGTAACGCTCGCCGTAACGAGTCCGTTACGGGCTCCCCCTAGAATGATGGGAGAAGGATGGGAGAGAAGGAAACCTCTTCTGTCCAGGGCGCTCGTCGTTCGTGTCGTCGCGCTCGCCCAGACGTAGCCCGTTTGCGCCGTTTCCCTGTTTGTCCCCGGGCGACCATCTCCGCGGCCACGACGCGGATGAGGAGCGCATGATGCCAGGTCCAGGTTCGGCAGGCATATTCCGATACGCCGGCTGGTCAGCATAGCGATCGCCGTCCTGACGGTCGCCGGTTTCCTGGTATGCTTCTTAGGTTCGCTGATCTGGCTCTTCGGCCTGGGGCCGGCTTCTCGCCACCGCGGTGATGGATTACGGCGCATCCCTATCCCACTGAGCGCGCTCGCGAGGGAAAGGATGGAGAACCATGTTTACTCGGGCCATGCGATGGACGTACCTGGTGTGGGCGTGGATCATTCTGGCGGCAGTGATCGTGCAGTTCTTCCTTGCTGGGCTGGGAGTCTTCGCTGGCGTGAGCAACTTTCAGACGCACGCGAATTGGGGCTACACGCTCTTCTTCGTCATGCTGCTCTGGCTCGCGCCTGCGTTCGCCGCCCGGCTTCCGTGGGGGACGATTGGCCTGACCGCCCTGGCGCCCGTCCTTGTCCTCCTCCAGTCAGTCTTCATCGCGATGTGGCATGGCGGCTTGCCCGCCGTGGCGGCGCTACATGTCGTGAACGGCCTGGCCATCTTCGCGCTGTCAGGCTTCCTGGCGCTTCAGGCGAGGCAATATCTCACCACGCATCTCCCCGCGCATGAGCCCGCATCCATGGACGCGGGCGCGTCAACAGGATGACCCGAATGCCGTGACACGTGAGGCTCCGCGAACGATCGCGCCGCTTGCGCCCATGCCGGCGCATCACAAGGCTCGTGGATGGCGTAGAGCATGGCGCGCCAGCATACTCGAGCGCGTCATGCTCCACACCGCCTCATCGCGCCATAGTCGCGCGCCTAGCCGTACTCCACTCTTGGCGTCACGCCCGCCCGCTGGGCCACTGCGGCCGCAAAGACTGCGCCAGGCGACTCCCCGGACGCGAGCGACGCAGCGCCGCCCACATCACGCCCGGCTAGTGGCTGAATCTCACCGCGTCGGTGTTGCCGCCGCAGATGATGACGCCGACGCGCTCGCCCGGCGCCGACTGGTACTTGCCGGAGAGGAGGGCGGCGATGCCGCCTTTGCCGTTTAGATGCGTTGGCGCTAGAACTGGCATAGCGCGGGCTCATTGCGGCGCCGCCTCGCATGATATGCTATACCCATCGTTCCCGCCATCCGCATCGAGGAGAGAAACGCGATGGGCGCACTGCCAGACCGCATCGTCATAGATCCCGCGATCAATCATGGCAAACCCGTCATTCGCGGCCTGCGCTATCCAGTCGAGACATTGCTCGAACTGTTGAGCGCTGGTATGACGATTGACGACATCCTCGCGGACTATGAAGACCTAGAACGTGAAGATGTGCTTGCCGCGCTGGCCTTCGCCGCGCGCCTCACACATATCCAACGTATAGAATCCATCGCATGATTGGCTCGGTGGCATGAGGTTTCTGGTGGATGCGCAACTGCCTCGCCGGATCGTCTATCGCATGCGCGAGACGGGCCACGATGCGTTGCATACACTGGACCTGCCGCATGGGAACCGTACGCCTGATGCGGAGATCATCGCGATTGCTTCGCGTGATGATCGTATTGTCGCAACAAAAGACGCCGACTTCGTGAACTCGTTTGTGCTGCTGCGCCAACCACCCCGCTTGCTCTTGATCTCCACTGGCAACATCAAGAACGCTGATCTGGAAACACTACTGCTATCACAGATGGCGAACATTGAGGCCGCATTCACCACATGCGATTTCGTCGAGCTGACCCGCCAGGCGCTTGTCCTGCGCGCGTGAGCACGCGCCTATTTGATAGAGCCCTGGCCTTCGGCCCGAACAACGCCGCTCAGTGGTGGAAGGCCACCGCGTCGGTGTTGCCGCCGCAGATGATGACGCCGACGCGCTCGCCCGGCGCTGGCTGGTATTTGCCGGAGAGGAGGGCGGCGAAAGCCGTCGCGCCGCCTGGCTCGGCCACCAACCGCAGCGCCTTCCACAGCGCCTCTTGCGCCGCACGGATGTCGTCGTCACTCACCAGCGTCACGCCAGAGACATACTCTTGCGCCAGTGGGAACATCAGCGAGCCGACCTGGCGCGGGGCCAGTGAGTCGGCGGCGATGCTGCCGGTGGGCGCGTCCACCGGATGGCCCGCCTCCAGCGCGTTGTAGAGCGTCGGCGCGCCCTCCGGCTCGACGCCAACAACCTTCACCGCGCCGCGATACCACGCCGCGACGCCGCCGATCAGCCCACCGCCGCCAACCGCCACGAGTAGCGTATCAATCGCGCCGTCCTGCTCCTGCAGCTCGCGGCCCAGCGTCCCCTGGCCCAGCAGCGTCTCCACCTGCTCGAAGGGATGCACAGGGAGCGCGCCGCTGCGCACGCGGAACTCCTCGCTGGCGGCGTGCGCGTCAGCAAAGCGCTCGCCCGTCACGACCAGCTCCGCGCCCAGTTCGCGGATGCGCGCGATCTTGGCCGGCGAGGAGATGGTAGGAACGAAGATCGTCGCCGGGACGCCGAGCCGTTGCGCGGCGAACGCCACCGCCACACCGTGATTGCCGCCCGACGCCGCCACCACGCCCGCCTCGGGAATATCACGCAGCAGCAGATTGGCGAAAGCCCCGCGCGCCTTAAACGAGCCCGCGTGCTGCAGCAACTCCAGCTTCACCGCCAGCGGCCCGGCGGGCAGGCCGAAGTCCTGGCCATCCACCGCGATGAGCGGCGTGCGGCGGATGTAGGGGGCGATGCGCTCGTGGGCCTCCGCGATGTGCTCCGGCGCGATCGGCGATTCGGTCATGTCGTCTCCATTGACTATTCGTGGCTATTCGGTCGCTACTCAGCGGGCAGGCGGGCGCTCTCTTCGAGCAGGCCGCCCTCGCGCAGGTGGGTGATGTCGTTGAGGGCCATCAGCAGGCGGCGCTCGCCCAGCGCGCGCGCCACCGAGACGCTGGTATTGGCGGCAGGGAAGAAGTAGTCACGGTCGAGGCTGAGGATGCTGGCGAAGAAGGCGTTGATCGCGCCGCCATGCGAGAAGACCGCCACCCGCTCGCCGGGGTGCGCCGCGTGGATACGCGCCACCGCCGCGTTCACACGCGCCCGTAGCGCCTCAGATGGCTCGCTGCCCGGGATCACGCTCCACTTGCCCACCTCCACGGCGATGCCAGCGATCTCGCGCAGGCGCTGGCGCAGCAGCTTCGCTACCGCCGCCGGGTCGGTCAATCCCTCCACCTCGCCGCCGACCGGCCCCAGCTCCACCTCACGCAGATCGTTGTCGAGCTGGACTTCCAGCCCCAACGTATCGGCCGTCGGGCGGGCAGTCTGCACGGCGCGGCCCGTCGGACTGCTGTAGATCGCCGTGGGCTTGTAGAGCGCCAAGCGCCGCGCCAGCGCCTGGGCTTGACGTCGTCCCAGGTCGCTCAGCGCCTGCGCGTCATAATCGCCCATCACGATCTCGTCCTGGTCCGGCAGGGCGTCGCCATGCCGCACGAAATAGATCTCCGTCCCGCCGCTCTTCAGGCCCAGGAATGGGTCGCGCGCCTCGCGCCCGGTCTCGTCAGATGCCATGTATCCTCACAAGTACAAGCAATGTATGCGCGGCGCCCGTTGCGCCGCAGCCAGCGCGGCCATAAATGGCCGGGATTCCCCGCCCCTCACCCTAGAAGCGCTCCTCGCCCCGGCAGACGCCCAGCGCCCGCGCAGCTAGCATCGGCACACCCGCATCTAGCGTCTTGAAGAACGGGTCGTCGGTGGTCCCGGCCAGGTGGCGCTTGTAGCTGCCCTCCAGCAGGATCGCCAGCTTCCAGATCGCCAGCGCCACGTAGAACGCCAGGTGGTCTACCTGCCGCCCCGTGCGCGCCGCGTAGCGCGCGATCAACTGGGCGCGCGTCGGGAAGCCAGGCTGCGCCGTCACATTCCATGAGGCGTCGCCCAGGTGGCGCAGCGGCCCCGCGTCGGGGTCGCCCGGCTCGCGCCAAAAGGAGAGCAGGTAGCCAAGGTCCGCCAGCGGATCGCCGAGCGTCGCCATCTCCCAGTCGAGGATCGCCAGCGCGCGGGCGGGCGGCTCCGGCGCGAAGATCAGGTTATCCAGCCGGTAGTCGCCGTGCACAATCGTCGCGGGCGGCGACTCAGGCAGATTGGCCGCCAGCCAGGCCGTTGTCGCGTCGAGATCAGGCAGCGGGCGCGAGCGCGAGGCGTCGAGCTGGCCCGTCCAGCGGCGTAACTGCCGCTCCAGGTAGCCCGCTGGCTTGCCCAGGTCGGCCAGCCCCACCGCCTGCCAGTCTACCGCGTGCAGGTCGGCCAGCCGGTCTATCAATTCCTCACCCAGACCCATGCGCGCCGCCACATCCTCCTCGAACGCGGGCGGCAGCCCGGCGCGGATCACTACGCCCTCGATGCGCTCCATCAGGTAGAAGGGCGCGCCGATCACGCTGGCGTCATCGCACATCAGCACCGGTTTGGGAACAGGGACATTCGTATGCTCCAGCCCGCGCAGCACGCGATACTCGCGCCCAACGTCATGCGCCGTAGGCAGCAGCGGCCCGCGCGGCGGGCGGCGCAGCGCCCAGCGGCTCGCCCCGCGCGTCACAAAGAACGTCTCGTTCGAGTGCCCCCCGCGAATGCGCTCCACCTGCAGCGACGCCTCGGCGTCCGGCCCCGGAATCTCCCGCGCCAGGTAGCGCCCCAGCGCCACTGGGTCCACCAGCGGCGGCTGCGCCGTTCCCGCTGGCGCTTCGCGCGCGTCGTGTGTCTCGCTCATGCGCCGCCACCCCGCTCTCGTCGCGTACGGCCACTGGTCCACATGGATTCGCACATCCAGTATACGCCAGCCCGCCGACGCATGAGCGACCCGCGCCTACCAGACCGGTGAGGGACAGAAGGGCCAGCCCGCTTGGGCCGGGCGCTTGACGCCGCGCGCGTTTGCTTGCATGATGCGTCATATGCTCATCAATCAGCGCGCGCTCGCTTGCCACGAACGGCGTCTCATGGCGTGGGCGCCAGCTGGACACGCAGCCCCTCGCGAGTAAGGCGCTATGCGGGTGGGGGAAACAAGACGAGGAGGCGCCACCGCATGCTGGACATCACGACCTTTACCCGGACACCCTTTCACGTGCTCTATCTCGTGCGCCACGGGCAATACCAGCGCGCGTTCTCGCCGCCCGAGACACCCGACGGCCCGCTGACCGAGCTGGGCGCGGCGCAGGCCGAGCTGACTGGGCGGCGCCTCGCGCGGCTGCCCATCTGCGTCATCCACCACAGCACCCTCATCCGCGCGCGCCAAACAGCCGAGATCATCGCCCAATACTTCCCGGATGTCGAGTTACGTCCTTCGCCGTTGCTGCGCGAGTGCCTGCCCACCGTCCCGCCCGCCTACATCCCCTACCTGGAGGGCGCCTCACCCGCCGACTTCGCCCAGGGCGACCGCCAGGCGCGCGAGGTCTATCGCAAGTGGTTCAAGCCGCCCGCAGCGGACGCGACCGAATCCACGCGCGAGATCGTCGTCTCCAGCGGCAACCTCATCAGCTACCTCGTCGCGCGCACGCTCGGCGCCACCGGCAAGCAGTGGGTCGCCACCAGCATTCAGCACTGCGGCGTCACCGAAGTCGCGCTCGGCGGCCCGCGCAAGACGCTGCTTCTGCGCCACAGCGACACCGGCCACCTGCCCCCCTACCTCCAGACCATCTGATGGGAGATGCGCTAGCCATACGTCATCCGCAACGCTCCTGCGCGCATGCCTGCTAATTCTTCGTCATAATAGAAATGTCTCATCGCATAACTTGACTCTTTGCAGCGATAAGTTGTAAACTTCCAGCGGTATTCTGCTCCCGTGTGACAGAGTATGCTCTACTATATATAGTGCGGCCAGGTTCAGTATGACACCAATTCAATGAGGAGGGAGAATTGATGTAGATCGGGCGTCCCCCGCCTCAATGAGCCCGCGTTCACGCTCCCACTCGCAAACGCTCCTGAGGCAGTCCCCGCTGGACAACCTCATGCGCCACCCAACGGACAGATGTACGAAACGATACGCCCGCAACAACGAAGGAGGGGCTCATCATGGTCAATAATCCACCACGCGCAGCCCGCGCAGCCCAGCAGCCCGGCGCTGTAACGATAGGAATCGAATTATCCGCCACACACAAGCGCATCTGCGCCCTACCCGTTGGAGCCGAGCCGAATAAAGACGAGTCCAACATTGAGAAGCGGCTTAAATTCCTCGACAGTAAAGCTGACCCCTGGGCTTCGCCCCCATTTGCGCCTCTCGGGAGTCTCATTCCCCGGCAAACGACAGAGGTTATCCAGTTTGTCAACGCCTTTATCAAGACCAGCAATATCAACCCAGATGACGTCACCGGCGTGGGTGTGGCCATCGTCGCCAGCTTCGCACCACACACGGGCATCGCGAGCGTCACCCGAGCGAGCGATCTCGAGCAGCAACTATCCACCATTTTCAAGAAGGCCACCCGCGTGCGGTGCTTCAACCGGTCCCAAATCTCTTGCTTGCTGGAGCGCGGCCAAGGAATGGCGGCGGGCCTACGAAATGACGACATGGTCTACATTACTGTCAGCAACAACATCAATCTCGGCGTCATTCAACAGGACGCGCGCGGCGATGGATGGAATTGGGGCAACGCGGGCGGCATCCCCCATATCCCTTTGACGCAGAACCGGCTCACTGACGTAGCGAGTCGAATGAACCCGCCGCTCGAATTGGCCCTCCCCAAGGAGGTATGCCCTGTTTGCGGTGAACTGCTCTGCCTGACCAACCTCGCCTCTGGCCGCGCCATCGTCACCGCCGCCCGGCGCGCGATCTCCGGGGCCACGCCCACGAAGATCATTGACATGATGCGGGCAAGACCGAACTCCGCGCACGCCCAGATCATTCCACCTGATTCGGGTGGAAGTGTCGCGATTTCTCCAGCCATCCAGGGTGTGACCTCGATAGATACGCGCGCGGTCATCGAAGCAGCGGAAGATCAGGATCCTATCGCGCTCCAGATCATTCGCCAAGCCGGGCTGGCCCTGGGGCTCGTCATAGCGCTTCGGGTCATTCCGAGCTTCAACCCATTCATCGTTACATTGGGCAGCGCTGGGGCCAGAAGTGACACCCTGCTCGATGTGGTCAGACAGGTCGCGGTCAGTGTACAGGGCGGCTTGATCCGACATCCCACCGGCGGCGCGAATGTGGCCGTCAATTTCCTCCCGACGGCGTTCCCCGGCTATACGGGCCTGCTTGGCGCCGCCTGGTGCATCCAGGCGATGAGCGACGAGGAGATACCCTTGTTCTGATCCGGACGCGCAGTGGCGTGTGAGGGCGAGACGATCGCGGCTCCCGCCGCCGCGCGGCATATCCAGCTTGCCATCCCCTATCGTTTATTGCTAGTGAGCGATTGGTTACAGCGAATGACACGATATGCGCTCCTCGCGGCATGCGCTGGCGCTCAGAGCGCGCCATCTGAGCGCCGATTGAGGTTTGCGGAATCTGATATCACCGAACTGCTGCTGCCATGGTTGCTTGAGGACCCCGCATGGAGAGACGGCGGAGACATAGCCCTGTGCGGAGTGAGCGCGCCAACGACGGCGACAAGTGGCGTCAGGCAGATCGCTGATCGCCATTTCCTCGCCGAATTGAAGCGAATCGTGTCGCACGCGGAGGATGACGACTTCGTTCTCATCTACTTCTCTGGACACGCAGTCTTGCGCGAGATCCGCGGCGTTGAGAAGACCTGCCTGGAGTTTCCATCCACTTGGGTCCCGATTGATGAGGTTCGCAACACCTGTCGAGAGAATATGCGCGGCGCCGCTATCCTCTTAACGCTTGATTGCTGTTATCCCATATCCGGCGATGCAGAGCCGGAGAAATCCCGTCTCTCCAGGATCATATCCGCATTGGGCTCACTCATTCAGGAAGCGGACATCGAGAGAGCCAATAGCCACCACTCAGGTTCGCTCGTATATATTGGCGCCTGTTTGCCTGGCCAGGAGTCCTTCGAATCGAATCGCGAGCAAAGCGGCTACTTTCTGAGCGCGTTCATCAGAGGTTGCGACGGAGGCGGCGAGTCACTTCCCTCCGTGGATGGCGGTGTGGTGACAACCGGCAGTCTCATCCAGTTCATTCAATGTGACCTGAGAGGCTGGCAGATTCCCGTCGCGTACAGCGCAGACCCATTGGGACTTCGACTGAAGGAGCTCAGCGCGTGGCAAGGGCCACGACACGACTGGAACGGGCCATCACATCCAATCATGCTGAACAGCGAGCGGTGCAGCAGACTCGGGCGGAAACTGATGGCGCGTTCGGAATTCGTGGTCAAGTCCAGTGCGCAGCCAAAGTGGTCCACCAGTCAGTTTCTCAGCACGCGTGACCTGTTTGTGCAAAGCTGCGCATCTGTTTTACCCCCATTGGGCGCCCGGCTAACGTTGGAGGTAGGCTTCACCAATCAGACGCTCACGTTCGTTGAACAGTGTCCCGCGCATCTCAATCCTGTGGAAGCGGAAAAAGGCCCACGCTATCTCGTCGAGAGCAAGCCGCCAGTAGTCATGGCGGAGGGCGCATACAACATCTCGCTCACGGAGCACAAGAATCATGGCCATAATGAACAACTCTTGGTTCTGTCCCAACATACACCGCAACCAACCCTGTATGTGTATCGCGGCTTGAAGACAACCTTGGCTATTGATGATCGCGCCCCACGAAAGCTGGGACCAGGCACGAGTTCCGCGCTCCATCCGGCGTCTGGCAGAGTATTCGCCCTCGATTCGGGGGGCGCCCTCACCGTGTGGCCACTCGAACAGTCAGAACGAGCCGCGCCTGTCTCGTGGGCAGGGCATCAAGCGTCGTGGATGGCGCTGAGCGAAAATGCGTTTGCGGTGGCGGCGGACGGTGATTCCGTGTATTTTTGGAGACTGAACTCGGCCTGGACACAGGAAATCGGTTTGCGCGCTCTCCCCCAGGCGCCCCAGGGCTTGGGACGGATCCAGGCTCTTGCCGCAAAGTCGGAAAAGGCCGTCAATTCCTGGGCGCCTGGAACTCATGTCGCCGCCGGATTTGGCTTTGGAGCCGTCTCGCAAGGAGCGCTACTCCTGTGGAACACCGAGCCAGGGTCAAACACACAATTCAGCCCACCGCAACTCGTTGCGACTGAACACCATTCAGTTGACGCCATCGCGTTTTCGGATGATGGCGGGCGGCTGGCCTTTGCCGCGGGCCCCATCGTGCGCGTGAAACAGCGAGCCAAAACAGGAGATTACGGAAGACGACAAGTCGTGCTGGACATATCAGACTATATAAAGACTCCGCCACCGCCAGCCGGCGCGCCCCAATTAGCGATAACTCGTCTCGCATTCTCGCCGAGGATATTTGCGGGATCCGTGCTGGCGATTGGAACGAATTATGGTGATGTGCTGCTGTGGGAATATCGAAGGCACAGACCCCCTGTATCGCTACCCAGCGACCGCGCCCTCGTTCAGGACCTCTCGATAGAGGCATGGAACCGTTATGAGGCGCGCCTCATCGTGAGAGGCGCCAAGAGCGTGGAAGTCTGGGCGCTGGCCACGCAGAGAGTAGCACGTGTACGATAAGCGCTGGCCGTAGGCATCCGCCTAGACGAGCCTCGCGGAGGCCCATGCTGATGTGTTGGCGGCTACCGCAGGAGGGCCACAAACAACTGCAGCGCTGCGATAACCAGCGAAGCCAGAGAAACGATGATACCGAACTTCGCTATGCGCAGCGAAGTTCGTTCCGCTTCCGCATCCCGTTTCTCCAGGTTCACCTCCTGCTTGATCACGAAGAGCTGAATCACGACCGGATCTGATTGGGCTGGCTCCTTGGTTATTGTTCCATGCGGGTGACGCTCAGCCAGCTTCGCATTGATGTAGTTGGCGATTGTGTCGCTGTCATCGAAAACCTTCCCGACCGATTTCTTTGTCGCATCGCCAAGCAGGAGGTTGTCCACAGGCTCGCTGGTCTGGTCGCTCAGCCTTTTCAAGTGCTCATCAATGACGCTGGCTCGGGCCTTGAGAGATCCTCGGAAATATCGTGCGACAAGAAAAGCGATCGCCGAGACCGTTAAGGAGATGAGGAATAGATACACGGAAAGAAGCTGCGAAGACAACATATACCCCCCGCCAAGACTCTTGGTTAGCTGGATAATCATTGCACGCCAGGAATCAATAATGGCGTGCAGAAGTACAAACCAAAGCGATATTTCAACGAGGTAATCGCGTCATGGATCTTCTCCGCGAGCCACACGTCTCGCGCGTACCTCACCACATATCTACCGGTTTGCTGAATTCACCTTTCTGTAGAATTATTGGTATGCCCCACGACCACATCGAGCGCGCCCTGCTCATCAAGCCAGAGCCCGATTACGCTCTCATGTGTGCCCAGCGACACAACCTGCTGAACGCAGCGGCGAATTTGAGCAAGATGCTCCGCCTTAGTCGCTGGATTGGCTGAACATGGAGCATGCCCGACAACCGCAACAACTCGTGAGCGATGTGACTTAGCGCTCTCTTGAAGGCAGGTCTTGACCATAATCCACTCGGGGCTTACTTCTTCTGCGCTGAGTCTCTTGTCTGGTCCAAAGAGAGAGATATTGTCTACATAGTCTGCATTGTATTGTTTTCGCATCCAGGTGGAGACTGGTTCCTGCACAAAGCCATCAGAGCAGTTGATCACTGCGACAAATCGTTCTGTTCCCACTGCGTACAACTTTCCACTATACAGAGTGCGCGATACGCCAGCAGCGCAAGAATGACAAGAAAGAATATAGCATACAGTATTTGAAAGCGCCAGCGCTATGGCAGGTTATTCTACGTCACAGCGATACTGGCCATCTGCCCCCTACCTCCAGACCATCTGAGCCGCAAGCCCTTGACGGCTGCTGTGGTCGGTGGCCAGGCGCAGACCTCATCCCCTCGCCTCTCTGCTTGAGAGGCGAGGGGGCATCAGACAAGCGAACGCTGGGTAGCGAGCGCTCGTAGCTATCAAACTGGCTATCAAACCGGATGTGGGGTCACTTGACCGTGATGCTCATACGCATGCCCGCCTCGTAGTGTCCAGCCTTATGGCAGGCGAACTCGAGCGTTCCCGCTGCGGCCGCCTGGGTGAATGTGTAGACCCCCGTCTTCAATTGCCCAGGATTCACATCCTCGATTTCGAAGAGGCGCGCCGCGTCTATCTCTTCCTCGGACGCTTGGCCGGTGGAACTGGGTACCGCCATCAACTCATGCTGCGTCTGACCGCTATTGGTCACGACAAAGCGATAAGGGACCCCAACGGTAAACTCGGTCTGTGACGCTTTAATGGCGAAATCAGTGAGAGTGATCTGGACCTCAGTAGCTTGCTTTGTGGGGCTGGGAGCGCCTGAGCTCGGAGTGGTTGTGGTCGCGCCACATGCCGCGACAGCAAGCAAGATGAGGAACAGACTACTCGTGAGCAGGAGACGCGCTTTCATCGTAGCACCTCCGAAAGGCGAAAGGCCGAGAGGAGACATCGCCCCCCCAGCGTGGTGTCCCACAAAGGCCCCTGATGGGCCAGACGCGGGTAGAGTTGACCTCGACATAGTCCGTTCATCGCGCAGGGAGCTACGGCGGCTCCCTTGAAGTGACGTAATGGAGCTGGTCACAATATGGCGCCATCGCTCCATAAAGGGGATGCTCGTTGCAGCCGAAGCGCGGCACAGGCGCGCTCGCTCGCAAACAAGCAGTCTGTACTGCTCACGGACTGGAAATCAGGGACTGCAAATAGTAGCGCCAGAGCGGCATTCGCACGCAGGCGCTGTGCCAAGTGATGCGCAGATAGCGGGAGCCAGAAATGCGCGGCGCGATTGCGCCAGGACACACTTCTGACTCCCGATTGGTGACGCGCGAGGCTGGCGATCTGGCCAGCGCCAGCGCCATATAGAGTCTCCAGCGCATCCTCAGGACGCGCTGGCCGCCTGCGTGTGCGCCTCGCGCGCCCGCTGTTCGACCTTCGCCTGCCAGTCCCTCGTCTGCCGCCGCTCGAAGCGCACGGCGAAGAGATAGTGCATCGTCAGGCCGATGCCCCAGCCAACCAGCGGGAACACGAACCAGAGGAAGCCTGGCACAAACACCAGGTTGATGACGATCAACAGGATGTTCACCAGCACATAGACCGCCGCGTGAACGTAGAAGCTGGTGCGCCCTTCCTCGACCCGCACCTGAGCCTCGGCGCGCTCATACTCTGACACCGTGATGGGTTCATTCATGCTCATCACCCCCTCTCTCACCTATGTTGTCGCATCCACGACTCACGCGCATCACACATGGGCAGAGGGGGTTTACACAGGAAAGTCACGGGCGCCTGGCTAGTTCTGGACAGAACCTGCGCTGGCAGGCGCGCTCTGCGCCACGCGCTCGACGTGGATCGCCCGCGCCGCGTGGCCGTCTCCCTCCTTGCGCCCGGTCACGCGCAAGAGATCACCAGCGGTGACGCGCGACAGCGTGCTCAGGAGCGACTGGCTCTGCCCCGAGCCATCGTCGAATGTCGTATCAGGGCTGATGCTGAAGCGCATGACGCGCCCATTCTTGACACGCGCGGCGGTGAGCGATTCGACGCCGACCTCCAGCGCCGTCACGCGCCACCGTTTGCCCTTCTGGCCGCCTTTCCCGCCTTTGGACGCCTTCCGCTCCACAGAGACGGGTTCGCCAGCCTCACCAGCCTCACCAGCCTCGGCGGACTCAGCGGATTCGAGCGGCTCGACAGATGTGGCGGCTTTGCTGGCTGCGGCGGCGCCCTTGGCCGGGACAGGCTCCAGCTCAGGCTCGGGCGAGATGGTCGCCAGGCGGGCGGGCTTGAATAGTTCGCCGCTGTACGTCTTCGGCACAAGCATCGTCACCGCGCGCGCCAGGATCGAGAACTCGTAGATCGTGCCCGCCGGTGTGGGCTTCTCATGTTTCAGCTTGACCGAGCCGCCATCCACCTGGAGCGGCAGTGTGACCGGCGCGGCGATCCTGACATGGGACGCGCGATAGAACTGCGCGACGTCCGAGCTTGGCTGCCGCTGGCACAGGAGCGAGCCCAGCAGCCGCCCGGCGCTGAGCGGCCCCGTCGCCGTAATCAGGCACACATCGAATAGACCGTCATCGGCGAACGCGTTGGCCGTGAGGTTGGTCATGCCAGCGTAGCGCCGCGTATTGCTGATAATGATCTCCGAGACGCGCCCGCGCCAGTGAAGATCGTCCAGCTCGACACGAACAGGGACGGCCCTGGCCTCCGGCAGCGCCTGGAGCGTGGCCAGCCCGATGGCCGCCGGGCCGATGCGATTCTTGAGCGGCTTGCTTACATGATCAATGATCGCCCCGTCCAGCCCCACGCCCGCCATCAGGACGAAGTGATTCTTGTGCTTGCCGTTGACAGTGACCTCTCCGACGTCCACCCGGCGGCGCTCAGAAGCGACGAGCTGCATGGCGGCCATTTGCAGCCGCGACGCGACGCCGACTTCGTGCGCCCAGACATTGGCGGTGCCGCCCGGCAAGACGCCCACCGCCGTCTCCGTCCCCAGCACTCCCTCCACCAGCTCGTTGAGCGTGCCATCGCCGCCGCAGTCCACGACGACATGGCAGCCATCGCGCGCCGCCTCGCGCGCCAGCTCGGTGGCATGGCCGCCATGCAGCTTCTGCCGCACGGAAACATCCCAGCCCTGCTCGCGCAGGATGCTCAGCGGCTCCGAGAGGTCCACGCCCCCACGGCCTGAGCGCGGATTGGTGATCAGGCGCGCCTTGATCGCGCTTTGCGTCATCTCAGCTCTCCCCTCATGGGCATGTGTCAGCGCCCCGCGTCAGGCGACTCGAATACGGCGATACCGCGCCTGCGCGAGCGAGTAGACCCCGTATGCGAGCAGCCCCAGCGCGATCACCGCGAGCAGGACGCTGCCAAATGGCTCGCGCAGCGCCACCTCCAGCGCTCCCGACAATCCCTTCGCCTGGCTGGGATCATGCCGCAGGGCCGCGACGATGAAGAACGCGCCGATGATGGCGAAGACGCACCCCAGGGAGGTGTATCCCACCCGGCCAAGTAGGACCACGCCCGCCCGCACGTTGTCTGGAGCCTGGGTCAGGTCGAGCTGCCTGCGAAACTCGGCGCTGTACGCCCGGTAGAACAGCGCGCCCGCGACACCCAGCGTGACCACCCCAACCAGGATGACCAGCGCCACACCTCCCGGCGCGTTGAGCAGGCGAGCCGTCCAGTCGTGCGCCTGGGCGTTGGAGCTCTTGCCGCCGCTGCTCTTGCCGGTCGCGAGCTCAAAGGCGAGCAACGCCAGACCGCCATAGATCACGCCGATCGCGGCGTAGCCGAGCCGGGCGATGACGCCCTTGGCGTCCGTCCCGTAATGTTCCGTATCGAACACCGCCTGGACCAGACACCACAGCCCGTAGCCGAACCAGCCCACCGCGGCCAGGATGAGCAGGAACGCCCCGAAGGGCTGATGGTAGATCACCCGCGTCGCGCCCGCCTGGTCCGTGAGGCTGCCGCCAATGTGGAGCGCGGCGGCCATCGCCAGACCGCCGATGATCAAATAGACGACCCCTTTGGCGGCATAGCCAGCATGGGCAAGCGTCGTGACAACTGGGCTATCGGCGGCGCGGCGCGCCGTGCGGGCGGTGTCCTCCGCGACCTCGTCGCTCGTGCGCGTCTCACTCTTAGGCATCCGTACCCTCCCCAGCGCCTGATAGATCAGGATGACGACGACAAGCGCCATGCTCCCTAGCAAATAGCTCGCCAGCACATCGCTCGGCCAGTGCTCGCCCTCCAGCAGGCGCGACAGGCCAATGAAGACGAGAAAATAGAGGCAGACCGCCTGCACGACCCGAATCCAGGGCGTCCAGCGCGGATGGATGCGTAGCTCTTGCAGGGAGAGGAACAGCAGAAATCCATAAAACGCCGTCACATGCGAGACATGCCCCGACGGAAAGCTGCTCAGCCCGATATTCTTGACCGCATGGATGTGGACATTATTCGGGCGCGGGCGCGCCACCCAGCCATTCAGCGCGAAGCTCGCGCCATCGGCCAGGAAGCCAGCGATGAGTGTCGCCACCGCATACCGCCAGCGCCGGAAGATCACGAATGTGAGTATGACGGCGAAGACGATGATCCCCGCTGGCGTTGGCCAGTTGGCGTCGCTGGCGAAGTTGATGAAGGCCACGACCGCTGGCGCTTTGATGCGCTGAATCAGCAGCAGCAGCCCGACATCGCCGGGAAACAGGGTGGAGGAGTGGGCGCGCAGCGTGAGCGCCATGCCCAACACGGCGGCGAGCGCCAGGACCCACAGCGCTGCGACGATGGCGACGCGCCTCCGGCTGTATGGCAGCCAGCCTGATCGAGCGCCGGGCTGTTGTGACGCCTCCGCCCCGGTGGAGGTGACTGTATCAGTATCGAGATTCGCCACGATTGCCCCTTTCAGCGGTGCGGGCATAGACTCCGCCGCCACGCGCGCGTGACGCCGACCCGTAGCGGCGCGCCCGTCAGGAATGGTGGCGTGGGTCATTCGCATCCGCTGCGCCAATGTCAGGAGCCGTCGCCAGCTCATTCGCGGTCGGTTTGGGCAGGGCGCGTGACGCCGCCTCAGCCTGCCGGCTCTTGGCCCGCCAGTACAACTCCAGCACTCCACCCAGATACATGGCGCCGATCAGATAGCCCGCAACGACATCGCTGGGCCAGTGGGCGCCAAGGTAGACACGCGATGCGCCAACCAGCGCGATCAGGGAACCGCCCGCGGCCGTGATCGCGCGCCGCAGCGCCGATGGCCGTAGGTTCGCCAGCGCCGCCGCCACCAGAAACCCGAGGGAGCTGACGTAGAACATCACATGGCCGCTGGGGAAGCTCGGCTCCCGGATCAGCCGCAGCACGCGCACGCGAGGCTCGGTTGGGCGCTCTCGCCGCACGATGCGCTTGAGGACAAAGTTCAGCCCGCTGACGCTCCCGGCGAGCAGCAGGTAGAGCGCCTCCAGGTGGAAGCGAGCGCGCCAGAGGGCGAGCGTTATCCCGGATATGACCAGGGTCGCTGGCCCCGGAAATCCCGCCCAGGCCACCCCGCGCCAGAACCGGTCCATGCGCGCCGACCGCGTGCGCTGGAGCGTCTGGGTGATCGCCAGGTCGCCGGGAAGGATGCTGGCGCGGCGCGCCGCGACCCCCGTGGCGACCGCCACGCCAGCGGCGCCGAGATAGAGCGTGCGGATCAGCGCGGCGCGGCGCGCGGCGCGGCGCGGCGGCTCCGTGACGTCCCGCACGGCGCTTTCGAGCGCGGCGCTCCCCGCCGCGACAACGGCGGCGGGTGAAGGCGGCTTGGCGGGCGAGCGTTTCAGCATCGAGGCGAGCGCCCGCCACGCCGTTCGCCATGGCCGCGCCTCGAGCCGCGCGGGCGCGGGGAGCGCCGCCAGCCGGAGCGCATGCGGCAGGACGTAGGCTTCGATACGCCGCCAGCGCCCCTCAGGACCGCAATCGCCATCAACATGGCCATCCACTTCCATGGCCCACGTCGCACGCGATGAAGCGCCATCCGGCTCCACAACCACGCTCCTGGCGCGATACCGCCGTACCCGCTGGTCGTAGGCGCGGCGCCCGCCGATGCGGCGAATGACATGGGCCAGCAGCTCCAGGGGGCGGAAGCGCTCGTAGACCACGACATCGAGCAGCCCATCATCCATGCGAGCGCCTGGCGCGACGTTCATGCGCATAGCGATGGCGGGCGCGTTGCACAGCAGGACATGCAGGGCATGAAAGTGGTGGGCGCGACCATCCAGCCTGAGCGTCAGTGGCGCCGGCTGATACCGCGCGAGCGCCTGTCCTACCTGGATGGCGGCCGCTGGAGCCGCCAGGCTGTTCTGCTTGACGGACTCGCCGATGCCCATCAGTTCGGACAGCATCCCGAATCCCGCCGCTTCGATGAAGATCGTGTCGCCAATGCGCGCCAGGTCCAGCGGGCGAAAGCGCCCCGTGCGCAGGGTCTCGGCGACGCCGTCGAGCGCCGCGTCCGCGTCCATCGGCACGCCAAGCGCCGCGGCAATGTTGTTCATCGTGCCAGCGGGCAGAATACCTAGCGCCGCGCCCGCGCCCGCGCGGCTCGCGCGCCAGAGCCCCCTGGCCACGTCATGAATGGTTCCGTCGCCGCCCACCGCGACTACCACCCGGGCGCCATCCAGCGCCGCGCGCTCCGCGACCGCCGCCAGGTCGTCGGCGGCGCCAAGCGCGATCACCTCGCCATCCAGCCCGCGCCGCCGCAGCGCCGATTCCAGCGCGTCGGCGGCGAAAGCGCCCTCGCCTGTCTGGTGGGCGCTTTCGTGCATGAGCGCGACAACTCGCCGGGACGCGGGCGCGCTCCTCGGCGCAGGCGCCGACGATGACGCGTGTGGTTGCATGTTGGCCCCTTCATAATGCGCCCACCAGGCAGGCCCCATGTCGCGGCGTGTAGGCGTCGCGGCGCGGCTATTCCGCTGCGCTCTTCCGTAGCGCAAATGCGGCGCCACCCGCCTTCGCCACCCGCCTTCGCCACCCACCTTCGCCACCCACCGTCGCCGCATGGCTCGCTCGTGGCGTCCGGGCTCGCGCTCTCACGGCCACATCACAGCGGCGCGCTCACATTCACAGACACGTCACAGCACGGCCGAAATGCGACTTTTGTCGCGTCATACGGCGAATGCCGCCAACTACTGTGGACGGTAGGGGGCATGGCTAGCTGGCGGCGCGATCTCGCCCGCGGCAGGACGCTTCCCCCTGGATACGCCACCGAATTCGATCATCACCGATTTCGATCACCGACGAGGGGGAACATCTCATGAGCATCCATCCTGGGCCGATCCCGACCAGAGAGCGCGAGGACGCATCTCCCGTCTCACAGCCGCTCGCGCCAATCAGCGCGCCGCCGAACGGCGCGGCGCCCGCTACCCAGCCTGGCGCGCTGCGCAAGGAATGGGATGCCATCACACGTCGCGACGCTACCGCGCTCAAGCACATCTTCGTGGGCGCGCTGAGCGCCATTCTCGTCTTCACTGTGGCGATGGGCGCCTACGCCGCCTTCACGGGCGCTCCCGCCTCGACGGCGGCCCCATCCGGCTCGTCCGCGTCATCGGCGTCATCGGCCAAGGTGGCTCAGGTCGCCGTCCCCAAGTACCAGCCCTACAACGCGCAGCCGGCCGCAGCGCCCAGCGGGCCGACCGCCAATATCACGCTGACCGTCAAAGAGGGGCTGGTCACAATCGCGCCGAACGTCGCCTACAACGCCTGGACCTTCGATGGCACAATCCCCGGCCCGATCCTGCGCGTGCGCCAGGGGCAGACCGTCAACTTCACGCTGATCAACGATGGGAAGATGGGCCACTCGATAGACTTCCACGCGGCTCAGGTCGCGCCGAATGTTGACTACCGGCCCATCCCGGCGGGCGACAAGATCAGCTTCACCTTCACGCCCAAGTACCCCGGCGTCTTCATGTACCACTGCGGCATGTCGCCGGTGATGGACCACATCGCCAACGGCATGTACGGCGCGATCATCGTGGACCCGGCGAATGGCTGGTCGTCCGCCAAGGAGTACGCGCTGGTGCAGAGTGAGTTCTACACCCAGAAGGGCGCCGACGGCTCCTACAGCCTGGACCAGAAGAAGATGATGTCCGCGATGCCTGACTACGTCGTCTTCAACGGCTACTCCGCCCAGTACGTCAGCAACCCGCTGACCGCGAAGCCAGGCGAGAAGATCCGCCTGTTCATCGTCAACGCCGGGCCGACCGGGTTCTCGGCCTTCCATGTGATCGGCGCGATCTTCAGCGACTACTACCCTGACGGCAACCCCGCCAACCATATGGTCGGCGCGCAGACGATCACCATCCCGCCCGGCGGCGGCGCGGTCGTCGAGCTGACGATCCCCGACAAGGGCTCGTACAACTTCGTCACCCACTCCTTCGCCGCCGCGATGTCTGGCGCGATCGGCGCCATCAAAGTCGGCTAGTCCGCAGCTGAAGCCCTACCTCACCAAGGCTTCACATCAGCGCGCCCGCCCATCCCGCCATTGCCCCCCGGCGGCGGTGGGTGGGCGCCACTTGTATGCGGGCTCCACCCCATCCCTCCCACGCCCCCTCCGCGGCGCGCAAGTAGACAGCCTGTGTATACTGGGAATACACCCTGGGCGCGTGGCCTTCCGTTCGGGGCTGTGACGCCTGAATGGCCGAGGAGACGACGCCCATGCAGCCAGCGCCCGCGGCGAAATGTCCAGTCTGTGAGAGGCCGGTCTACGCCGACTCAGCGGGCTTTCTAGAATGCGCCTGCGGCTGGGGCGGGCCGGGTGATCCAGCCGAGGCGGCGCGCGGGCTCTCGCGCGCGGTGACGCTCTTCGACCGCCGGATGGCGGCGCGCATCGCCTGGCGCGACCTCAAGCGCATTACCGAAAACAAAGGCGCCACCAGCCCGCGCGGCCCGCTCTACCTGCTGGCGCTGCTAGCGCTGAGCACGCTGGTCTATCTCGCGCTGGGCGCGTTGATCGCGGGCGCCATCGGGCTGATGGTCTACTATGTCACGGACGGCCTGTGGGTAGGCGTCGTCCTCGACGCGGTCGTTCTCCTCTATCTCTACACAGCGCTCTTCGGCTTCCCCACCCGCTCGCGCGCCATCGTCGCGCCGCTCTCCGCCTATCCCCGCCTGGAGGCGCTGACGCGCGAGGTAGCGGGGCGGGTGAAGGTCAAGCCGCCGCGCTGGGTGATCCTCGTCCCTGGCGCGAACTTCTTCATCTCGCGGCGGATGCTCTGGGGCAAAGCGCTCCTGCCGCAAACCGTGCTCGGCGTCGGCGTCGCGGGTCTGGCGCTGCTCTCCGAGCAGGAGCTGCGCGCGCTTCTGGCGCATGAGCTGGCCCACCACCGCTACGCCCACACGCTCAGCGCGCTCTACTTCGGCTATGCGGAGCGCGCGCTCCACAGCGTCATCAGCGCCGCGCGGCAGGGCATCGAGACGAACACCCGCGGAACCCGCGGCGTTCATGGCATGAACGATGTCGGCCTGAACGTCGGTATCATGCTCGCGGTGGTCGTCGTCTGGATTGTGACCCTGCCGCTGCGGCTGCTCTGGGTCACCTTCCACCTGCTGCGCCTGCGCATCAGCCGCTCGCACGAGTTCCAGGCCGACGCTGAAGCCGTGCGCATCTACGGCACGGAAACGTTCATCAATATGGAGACGGGCGTCTTAGCGGCCGCGGCCACCATGCGCGGCGCGGGCGAGGGGCTGCTCAAGGCGATGCGGCAGCGCGACACCCCCAACTTCTTCGCCGAGCTGCGCCGTCACTACGCCGAGCTGCCCGCGGATTATCTGGGCGAGATGCGCATGAAGGCCACACGCGAGTACCGCACGCTACTGAGCACGCATCCCATCATGCCCGACCGCATCCGCGCCGCGCTGATCGAGGCCGTCGCGGCGCCACCCTCCGGCCCAACCGACCCCGCCTGGCGCGTCATTACCCCCAAGGGCGCGCCCGACCCCGAAGCCATCGAGATCGAGCTGACAAGGCGCTTCTCCCGTTAAGAGTCATGCAGCCCAAGCCAGTGATAGACTGGAGGTATACGCAAGACCTCCAGGCGGTGTCGAGCACACACTGGTCGAGCCCAATCACCATCGCCGCCCGGCGGTCCGTTGCGGGTAAGGCGCGTCATGGCATGGAAGCGGCGCCTTGTTCGCTACCGGCTCCCTGCCCGGGAACAGCATCAAAGCCGGATAGCCGATTGAAGGATGGAGATACATGAGGCAGTCCACCACACCTCGAGCGAGTGACGTAGGGCGCTTCGGCCAGCTGCTCCGTCAAGCTGGGCTGGCTGGTCCAATCGAGTACCTCTTCCAGATTTTCCATGGGCTGCTCCATCCACATCTGTTGCGGAGCGGAGCGACGCCACGCGAGCGCAGTATGCCGCTCGCGGGCGATGATGTCGTCCCCGACGCGACGTGGGTCCGCACGCGCGCCCAGACCGTGCGGGCGTCGCCCGAGCGGATCTGGCTGTGGCTGGCGCAGCTCGGCGCTGACCGCGGCGGCTGGCCCGGCTGGTATCCTTTCACCCGGCCCCATGACACCGCCGCCAGAGTGGTTCTCGGGCGCAGCATCGCCCCTGGGGACGCCCTGCTTGAGGTCGTTGGTCCCGAATCGTCGGCGCGCTGGGATGTCGTCGCCGTGGAACCGGCTTCGTACCTCGTCCTCCATAGCTGCCGGACGCTCGGAACCGGCGAGCCCGTTACCCGTTCCCCCGGTAGGCATTGGACCGACATTAGCTGGACATTCGTGATCCGGCCACAACCGGATGGCTCGTCCCGATTGCTTGCTCGAACCAGGAGCGTCGTCTCTCCTCGATCGTTCGACGTGGCGATGCGGTGGCTCGGGACGGGCGACACGGTGATGCAACGGGAGTTGCTTGCCGCAATCGCCTGGCGGGCTGAGAGGACGAGAGAGATGCGCGCTATATCGCGGTGAGGACCATCCCTATCACGACCAGCGTCGCGCCGAGCCAGACGCGCCAGCCGCGCTGCCCGCGCGAGAGGAAGACGCCAAGCAGGACGGAGACTTCACGCAAGGTGGCGACCCGCCCCGCGCTCGCGCGCTGAAACGCGAGGAGCACAAGCGGATAGGCCGCTACCGTCCCAATGGCGATCATGGCTCCCGGCCGCGCCGCGCGCCGGATGCGCCGCCAGTCGCCGCGCACCCACGCCAGCAGCAGGAGGCTCTGCACGACCAGTACGGGGCCGAGATACGCCAGAGGTGAGACGCCAGGCGTCCCGACCGCGCGGGAGTCTATGACAGAATAGGTGGCGATGGCGCATCCGGTCAGGACGGCGAACCCGACTGCGGTGATCTGCCCGAGCCGCCGCCCGCCCAATCCCACCAGCGCCAGCCCGGTTAGCAGCAGCGCCGCGCCCGCCAGCGTCAGCACGCTCGTCGGCTGGG
>DASTKI010000166.1:0-12864 GCA_035716045.1 Ktedonobacterales bacterium
CTCACCTTCGTGCGCGAGTCGTCCGAGACGCCCGACCCGGTGATGAAGCTGATCGTCGGGCATGACGTGACGTGGCAGAGCGCCTTTATCGTCACACGTGAGGGGCGGCGCGTGGCGCTGGTCGGTGGGCCGGAAGGGGCGACGGTCAAGCGCGCGGGCCTGTATGAGGACGTGCGCACGTACGACGAGGGCTTCGCCCCCAGCCTGCGCGCCATCCTGCGCGAGCTGGACCCGCGCCAGATCGCCATCAACTACTCCACCGGCGATGTCGCCTCCGACGGGCTGACGCATGGCATGTATTTGCAGCTGGTCGCGGCGCTGGCCCGCACGCCTTACCGCCAGCGGCTGATCTCCGCCGCGCCGGTGATCGGTCCTCTGCGCAGCCGCAAGACGCCCGCCGAGCTGGCCCGCATGCGCAAGGCGATCGAGCTGACCGAAGAGCTCTTCGCCCAGGTGACGGCTTTCCTGCAACCAGGGCGGACCGAGCGCGATGTGGCGGACATGCTACACGCCGAGACGCGCCGCCGCGGGCTGGAGACCTCCTGGCCCGCCGATCACTGCCCGGCTGTCAACGCGGGCGCGGCCAGCGAGGCCGGCCACGCCGGCCCGACCGATCTGGTGATGCGGCCCGGCGACCTGATCCATCTGGACTTCGGCGTCGCCTACGAGGGCTACCGCGCCGACCTCCAGCGGATGTGGTACCTGCGCAGCGAGGCCGACCCGGAGCCGCCCGCCAGCGTCCGCCGCGCCTTCCAGACCTGCGTGGACGCCATTGAGACTGGGCGCAAGAGGCTCAAAGCGGGCGTTCAGGGGTGGACGGTGGATGACGCCGCGCGCAAGGTCATCACCAGCGCGGGCTATGCCGAATACAAGCATGCGCTCGGTCACGGCGTCGGCCTGGCCACCCACGATGGCGGCCCGCTACTCGGCCCGCGCTGGCCGCGCTATGGCGACTCCCCCGAGCAGCCCATTCAGCCCAGCTCGGTCTACACACTGGAGCTTGGTGTGCCGACCGAGCGCGGCTACATCGGGCTGGAGGATGAGGTGTTGGTGACGGACTCCGGCGCGGAGTATATCTCACCAGCGCAGCGCGAACTGATGCTGGTCTAGGCGAGGCAGGGGCCCCACCCAGTCTACCTGATGATCTTCATTCCCGTCTCGCGCCGCAAGATGCGCCGCAGCATCCAGCCGAAGAGTCCGAGGCCGCCCAGCAAGAACGCGCCGCCCGACACGCGCCCGGCCAGCACGCCCAGCTGGAACAGATCAATGCTCCATACCGGCGCGAAGACGGCGGTATACACGATCGCCAGCACGAAGAACGGCAGCACCGTCAATACGACGGCCACCTCGAAGCGCTTGGCCAGCAAGCCAATGAGGACGGGGATGATCAGGATGGATACCGAGGCGATATTGGGATAGAGCGTTCCCAGCGGCACGAACACGAAATTCAGCACAGTGCTGATCACCGCCAGCCCCTCCAGCACCGCCAGCGCGCCCAGCGCGATCAGCCGGAATGTGTTGTTGCGGTCGTTATTCGCGCTGTTGAGCATCGTGGCCCTCCGCTCTCGCTTGTTCATCACCTGTATCTGAATCATTGCCATATCATTGCCATGGCTGCAGTCGCCGGGCTCTCATCCCAGGGGCGTCCGCCGCCACACCGCCGCTATGCGAGGCGCCATGGCTCCGACTGGCGCCCCGTAGCCTAGCCGCAGTTTCGCTCCTGGCAGGCCCAGCGCGTTCTCGACCGTCCGCGCGATGATCTTGTACCCGTCGTTCGTCGGATGGATGTCGTGGTACACCGAGCAGTACCAGGTGAGATCGCAGATGTTCTTGGCCGTCCCGGTGTCACCGCCGAACGCGTTGTACACATCTATGACCGAGATGCGGAACGGCCCCGCGTCGGCCTTCAAATGGGAATTGACCAAATCAATGAACGGCGCCGACTCCGGACACGCCCTGGCGAACGGGTTGTAGTAATTCAGCAGGTGCAGATCGCCCGACGCCGGTCCGAGCGCCTTCACCAACGCCGGAAAGATCACGTGGGTCAGGTTCGCGTCCATCGTCGCCAGATCCACGGTGGCCGCCGGGTCCGCGCTGCACGCCGCCGCATCCCAGTCCGGCAGCACATCGTTCGCCCCAATCTCTAGCGTGATCGGGCTGACGCGCCCGCGATTCTTCGCCTTACTCAGAAAGTCCACCGCCGCCTGGAGCTGTGGGCCTAAATACGATCCCTTGTGCGCGAACCGGCCGACGCACCCGCCATCAATCATCGTCTGGGTGGTCTCGCCCGCGCAAGCGTAATTTACCAGCGCGCTGACACCCGTCTTGTGCAGGTCGTTGAAGATGACATCGGCGAAGCCCGCGCTGAAATCGAGATTGGGCTGATAGCCGAACGAGAGGGAGTCTCCCAGCGCCATATAGTAATGGGGGCTCAGCGCCTGTACGCGATTGCCCAGTCCCAGCGCGATCACATCCGCCACCACCATCGCCACCGTCAGCAGCAGGGACAGGCCCGCGAACCTCAATACTCGCCGCCTCCCCGATGGGCCGCCAGCGCTCGCTTCTCGCGTCTTGGTCGCGACGGCCTCAGGCTGCGTCATATCGCGCCTCCGATCACCTCGTAACACCCGGGGCAAGCCGCCCGCGCCGGACTGACCCATCGCAGCCTCCCCCGTATTATGACGATTCGCCAACCACCCTGCAATAGTCCGTGTGAAACAAGTTGACATGCGGCGTGAGTAGGGAGCGCGCGGCCATGAAGCGCGCGGCCATGAATGGCTGACGCACGGGGCGGGGTGGCGTGAATGCCGGAACACTGGGCGGGCGTATGCGCTGGCGTCGGGCTGGCGCTGGGGAGTTTTGCCTGTGCGGGCTGGGATGCGCACGGCGCGGTGGGCGCGGACTAAACCGCTAGCATGAGATGCGCCTTAGGATTTCACCCTATCGGCGCTTCAGGGGCGCGCCTGATAGACGCTAACCTCCTCTGTACGCTAATGTGTGATCGCAAGCCAGGCGTGGATCGCATCTCCGCGGCGCGATCGAGGCGCGCCTGGCGCTTTGGCGATAATGGAGGGCGCCGCTGTCCATGCATGCAACCATCCTCAGCCGTCCGCTCCGGCTCATCCCGGCGCTCGGGTTGCTTGCGGCGCTCGCCGCCGCGCTCGCCGCGCCGCCTGCCCTGGCGCGCCCGGCCCATGCGGCCCATGCCGGGTATGTCAGCTCCGATCCCGCCGCGAACGCGGTCCTCAAGGCGGCGCCCTCCACCGTCGTCATCCACTTCGCCGAGCCCGTTGATCCCGCCGGGAGCGGTGTCACGGTCTATAATGCCAAGGGCCAGGTGGTCAGCGGAGCGGCGCAGGTGGAGCAGAACGATCTGGCCACGATGCGCGCCCCGATGACCGGCGATGATTCCGAGGTCTATCTCGTCGCGTGGCATACTGTCTCCGCGACCGACGGCGACCCCGATGTCGGCGCGTTCAGCTTCTTCGTCAGCGAGACGGGCGCCTCCGATCTGGCGCCTAAGACCTCGCCCACCACAACGGCCCAGGCCACCGGCGGCGCGCCGGCATGGCTGGTAGCGCTGATCGCCATTGTCGCGCTGCTCGCTGGCCTCGCGGGCGGATATGCCCTGGCGCGTCGCGTGGGTCGCGCCGGCCTCACGGGACGGAAGGGATGAGCGCTCATGCCACAACGACGCCCTGAGGTAGACGACCAGCCACAGCCAGGCGGGACCCCGACGCGCCCGCTCACGCGGCCCTCAGGCGCCGTCATCTCTACCGTCCTCATCGTCGCGCTGACGCTCGGCGTCGTCCTGGGCTTCAACGCCCTCGCCGGGCGCCTTGGCGAGTCCGGCGCGCAGCCCAGTGGAACGAGCCAGTCTACGGACGATCAGGGCATGCTTCTTGGCGGCGTGCCCGCGCCCAGCTTCAGCCTGAAGGACCAGACCGGTGGCGTCGTCACCCTCGACAGCCTCAAAGGCAAGCCAACGGTCTTCACCTTCTTCGATTCCGTCTGCCCGCATACCGATTGCTCGCTCATGGCGCAGTACATCAACGCGACCGCCAAGGACATGGGCTCCAGGGCCGATAGCGTCAACTGGGTCGCGCTCAGCCTCAATCCCTGGCATGACACGCCACAGTCGGCCGCCACCTTCCTGAGCAACCAGAAGATGACGCCGCATGTGGTCTATCTGCTCGGCTCGCAGGACCAACTCCAGCCGCTCTGGGACGCCTTCCACATGCAATCCATTCTGCAAGCCGACGGCATCGTCATCCACACGACCGGCGTCTATCTGCTCGATAGCCAGACGCGCGAGCAGGTCTTCATGAACGAGGGCTTTAATCCCGCCACGCTCAGCGCCGATGTCGCGCTGCTGCTGAAGGATGGTCCCAGCGCCTTCGCCGGCAAGCAGAGCGCGCGGACGACGCGGAGCGTCAGCCTGACGCATAGCGTCAACGGCCTGCTGGTCACGCTGAGCGCGACGCCAGGCGCCTATGGCTCCTATAATTTCACTGTGCAGCTCAAGACCAGCGCTGGCGCCCCTGTTTCCAACGCGACCGTGACGCTCGATCTGGACATGCCGGACATGGCGATGAGCCCGGTCCATGTGGATATGAAGCTGGCCCAGTCGGGCGCCGGCGGCGTCTACCGCGCTGATGGCGTGCTCTCGATGCGTGGAGAGTGGGTTGGGCGGGTCAGCGTGACGCCGCAAGGCGCCGCGACGCCTACAATGACCAGCTTCACCTTCACCGCGAGCTACTGAGACGAGACGCGCCCGCGCCGATCAGGAGGGCCGGGAGCGAGGAGCGAGGAAGACATGCGACAGAGGAGATGGCCGCGCAGCAGGCTCCTGGCGCTGGCGCTAGGACTGTTGGCGCTGCTGGCGCTGGCGCTCACGCTGGGAACCCCAGCGGCCAGCGCCGCGCCCGCGCGCCCGCTGCACGCCGATCTCGTTCGCTCGGACCCGGCGGCCAACACTATCCTCGCCGCGCCGCCCTCACAGGTCCGCGCGTGGTTCAGCGAGGCCGTCAATCCTGACTCCTCCACGATCACCGTGATTGATCCCTCCAATCACGAGGTGGACGCGCGCGACACCCACGTCAGCTCCTCCGATCCAAACGAGCTGATCGTGGGCCTCCAGCTCCTGCGGCCGGGCGCCTACGTGGTGATCTGGCGCGCGCAGTCCGCCGACGACGGCCATGTCACCGGCGGCTCGTTCATCTTCCGCGTCGCCAACGCCGACGGTTCCGTCCCGCCCGTCCCGGCGACGCTGCCCACCTCGCACACCCCTGGCGCGGCGGGATATGGCGCGGCGCCGGAGACCTTCGATGGGTCGGTCGCCGCCCAGGCGCTCTTTACATGGCTGGCGCTGCTCTTCCTCGCGTTCTGGGTTGGCGGCCTGATCTGGGAGACGTGGGTTGCGCCAGCCAGCGCCGCGGCGGACCCGGCCGCCCGCGACGGCGCGCGCCTCAGCGTCCGTCGCTTCCGCCAGCTCGCGCCCTACGCGCTCGGTGGGCTGCTACTGGCGAATGTGGGGCTGGCCGCCGCGCTGACTGTCGAGGTCGCGGGGAGCCTGCGCGGGCTGATCGCGCCGCAATTCTGGCGGGCCGTGCTGATCAGCGGCCAATTCGGCGCCTACTGGTGGATGCGCGAGGCCGTCACCACCGCCGCGCTGATCCTGACCCTCGTCGCGCCGCCGCCCGATGGCGCCAGCACCAAGCTGCCGCCCGCCGCCAGTCCGGACGCCGCTCCAGGAGCCGCATCGCACGGCGCCGGGGATGCGATTCCGAGCTGGACGCAGGAGGCGCTCGCCACGCTGCGGTCGGTCCGCCATCTGCCGCGCCGCCTGGCGCGCGGGTGGCTCGACCTGCCGGTCACTGGTCAGGTTCAGCTGGCGCTCGGCGCGCTGCTGCTCTTCGCCTTCGCTATGTCGGGCCACGCCGCCGCGACCCCGCCCTCCGAGCGCGCCTACGCGGTGAGCGTGGACCTGCTGCACCTGCTCTTCAACGCGGCCTGGCTGGGCGGCCTGTTCTATATCAGCGTGGTCCTCATCCCGGCCACCAGGGCGCTTCCTGATCGGGCGCGCGCTGTGCTGCTCGCGCGCGGCATCCCGGCATTCGGCGCGGTGGCGATCATCTCCGCCGCGATCCTGGCGCTCACCGGCTCGCTCAACACGACCGTTCACCTGACCTCAGCCAGCCAGATGATCACCACCGCATACGGCCGCACGCTGACCGTCAAGATCGAGATCTTCCTGGTGATGGCGGCCATCAGCGCCTACCACGCCTTCCACCTGCGCCCGCGCCTGGCCCGTGTGCTCGCCGCTGAGGACGCCAGCCACGCGCGCAGCGCCGCCAGCCAGCCAGCGGCCGTCGCCGCCAGCGGCGGAGGCGAGCGGCCCAGCGGCGCGGACGCGCGCCTGGAGGCGACGCCAGAGCCTGCCGCGCCCATCTCTCCGCCCGCCCGGCGCCTCGCGGGGCGTATGGAGGACTGGCTGCGGCGCGAGGCGCTGCTGGGCGGCGGCGTGCTGCTGTGCGTCGCGCTGCTGGGCGCCTTCGCCGGGTCGCTGGCGCCCGCGGAGGCCAGCGCGCCCGCCGCGACGACTGGCGCCTACAGCCAGACCCACACGGTCGGCGGCTACCACGTCAAGTTGGACGCCACGCCGGCCACCTTTGGCTCCAATACCTTCACCGTCACCCTCAGCGACGCGAAGGGCAAGCCGGTTGGCGACGCCTCCGTCCTGCTGATCGTCGAGAACCTGGATATGGACATGGGCCAGGAGTCGCTACAGTTGAAGCCCGCCACCCAGCCGGGGGCCTATGCGGGAACCGCCGATCTGACGATGGCCGGAAACTGGCAGATCACCGTCAAAGTCCTGCCGCACGGCGCCCAGGACTATCTCACCACGCAGTTCAGTCTGTTGGCGGGCTCGTAGCCCGCGCTGGCTCGCGTCATCGTCGCGCCCAGCCAGATGAAGGCTAGCCTTCAACGATTTCCAGCAGGACTTCCGCCGCCCGCTCGCATTGCGCGCGTGAGACATCGAGATGCGTAACGGCGCGGATCGTGCGCGAGTTGAAGGCCATCACCAGGACTCCCCGCGCTCGCGCCCGCTCGACGACGGTGTGCGCGTCGGGGGCGTCAGCGGCCAGGCCGAAAACCAGGATGTTCGTCTGCGCGCTACCCAGGTCGAGAACAATACGCGGGCTCCGCGCGAGCCGCTCGGCGATCAGGCGCGCGTTGGCATGATCTTCGGCCAGCCGCTCGATATTATGGTCGAGCGCGTACAGGCCAGCGGCGGCGAATATCCCAACCTGACGCATGGCGCCGCCGAACATCCGCCGGTAACGCACGGCGCGCTCGATCAGGTTATGCGCTCCAGCCAGGAGCGTGCCGCCTGGCGCGCCGAGTCCCTTGGAGAGCGCGACGGCGACGAGATCGAACGGCGCGGCCAGCTCGGCGGGCGTGCGGCCGGTGGCGACGGCGACGTTCCACAGCCGCGCGCCGTCGAGGTAGGTCGCGATGTCATGCTCTTGCGCCGCCGCGCAGACCCGCTCGGCCTCGTCTTGTGGGAAGATGACGCCGCCCGCGCGGTTATGCGTGTTCTCGATCTCGACGAGGGTCGTCGGGGGGTAGATCATGTGCCCGCGCGGCTTGCGCGCGGCAAGGAACTCCTCGACGGTGAAGACGCCCCTCGCGCCGATGTCGGTGAGCTGGACACCGGCGTTCGCGGCGGACCCGCCGGTCTCGTGCCATACGGCATGGCTCTCGTGACTGACGATAACGTCATCGCCGGGCCGGGTCAGCGCGCGCAGGGCGACCTGGTTCGCCATCGTTCCGCTTGGCAGCCAGAGCGCCGCTTCTTTCCCCAGCGTCGCCGCGATCCGCTCTTGCAGGCGATTGACGCTGGGGTCCTCTCCATATTGGTCATCGCCAACCGGGGCGTCCGCCATCGCCGCGCGCATCTCCGCTGAGGGGCGCGTGACGGTGTCCGAGCGCAGGTCGCATAGGGCATCAATTTCTGGCATACGCGCCACGTGACCTCCTGTTTGACAAGTCGTTTCTGGGGCAGGCGCGCCCCGACATGGCGCTGGCGCCGGTGACACGCTTTGCCTGACGGCGCCCGCCTCCCACACAATCAGCGCTCTTGCCTTCTTCCTTCATACCTGAAGGCAGAGGTCTTCAGGTATGAGGATGAAAACCCTGTCGCCCGCAGGCGTGGGCGTCGCTCGCGGCTTGACGCCCCGCCTCCTGTACGATACGCTGCCTGTGAGCTTTTGCTCTCGCCCTGGGGCATCATAGCATGGGCTTCGACTCCGAGAAGCCCCGGCTTCAGCCGTGGGAAGATGTCGCCCAGAAGGACAGAAAGAGAGCGGCTGAGAAGATGCGTGTGTTACGCGTCGTGGCTCTCGTTATCGCGCTCGTGGTCCTGCTGGGCGCGGTATATTGGGGCTGGAGCGCCTATGCCTGGCACAGGTCGGTGGACTCCTATACGCTGGCCGTGAATAACGCCTCGGGCCAGATCATTCGCACCATCACCGTCCATGACGCCGCGAAGGCCGAAGCGCAACGTGACGCCTTCAACCGTCTCCAGACCTCCCCGCAGTGGCCATCGTGCAACACGGCGCTGTGGGATGGGCCGCCCTTCGGCTTCACCCTCACCTTTTACAGCCACAGCACAGTGATCGAGACGGTGATCGGCAACACAGGCGATTGTCGCGGGACCATCCAGGTTGCCGGGTCACCGCGCATGTACGTAGTTGGCCCAGTCTACCTCGTACCAGCCATGCTTGCCGAGCCATAAGCCATCGCTGCGCGCGCAGCGATGGAGCGAGAGAATTCTGCCCGCTCCTTCTCGCGGCGCCCGCTCACTCGGTGAGGTCGCCGGGGCAGATGTGGGCGTAAGGGCAGGTGGCGCAGTGTTCGCTGGGGCGCGGCTCGAAGCGGCCCGCCGCGATGCGCTGGGCGGCCTCATCGAGCTTGAAAAGTTGCCTGTACCTGCCGTGGCCCGCTTCGTACTCGTCTGCATACTGCCGCGCCCGCTCCGTCACGTCCACCACATGGCGGCGCGTGGCCGCCGCCCTGCGGTCGTCTGTGCTGGCGGCGCTGACATCGCCGAGGGGCGCGCCGAGGTAGACCAGGTGGACGCTGATGCGCGCCGCGGGGTCCATCTGGCGGTAGCCCCGCAGCATCAGCGGCAGGCGCGGGTCTTTGTCGTGCTTATCCTCGTTAGGCCGGCCCGTATGGAGCCGCTCGAGAATCACCCAGTCACCCAGCGGGTCGGGCGCGATGCGCGCGTCCACGTTGAGCTGGACGACGCACGCGCGCAGGGCGATCTCCATCTCCAGCCGCCGCGACTCACCGCCATCCAGTCCAGCGCGCTCCCACTCGGCGTCGAGCAGGTCGAGCGCGTAGGTCTTGTACGTCTCGTGGTAGGCGCCGCGCCCGCCGTGCTGCTCGTCCCAAAGCGTCGCCAGCGCTTTGCGCGCCTCCTCGCTGGTCATGTCGGGGCGCTCGGCGCGCAGGCGGCGCTGCTCGTCGAGCCCCAGGCGCACGAAGCGGTGAAACGCGCCCACCTCCGGGCCTATCCCGTCGCGCAGATGGTAGATCTCGCGGTAGCGGTAGCGGCGCGGGCAGTCGGTGTACATCGCCAGCGCGTAATAGGTGAACACCGGCTTCACCGCCGCGCTTGCCTCGCTCCCTTCGCCTAGCGCAGCGTCCGGGAGAGGGGCCGGGAGTGAGGACACGCCCTCCTCATTCTCCTCCTCATCCTCCTCGTCATCGCCGTCGCCTGGCGCGGCAGGGGCCGCATCTCCAGCGGGCAGTTGGCCGGCGGAGGCATAGACCTCACTCGCCTCCAGGATCGTCGCGGCGGGTAGGGACGACTCCTGTTTGCCGTTCCGTCCATAAGACAGCGCGCGGGTCACGATCAGCGCGTCGCGGGCGCGGGTCGCCGCCACATAGACCAGGCAGCGCCGTTCGGCTTCCTCCTCGTCGCGGGCGTCGCCATTGGTTGCGATGTCCATCGGCCCGCTATGCCCGCCCAGGAAGCCACTGGGCGCGAGGCTGTGGAGGTAGACGATGGGAAACTCCAGGCCCTTGGCGCCGTGGATGGTGAGGATATGGACGGCGTCCTCCTCGCTGGGCGGGATGATGACGTCGTCGTTGGCGCGCAGGAGCGCGCCGATGTAGCGCAGGAAGCAGCGCGCGGCTCGTGGGGTGGCCTCACCTCCTGGCCCTCTCGCCTCCGCGGAGGCGAGCGGAGATGCGGCGCTCCCCTCTCCCAGCGAAGCGTCCGCGAGAGGAGTTGGGAGTGAGGCGCCGTCCTCCTCTTCCTCTCCCTCCTCTTCCTCTCCCTCCTCGTCATCGCGCGCTGCCAGGCCACTCAGCTGGCGCTGGAAGCCCGGCTCGGTCGCCCAGCGAACGTCGAAGCGCACCGCCAGCGAGACCAGCGCGCCCAGCGCCGCCAGCGCGTCACTTGCCCGCGCGGGCGCGCTCCCTGGTTCGCCCACTGGATCGCCTGGCCCCGTTGGGTCATCCAGCCCAGCGGCGATGCGTCCCAGCCGCCAGGCCAGCCCCCTGGGGCGCAGCAGCGCGCCGGACAATTGGTGACTGATCCCGCCGCTTGTCCGCCACAACGTCGTCGCCGCGTCTCCCAGCTTTTTCAGCGGCTCGATCAGCGGCTCCGGCGTCCCGACCGCGCGTAGCGCCGTCACATCGCTCAGCGACCAGGGGAACTTGAACTCTTTATGGTTCGCCAGATTGCGCACCGCGCGGCCCAGCGCCTGCCCGTCCTCCTCTGACAGCGCCCGCTCACCCATAAGCGCGAGCAGTCCGCGCGCCCGCAGCAGCCCGCCCGCGTCGTGGCTGGCGGCCAGCCGCAGGAGGGCCAGCGCGTCCTTGATCTCGTCGCGCGCGAAGAAGTCTCCACGCATGGTCACGGGGACGCCGCGAGCCGCGAGCGCGTCGGCAAGCTGGCGGCCGTACTTGCCTTTGTAGCATAGCGCCGCCATATCGCCCCAGGCCCGGCCGCCCTCATGCCGCCGCCGCATATCGGCGACGATCGCCTCGCGCTCGGCTTCGGGCGTGGGGAAGCCCTCGCCACGCCAGATGGCGGGCGCGCCAGTCGCGGCGCGATTCGCGGTCAGCTCGATGGGCCGTAGCGCCTCCGCCAGCTTCTCGTCAATCTCGCCTGTAGGAGCCGAGAGCGCCGCCATGCGCGCCGCCATGTCTGAGCCGAGCCGCACGAGATCGGGCACGGAGCGGTAGCTCACGCACAGCGTGCGCACGGCCAGATGATGGTAGCGCCGCGTCAGTTCTGGCAGAACGGTTGGCGACGCGCCGCGCCAGCGATAGATGCTCTGATTGCGGTCACCCACGACCCACAGGCCGTCGCCGCGCTCACCGGCTAGCAGGAAAAGCAGCTCGGCGGCGGCGTGGTTCGTATCCTGGAACTCGTCCACCAGTATGTGCGGGAAACGCAGGCGCGCCTCCGCCAGCGCCGCTGGCGTCGCGTGCAGCAGCTCCACCGTGCGCTGGATGAGGCTGCCATAGTCCAGCAGGCCGCGCAGCCGCAGCTCGCGGTCCCAGACCTTATAAGCATGCGCCCGCTCGCGCGCCTGCTCGATCTGGTGGGTGGTGTACGTCCCATCTGGGGGCTTTTTCGCGCCCTTGCCGTGCCGCGCGGGCGTCGCCTCGCCTTCCTCAGGCTCAGGCGCGCGCGGCATCTTCTCCACCAGCTCAAGATAATCTTCTGGCGTGAGCAGGTAGTCGCGCGCCCGGCTGAAGGCGTTGAGCAGATCGGGCAGCGGCCCGGCGGGATCACTGAGGCGGCGCAGGCGGCGCAGCTCCAGCTTTGGCAAGAGCTCTTCCGCCAGCAGCAGCTGGTCGAGCCGGTCGAGGATGCGGAAATCCTGGGGCAGTGGCGGCTCGTCCGCCGCGTGCGGGACGGCGCTGGCGTAGCCCCGGAGGAGCTCGGCGGCGAAGGCGTGGATGGTCATGACAGGGATTCGCTCGCCCGGGAGGTTCGCCGCGATCAGCCGCTCGCGCATCTCGTCCGCCGCGCGGTTGGAGAAGGTTAGCGCGAGGATCGTCTCGGGCCGGGCGTCGCGCTCGCCGTAGAGATACGCCACACGGCCCACCAGCGTCTTCGTCTTGCCCGTTCCCGGCCCGGCGACGACCAGGGCCGGCCCGGGCGCCCGCGCGGCGGCGCGCTGCGAGTCGTCGAGGTCATCGAGCAGGCCCACCGCCAGCGCGCGTCGTTCGTCGTCGCTCAAGGTGGGCGACGGCTCGCCCTCTGGCGTCACGTCGGGCGCTATGGGCGCCTGCGCGCCAGAGAGGACGGAAGCCACCAGCCGCGCCTGCGCCAGGCGTGTCGATACGCCGAAGGCGGCGGCGATCCGGTCGGCGTCAGTGGAGGAGCTGGCCAGAAACAGGTTGCGCGTCTTGTAGCCAGGGGCGAGCAGCTCGGCGGCGAAGGCGTTGGCCTCCAGCTCGCGCCGCGCCCGCGGGTTGTACTCCTCCACCCGCCCGTCGCGCAGCGGGACGCGCAGGCGCTGGAGGTCGGCGTCCTCGCTGATGGCGTCGTCGCGGCAGTCGGGCGTCGCGCCCTCGCCGCGATGCAGGATGAAGTGCCCCAGCTCATGCGCGATGGAGAACGCCTGCTCTTGGGGCTTCAGCTCGCGCTGGACCCAGATGCGCCCGCCGCGCTCGGGCTTCGTCCAGTTGATCAGTTGCAGGCGCGCCCGCGCGCCACCCAGGATCACATCACTCGCCGCGACCCGCTGGATAGCGAGCGCGCGCGGTCCGCAGATCGCGCAGAGCGCCTCCACCAGGGCCATTGAGGGAAGGGCGCCAGCGGGCGCTGGC
>DASTKI010000167.1:0-36091 GCA_035716045.1 Ktedonobacterales bacterium
CTCACCTGGCAGTCGGGCGGCGCCATAGCGAGCGTCATCCTCTCAGTGCTGCTCCTGATCCCCATGGTCCATAGCATGTACCTGCTAACCTATCAGAACCCTTCCAATGGTCCGCTGGAGATGATGGTCTACGTCCAGACCACTCAGGACGTGGATACGGTAATGGCCAAGATCGCCAAGGCGGACGAGAACCTCTACGGTGGCAAGCATCAGCTGAAAATCGTCGTCGGCCAGGGCGAGGAATGGCCGATGTACTGGTATCTACGCGATTACTGGCTCGACCCGCACCCCGGCTCATACGTGACCTGGGGCCCCCAGAGCGTCAATGGCTCCAATCCCTTCACCAACATGAACCCTGACGCGCTTATTCTCTATCCCGGCGATCAGGTGCAGCAGTTCTTCCAGGCGCACCCGACTGGCTATCACATGAAGGAGTACGCGCTGCGCTCCTGGTTCGACGAGTCCTACAAGCCACAGCTGCCCTGTCTCCAAAAGCCCGGCCTAAAGTGCCCTTCAGATGTCAACTACGCCCTCTACGGGCAGGGGCTCGGCCCGTGGCTGAGCTACGGCGCCAAGCCGCCAGCCAACGCCACCTTCAATCTGGCCAAGGCGTCATCCCGCCTGTGGAACTGGCTGTGGGTCCGTGAGCCGCTCGGCTCGACCACCGGCCCGTACTACGACTTCGTGTTCGTCGTGCGCGACACCGCGGGCGTAAAGCCCTAGCGCCGTTTCCCAAAACCACACTGCGACATACACGTCAGCCTCGACCGCGCCTCATCGCCTGAGGCGTGGCGATTCCATGTGAAAACGGCGGCAGGCATGACTGCTGGCGTCCAGCGCTGCGCATGAGCCCGCGTACACGCCATGCGCCACGCGCCTGTGAGATGCGCTGGATATCCAGCGTACCTTCCCATGAGCCAGCGCGCGGGGCGCATACAGGGATTGACCGGGGGCATACATGAAAGCGGTACGCCAGTCTGCCATCATAAAGACCATTGGAGGGTCGCGCGCCTCCGCGAAACCGCGTCTCCAGCTGGCCGCACGCATCGTACTGGCCCTGTTCACGCTCATCTGCCTCGCGATTGCGCTCACCCCAGTCGGGCGCGCGACCACGCGCGCGGCTGTCCTCCTGCCCGCGCTCATCACCGGCGAGGAACCAGGGGCATCCTATGCATTGGGCGAGCCCATTAGCCACATGAGCCAGACTATCCCGTCGCAAGATGGCCCCGTCTATCTGGACATTTACGCCCCCACCACACCAGCGCCGCTCGTCCCTGGCGCGCGCGAGGGACTGGTGGTGATCCCCGGGGTCGGCGACAATCGCGCCGTTCCGCAACTCATCAACCTGATGCAGTCGCTCGCCCGCTCAGGCATCGTCGCGGTTGAGATGACCACGGACACGTTGATGGCCTACGACATGGCGCCTGCCACGCCTGACGCCGCAGTTGAGGCGACGCTCTATACCCAGCGCCTGCCTGGCGTGGGCGCACGCCGCGTCGGTCTGATCGGATTCAGCGCTGGCGGCTCGCTCGCCTGCATTGCCGCCGCCGACCCGCGTATCCGCGACTCGCTGGCGTTCGTCACCACCTTCGGTGGCTACTTCAATGCCGAGACGCTGCTCACCGATGTCGGCCGCCGCGCACTCACCGCCGATGGGCGGGTAACGCCCTGGCCCGTCACCGGCGTGCCAGTGCAGACGCTGGCGAACGTCATCAGCGACGCGCTGCCAGCGGGTGACGCGAGCACACTTCGGTCAGGCTTCAATGACGACGGCATCGCGCTCGCGCCCGCCGACATCGCCAGACTCTCGCCGTCCGGACAAGCGGCCTACCATCTGCTCGCGGGCGATGAGCCAGACCAGGTAGTCGCCAACATCGAGGCGCTGCCCCCCGCACTACGAACCCTGCTCACCGCCCTGTCGCCCAGTTCGGCCATCGCCGGTGTGCGTGCCCCCATCTACCTGCTCCATGACCGCAATGACCTCTACGTCCCCTACACCGAGTCCCGCGCCTTCGCCGCCGCGCTGACGCGCCTCGGCCATTCGCACAACTATGCTGAGTTCAGCATCTTCCAGCACGTAGAGGTGAAGTCAGGACTGGGTATCGGGCAACTCGCGCGGGATGGTTGGTCATTATTCCAGATTCTCATCCGTGTCATGGAGCCTGGGGCATGAATCGTTACTGTGTACGGAGACGGAGCCGCGGATGCTTCAGATTGTGCTCGTGTGGGCGGCGTTGGGCTTCCTGATCGGCGTCTTCGCCAGGCTGGCAGGCGCGCGCTCGGCCTACCCGCGTGGCGTGGGAGGTTGGATGGCGCTCGCTCGCTGGGCGCTGCCACCCGCCGCCGCTGCCCTCGCCACTGTGGCCAGCGGATGGTTGGCGACCATGACGCTCGGACGTCTGGCCGCGACCGCCGCCGCGCTGGGCGTCGCCGCAGTCGTGGCGCTCCTCGTGGCGCTGCTAGCGCCACGCGCCCCTGTGCCGAATTCCGTTCTCACACGCGACGCCCCCGCTCGACAAACGGAGCGGGGGCGAGAATAGGTCGGGGCAACTGCCGCTACTCGACGGGGCTGGCGCTCTTGGCGCCCCGAGCGTGATTGCTCTGGCCACCCTTCTTGCCGATGACCGCGTAAAAGGATGAGCCGCGGCGCTTCTTCGTCGTCTCCCCGCCTTTGCGTCCGATCTCAGTGTAGAACTCTGAGCCATGCTGGCGACGTACCGTGTCGCCGCCCTTCTTCCCAATGCGGGCGAAGAACTCGGCCCCATATTTCTCGCGCACCGCGCGGCCCCCCCGCCGCGCCTCCTCAGTGCCGGCGACTGGACCTCGCTTGCGACCTGGTCGTTCGGGACGTTCCACCATGGTCTTGCTCCTTCCGGCGCCTACGCGCCACTCTCGCCCGGGTCTCATTCGCGGTGATCGCGCTGCGCGCCGCTCGTCACACTCGTCGCCAAGGAACGAAGCGAGGGGCCCGCATCGCCAATAAGACGGATGACCACCCACGCGGGTTACATAATAGCGACTGCCAACTAGCGTCTTTGGACGCCAACCCGATAGCCGGATGACCTCATGGCAAGTGAGGCGCCGCCCGCCAGGCGCGTGATATACTGACCCTCGCCTGCTCATGTTGCGAGCCGCGCCGCCTGGCGCGGACCATCACAGATCGGGAGTGGCGCTCATTGGCTGGGATACCGACGCGGATCGTGTTCTCCGACTCACACTCCCTCCTCGATGGCGGCCACATCAGCGCGCCAGCGCCATCCTCCCCCCAGTGGTACGCGCTCGCGATACGCTCCCAATCGCTGCGTGCGTCCGTCTCTCTCGATCGCCTCCTCGCGCCTCAAGCGCTCTACGAGCGGCTACGCCCACATCCCTATCAGTTGAGGGTGGTGGAGGAGGCGCTGCGCGAGAAGGCGCCCGCTGTCATCCTCGCCGATGAGGTGGGTCTGGGAAAAACGGTCGAAGCGGGCTTGATTTACAAGGAGCTAGCGCTGCGCGGTGTCGTGCGCTCGGCGCTGGTGCTGGCGCCTAAGGCGTTGCTCTCGCAGTGGCAGGCTGAGTTGGCCGAACGCTTCGATGAGGACTTCGTCCTCACGGATGAAAAGCGATTTCAGGGTTTTGCGGTCGAGGAGCGCATCATCTGCTCCCTTCCACAGTTTGTGCGCTCGTTTGACCAGATCGCTCCACGCACCTGGGACATGCTGATCGTGGATGAGGCGCACCTGCTGGCGAATACCCAATCCAAACGCCGCAAGCGCGTAGGCGAGTTGCGCGCCCGCTGGCGATTACTCCTCACCGCCACCCCGGTCGCCAACAAGCTCACCGATCTCTACAGCCTGATAGACCTCGTGGCGCCCGGCAAGTTCGGCTCGCAGCGCGACTTCGAGGCGGAGTATGTCGCCGACCCTGGCACATCCCGTGTGCTGCGCCGCGACCGCGCCCAACAGCTCCGCTCCATCACGCGCGAAGTCATGTGCAGGACACGCCGCGCTGATACGGACATCGCGTTCGCCGGACGCGCTGTAGACACGCGCGCGATCCCCGCCACACCCGCCGAGGATGCGCTGATTGCCGATGTGACCAATTATCTGCGCCGCCTCTACCGTCGCGCGCCCACCACCCGAGTGAACCGGGGCGCTGTCATTCGCGAGATTATGGCGCTTCAGCAATCTCTCAGCAGCAGCCCGCAAGCCATCGAAGCCTCCCTGCGCCGCCGCGCCGAGCAGCACGGCGACGAGGCAGGCGAGCTGCTGGCGCTCGCTGATCGCTGTCGCGAGGTCGAGAGCGCCAAAGAGCGGCTACTGCTGGAGACGCTAGCGGAGATCCCCAACGAGTCGGCGCTGATCTTCACCTTGCGGCTCGACACCGCCAGCCGCCTGCGCGACGTCATTCGCGCGCGTGGACGCACAGCGGACTGCTACGTGGGCGCGCTCTCACGCGCTGAACGGGAAGCGATGGTCGCGCGCTTCAACGCTGGCGAGCTCAGCGCGCTGATCGCCACTGACGCTGGCGCGGAAGGATTGAACCTCCAGCAGCGTTGCCACATTGTCTTCAACTATGATCTGCACTGGAATCCCATGCGCATCGAGCAGCGTATTGGCCGTGTCCATCGGCTTGGTCAGACAAGCGATGTGTCGGTCTACAACTTTGTTTTACGCGATAGTGTCGACGACTACGTCCTGCGGCTGCTCTACCAGAAAATCAACTTGTTCACGATGACCGTTGGCGCGCTCGAGACGGTGCTAGCTGAGGCCCAGGAGGGTGAGATAGACCTCGAAGAGCGTGTGCTGGAGATTCTACTCAAGAGCAAGAGCGGCGACGAAGTCCGCCAGCAGGTGGAGTCACTGGGCGCCGAACTGCTCGTAGCCGCTGGCCGCCAGCGCGCTGCGGAGACGCTCACGATGGAGGCGCTAGGATGAAGTGGTTCTGGCAGCGGCGGAAGAAGGACATGGCGACGCCGGGCTCGACGCTAGTAGAGGAGCCGCCACGGCGGATCGCGCGCACGACCGCGCCGCCTCGTATCACCACGCCGCCTCGCGCCGGCGTTCGCTCCACTCCGCTTGGCGCCGCCATGGAACCGCGTGATGCCCTGCTGGCCTTCGCGCGCGACCTACTCAACGCACGGGGAGCGAGGGTACGCGTCGAGGAAGACGACCTCATCACCGCGACGTTATCCGATGGGTCCTCTGTACGCTACACGACGACGCTCGCCCGTGCGAGCGCAGAAGAGGAGACCACACTTCTCACACAGGGCGCTCCTGCCCTGGACCTCCTCTTCGAGGAAGCGGCGCGGCAGGCGCGTATCTCCGCCGCAGTACTCGCACGAGGTGATGATCCCGCCGCGCTCGCGATGCGCTCCCTGACGCCACCCATAGAGGCATGTGGGCGCTGCGCGGGGGGCGGATCAGAGGGCTGGCAGGCGGGCGCTGCAACATGTGACGCCTGCCCGCTGCGCCACGATGCGCCAGCGCTGCGCTGGGAAAGCCGTCCTGTGGCGGCGCGGGTCATCCGCTGGAAGGACGAGCCAAGCATCGAGTTGACTTACCGCGTGACTGGACGTGACCGGCGCGGTCGCCGCGACGAATGGCTCCGGGTCGCCTTAAATATGCGAACTGGTAGGCGCATGGCGTCCTTGACCCTCGACCAGCTCGCCGCCGCCCAGCCTGTCAGCCCAGCGTCCACACCACCCGATACCTCAGGCGCAGCGGCGGTAGAGCGCGCCCGCGAGGCGCTGCGACCAGGCATGGAGGCGCTGAGCGCCTATCTGTCGCAACGCGTTGAGGTTGAGTTCCAGCGCCAGGTCGAAGATGTCACTGCAGCGCACGAGCGGCTCAAACGCGAACGCCCCGATGAGGCGTCCACCATCTCCTCCTCTCTCGATCGGGAGCTTTCCAGCCTTGGCGACGTCTACGGCATTGAGGTCGAGGCCAGCCTTGAAGCCGTCTGCTACATCACATCGCCAGTGGCGCTGGTCGCCATAGAGACCGAGCGCGGCGCGAGCCTGGCCGTCAGCGTAGACGCCGGTTGGGGTATCGTTTACCCGCCTACCTGCGCTGGGTGCGGTTCTGCTACCGCCGCTGGCCGTGTCTGCGCGCACGGCCATGTGTATTGTTCCGACTGCGCTGCGGCATGCGCGCATTGCGGCGCCATGCGCTGCGCAGGCTGCGACGAGCAGCCTCTTGCGCCTTGCGGGCTGTGCCGTGATCTGGTCTGCTCCGCCTGCTCGCGGGTCTGTGACGCCTGTAGCGGATACTTCTGCTCCACCCATGTCTGGGCGTGTGTCGAGGGCGATCAGACATTGTGCCTGAGCGATCTTGCTCTGTGTGATGAGTGCCAGGCGCCACTCTGCCAGACCCACGCCTCGTTATGCTCGGCCTGTGGCGAGCCGCTCTGTCCTCGCCATGCGCGCGTCTGCAAGACCGGAGGCGAGACGTTGTGCGCGGCGCACGCCGCCTCCTGCGTCACATGTAGCCAGCCGGTCTGCGCGGCCCATGTGATCCGCTGCGAGGAGTGCGCTGAGGCAGTCTGCGGCGACGATATCTTCGCGTGCCTGGGCTGCGGCCGCGCGCTCTGCGCCTGCGCAAGCCTTGCTCCATGCGCCTCCTGCGCCGCGAGCTACTGCGGTCGCTGCCGTGACGATGAAGATAGGTGCCCCGCCTGCCGCGTCCTCGTCCCCGCTGGCGAAGCCGAGCTGGCGCTTCTGCGCCTGGCCTCTGAGCACGAGCCCACTATCTCTCTGAAGCGCGCATGGCTGACCGGCCGCAACATGCTGACCCAGGTCTATGTCTCACGCGGCCTGGGCCGCGAAGAAGCCTACCTCATCTCTGAGGACGGCAAGATCATCGCCTCATACCGTAAAGGATGGCGCGCCTGATGAGCGAGAAACCGACCCTGCGTGAGCTGCTCACCGCAAAGCGCGCCCAATCGCTGCTCGATGACGCCAGCGCTCTTACTCCCTCCGACAGCGCGCCCACCTCTGCGGAGGTCACTACTGCCATAGCTACGCTCGGCGGTCCAGAGTTCACCCCGGCCAAGCTCGACCTCTTGCGCGCCTCGCTATCGGCGTTCGATCTCCAGGCGTCAACCCTGCGCATGACGCCCTCACAGGCCTGGCGCGCGCTGAGCCAGGGCGCACGGCGAACAAAAAGTAAAACGGCGAGTGGCACAGTCGCTGGCGCGCTGACAGTAGCGGGTCTCGACGCCATGACCGAGGGCGACTGGGAGGAGTGCGCTCGCTGGCTCGCTGAGCAGGTGGGATACATCGTCGAGGAGCGCCCGCTGCTGCGTCATGGCTCGCTGCTGGCCTGGCGAGCCCAGCGAGCGCAACCTGCGGGCGAAAGCGTCGTACTGTGCGCCCTGCGTCTGCCTCCAGGCGCCCCCCTGCTCGATGCTGACCTGCGCCACATGGTGACCATCGCGGCGAATGAGCCTGGGTCGCAGCTCGTGACGCTCACCACGGCGGAGGCCACGGTTGGCGCGCGATTGATCGCTCGCGCCGCAAACGCCGAGCTATTCGACCGCGCCGAGCTGGAGCGATTGTTGGAAGGGCTCGCCACTGCCCATGCCCGTGAGCGGACGCAATCGCTCAATGATGCGAAAGCGCAGGCCAGGGCCGCGGCAGCGGCGCGCAAGAAACTGCTTGCCGCGCTGACCGCCGCTGACAAGCTGGCCAAAGCCCCGCTTCCACCGCAGCGCGTCACCGGCCGCGCTGCGGTGCGCAAAGCAGTGGAACAGGCGCGCGAAGCCCGGCGCCAGGCCAGCCAGGCGCTGCTGGCATGGGAGACACTGATCGCTGAGTGGCTCGCCACCTTCGGCGAGCGGCCCGCGCGCGACGGCTCCCTCTCGTTGCTCGCGGAGCCTGGCGCCTGGGCGGAGCTGGGCGCGCGCGCCGATCATCTGAAGAAGCCACTGCTCGATGCGCTACGCGCGCTCGCCAAAACCGCGGGTGATGGCGATCTCGGCTACGGCCCATGGCGGCAAGCGCTCAGTGAAGAGCTTGCGGCGCGCTGCGCCGCGGCCCTCTGGCGAGCCAGCATGATTGACCCCGGGCAGTGGCAGGACTACGCCTCCGCCGTCAACGACCTCGCGCTCCGCGAGGCCTCGCGCGCCGATAATGCCGCCGCGCACGCGTCCGCACGCGCCGAGCGCGCCCAGTCACAGATGGCTGAGCGCCCCGGTGTCGCGTAAACGCCCTGAACCTCGTCGAGACGCGCTAGTTCTCCGCCCGCGCCCAGAACTCCATCAGGTCGCTCTTCGAGACGACGCCGCGCAGGCCATCCTCGCCCATCACCGCGACAGCCGTCTGCCCGCCCGCGAACAGCGCATATGCGTCGCGCACCGTGGCGGAATCTGGCATCGTCGGCAGCGGCGGACCCTGCCAGTCGCGCACACGCTGATCGGTCAGGCGCTCACCAGCCGCCAGCCGCTGTAGCAATTGCGTCTCGGTCAGTGAGCCAGCAATGGCGCCATCGGCGATGACCGGTAGCTGCGAGATGCCATACTGGTGGAAGCGCTCGATGGCCGTCGCGACCAGATCGTCAGGCGAGACGCCGATGACTGCTGGCAGCGCTGGCTCGGACTGATGGCGGAAGGTCAGCACATCCGCTAGCGTAGGCTGGATGGGAGTCTCATAGAAGCCATTCTCGCGCATCCACGTCTCGTTATAGATCTTCGAGAGGTAGCCGCGCCCATTGTCGGGCAGCAGCGTCACGATCACGTCGTCAGGCCCACAGCGCTCCGCATACTGTAACGCCGCCGACAGCGCCGTGCCGCACGAGCCACCGCACAGGATGCCTTCCTCGCGCGCCAGCCGTCGCGTCAGCATGAATGACGTGTAGTCATCCACACGTATCACCTCATCCACCACGGAAGCGTCCCAATTGTCCGGGAGCACATCCGTGCCAATGCCCTCGACCTTGTAGGGATGCGGGGTGTCGCCGGAAAAGATCGAACCTGCGGGGTCCGCGCCGATGACCCTGATCGCCGGGTTCTGCTCTTTCAGGAAACGCGCCGTGCCGATAATAGTACCCGCCGTGCCGATCCCAGCCACAAACGCCGTCACCTTGCCATCCGTATCCCGCCAGATTTCCGGTCCGGTGGCATGATAGTGCGACAGCGGGTTCGCCGGATTCGCATACTGATTCGGGCTGCACGCCCCTGGCGTCTCGCGCGCCAGCCGGGCCGCTACTGTCCGGTAGTGGTCAGGCTCCCCATGCCCCGCGCTGCTGGGGCAGATCACGACTTCCGCGCCATACGCGCGCAGCAGGCTGCGCTTCTCTTCCGATACCTTGTCGGTCATCACGCAAATCAGGTGATAGCCCTTGATCGCCGCGGCCAGCGCTAGGCCCGTGCCCGTGTTCCCACTGGTTGGCTCGACAATCGTCCCGCCCAACTTGAGCTGCCCGCTGCGCTCCATGGACTCGATCAGCCCTAGACCGATCCGGTCCTTGACGCTCCCGCCGGGGTTGAAATACTCCACTTTCGCGAGCATCAACGGCTTCACACCCTGCGTTATCCTGTTGAGCCGCACCAGCGGGGTTCTGCCAATCGTCTCCAGGATCGAGGTGTAGTATTTCATCGTCTCCCACGCCAGCCACCTATGGTGACTGTTCCCTTCACCTATCCGCCGCGTCGTCGCGGCTTGACAACATCGTCGTTGGGCGCGCGTCATCGCGACGCCCTGATGCCATGGTACTCTGAAACGGCGCGCGACGAAAGTGCGCTTGGCCCAACCGGCTGCGCGGCGCGCCTGCGAAGCCGTATAATCCAGCCTATGGGGGCGCGGCGCTGAGCTGGCGCAGCCCGTCCAAGCCAATCGAGGAGTTTTCCGGATCCATGCTCTCCGCCGCCAAATGGGGCGCCATCGTCGGCGTCGCTATCTATGTCGTATCACAGGCAATCACGCTGATCGGGCAGGCCGCGTTTGGCACAGCGCCCGCCGACCCGACACATCCCGCCAAGTACGCGCTGGGCTGCCTCGACCTGCTCCTGATCATCTTCGCGTTCTCCGCGTCCGGCTTCTATACAGGCCGCGAGACGCGCATCGCTGGCTATGGCGCCATCGCAGGCATGGTCACTTTCGCCGTCTATGGGCTGCTGCTCGGCCTCATCCCGATTGGCGCGCGCGTGACGCTGGGAGAGGGCGCGCCGACCATGGGCCAGCAGGTGATCGTTGGCCTGCTCGTCGTCACCATCTATCTCAGCATCGCTGCGCTCGTCGGGTGGCTGGGTGGGCGTCCCGGCGCGTCGCGAGGGCTGGCGAGCGCCCGCCGCGCCAGCGAGACTGGCGAGTAGCCGAGACTCGCTCGCCACGAGCGCTTGGCGCGGGCAAATGGCGCCCGCGATCCAGATCGTGGAGTTACTCGCGCCGCGCTCGCTCCGCCTCGATGCGGGCGGTCTCGGGCGCGCCGAGCTGCGTCACCGCCGCCGGGAAGCGCAACTCCGCCACCGTCCAACTGCGCCCACCCGTGACAGTATCCGCGACAGAGCCCGTGTAGGACGCAGCGCGCGTGGCATGCTCTAGCAGGGCGTCGGCGGCATAAGTTTCGGCCTCGTCATGAGTCGTGTACATCGTCGCCGATCCACGCAGGTCCGATCGCGTAAGGCTGCGGACTAGCTGCAAGCCAAGCCCTTCCGCGCGCTCGATTGAAAACCCTTCTGGGGGTGGCGCGCCGTCGTTCGCCAGCCGGACAACGATCTGTTCCCCATCATCCGCCGCCGTGATGCGGATCTCTCCTGTCGTCTGGCCCGCGAATCCATGCTCGATCGCGTTCGCGATGAGCTCATTGAACACGATCGCCAGCGTCGTCGCTTGTTCCGTCGGCAGCATATAGGGCGCGGCGCCGATCTCGAAGGTAATGCGCAGCGTTGGAGGCACCAGATTGGCCTGCACGACACCAACGATGTTGCGCGCGATCTCATCTATCCGCGCAACGCCAACCTCGCCAACCGTCAGCAGATCATGGATCGCCGCGATACCCTGGATGCGTCCAATCGTCTCATTGAGGATTTCGATGATCTCGTCGTTGGTTGAGCGCCGCCGCTGCATGTTCAAGATGGACACGATCTGCGACAGATTGTTCTTCACGCGATGATGCATCTCGCGCAGTAGCGCCTCGTGCTTACGCAGGCCCGCTTGCGTCTCCTCGAACAGGCGCGCGTTCTCCATCGCGATGGCCGCCACATTGGCAAACGTCATGACCAGCCGCACCTGGTAATCGCTGAGCATGCTTCGCTGGCTGCTGAACACGCACAGCGCGCCAAGGGAATTATGCGTTGTGGCGAGCGGGACACAGAGCGTCTCGTGTATGCCCCCAAGCGCCTCATCAGGGAGACCCCGCAGGAAGCAATCGCGGTCCAACCGCATGCAGTCAATGTTGGTAACCGATTCTCCCGACTGGACCGCGCGACCAGCGCAGCAACGACCCACCGGCAGCGCCACGCGCTCGATGACACTGAGATCGAAGCCCGAGGCTGCCCGCGCGTGGAGCCGCTGCGAGGTGGCGTCATACTCGAAGAGCACAGACTTGTCCGCGCCACTCAGCAGCACGGAGCGATCGGCGATGCTGTTGAGCACATTCTTGAGCGAGAGCGAGGACGCGACCTGCGCCGAGACGTCATAGAACGTGCTCAACTCATGATACCGGCGGCGGACGGCCTCGTCGGTCGCCTCATGCAGCCGCGCGTTCTCGATGCTCATCGCGAGCTGGCCCGCCACAACCTCCAAGAAGGCCTCATCCTCATCGGTGAAGGCGCGTGGCTCGCGCGTCTGTACGTTGATGACGCCTTCCAGCTTCTCGACCATGAAGTAGATGATCGGGACGGAGATCAGCCCGCGAGCAGACAAGTCGTAGCGCCCCGCCTCGCGGGCGAACGCCTCGCTGTCCTCGCCTGCCTCGCCCAGGTCGGTCACGCGCAGCGGCCGGCCCTGGTCGCCAACCATGCCAGTGTAGCCCTCGCCCAGCGCAACGCTATAGTGTGGCACACGCTGGCGAGGCGTCTCGCTCGTCGCGCTGATCTCCAGCTGACGGGTGTACTCATCAAAGAGGAAGATCGCGCAGAAGTCGGCGTGGAGCGTGTCGGCGACGATTTGCGCGGTGATGCGCAACGTCTGGTCGAGGTCCAGCGCCGAGTTGATCGCCGCGTTGACATCGCGCAGCGCGGCGGTAAGTGACTGAGGCGCGCCGCCCTGGTCGCGCTTCGCTTCGGTGCTCATGCCGCGCCTCACTGCTTTCCCGTCAACCTCGACGCGCTTACCCGTGGACGCAACAGATAGCGCCCGCGCTCCCTTAAATACAAGATACTAAGGTAGCGTGGGCGCTTACGTCAAGAATTGATGACTTGAGTGGCGCCTGTGGCCGCGCGAGCGCGCCTAGTCGCCTCCAGGCACAAGATCCACGTCGCCGGTGACGCCCGCCAGCACAGGCAAGACCGTGGCGTTGGGATCCACCCGTAGCTCATTGATGACTTCGCGCGCGCCGTGATTCGCGGCAGCGATGCGCGCCGCCGTCTCGCGCGCCGCCGCCGTCCGCACCAGGCCGCGCAGGTGTACGCGCCCCAGCGACGGATAGACGCCGATGCGCTCTTCGGCGGTGGCTAGGTCATGCGCCAGCGCGCTCGAGATGCTGGCGGCCAGATCGGAATCTGCGATCAGGAGGTTGTGCAATTCCGCTACGCCCTCTACGCCACGGCTCAGATCTTCCGCCAGCCTTCTGTTCAGCTCGCTCGAAACATGCCCGCGCAGCCAGATCACGCCATCTACCGCCTGGATATTCACCCCAGCGACATCTACGCGCATCCGTGGATATCGCTCAATCGCCTGCCGCACATCCATGCGCAGATCGCTATCGGAACGAAACGGCGTAAGCTCTGGACTGGCGCCGTTGCGCCCGCTGGTGATCTCCAGCGCCGCGCTACCCACCTTGGTCAGCGCCTTGGCGGACGCGACCACTTCTCCCGCGATGCCGTGATCAATCACGATTCTGAGCGGCTCGCACGTCACGCCATCGAAGGTGATGTGCGCCAGCTTGCCTATTCGCTTGCCATCTAGGCTCACCAGTGTGGAGGACGTGAGACGCGCGCCGTCTGGGGGCGCCGCTTCCAGCTCGGACCTGGGTACATCCAGTTCGATTCCATCCTCTGACGCTACCACGAGATGCCCGAAGCTGGCGTACACCGCGCGCCCGAAGAGGCCAAACCGGATCCCCACACTGATCGCCGCTCCGGTCACCGGGTCCACGACCACGTCAGTCACAGTCCCACGCTCGCCCTCGGACGTGCGCGCATCCGCGCCGAAACGGACCTTGCGCGCGGTGGCGAACTCAGCCCCTGGTGTCTCCATAATGACTTGTTACCTTCGACTATTCAAGCGCGGCGATTGCTGCGCGACTTGCAGACATGCCTTTAGGAGTGACGTGACGGCCCAATTTTCAGTGTACCATGGCGCGCCAGACAGGGCAATCAGAGTGAGAGGTCTAACCAGTCGCTCCCTTGTCATCAGTACGATAGACAGCGCCGCGAGCCTCCTGTACACTAGAGACGCAACGCTCGCAAGAGATGCGACGCGTGCAGCCTCGTCGGCCCCGCGCGCCGCCGTAGGAGAGAGCGACGCGATACCAGGAGAAGCGGTCTATGCTGCTGCGGTTCGGGGTCATCGCCATCGCGTTGATCGCCATCATATCAGGAATAACCGGTATGTTGATCGGCGGGCTGGTCGCGGTGGCAGGTACGGCGCTTGACGTCTTCGCCCGTCCCAGCCAGGATACGATTGAAATGATGGGTGGCTACGCGCTCATCATTATGGGTCTGACGGCGATGATCGCGGGACTGCTCCAGGTCATCTTCGGGATCGGCCTGTGGCGGCTGAGTAGCTGGGCATGGATCGCGGGCATCATCATTCAGCTATTCACGCTCGTCACCGCCGTGCTGGGCCTCTTCACGGGCGCCGCCATCCCGGCCTCACTGATCACCATCGCCATCTCCGGCGCGATACTGGCCTTCCTGCTTACCCCGCACGTCCGCAAAGCCTTCGGGCGCGCGTAACGCTAACGAGAGAACGCTAGAGCTAGCCTTCCAGGGCCATATGGTCGACCTTCAGGCAGCGGTCCATAATGACCTTTACGCCAGCACGCTCAGCGATCGCCGCGCCCTCCATGCTGATGACGCCCAGCTGGAGCCACAGCCCCTTCGCACCAATCCGTACCGCTTCCTCCGCGATCTGAGGCACGGCGTCGGGCTGGCGGAAGACATCCACAATATCGACGGCAAACGGGATATCGCTGAGCGACGCGTAACACTTCTCGCCCAGGATCTGCGTCGCCCCAGGGTTGACCGGAACGATCTGATAGCCATGCGCCTGCAAGTAGGCCGCCACATCATGACTGGGCCGCTCAGGCCTGGGCGAAAGCCCGACTACGGCTATGACCTTCGCCGAGCGTATGATTTCGGCGACGACGGCGGCATCCTGATATCGCTCTGGCATACTCTCTATGTGCTCCCCTTTCGCCACCGCCCAGCCGCTCAGGAAAATGCGGCTGGCTCCCGATGGACCATGACTTGAGCTTCTGGGGAATGTTGGAGGGTCTGGTAGACCACGCAGTAGCGCTCAGTGAGTCGAATGAGCTTCTCTAGCCGCTCATCATCGGCATCAGTGTCGAGATCGAAATGCAGTGTAATCCGCTGGAATCCTACAGGCGCCTCTTTATCCACGCTCAACGTGCCACGGAAGTCCAGCACTCCCTCCGCTCGGACCGTCCCACCGCGTGTCTCGATGCCCATTGCGGTCGCGACCGACGAGAGCGTTACTCCCGCGCACGCCACCAGGGCTTCCAGCAGCATATCGCCGGAGCACACCGCCAGCCCGTCGCCTCCCGTCAGTGGATGCAGCCCCGCCTCGACGAGCGCTCTGCCTGTCTGGACGCTACAGGTGACGCCTTCGCCCAGCTTCCCCTGCGCCTTGAGCGTGATCAGCGCCGCCTCTGGCTCTTCACGATAGCGCTGTTTCAACGGCGCCTGTATGGCGCGCAATTCTTCGGCGTTCATGATGTCCTTCCCCCTCGATCGGTCCGCCATACGATGAATGGTAGAACAATCCAGCGTTAGCGGACAATCGTCAACATCGGGCGAATGTCGAACCGAAGCTCGGCGTGCGCAGTGCGCAGCGCGGCTTCCGCCGTCGCCGGGTCATCCGCGCGAGCGAAGATGAAGCCCAGATAGCTTGCGCCCTCTGGAAGCGGAATGATCGGAGAGCGCAGCCGCGCCGTGATCTCTACGCCTGTCACGTGCGGGGTAGCGCACGCGCGCTCGATCCCTTCAACACCATGCAGGATGCCCGCGCGAGGTATCGGGATCATCATCACGCCTGCGGCCCCGGCGGGGTCCAGCGTGGGCGTCTCCATGCCGAGCGCGTGTCGCAGCAGGATCTCCTCCAGCCGCATCCCAGCGCCAAACTCCAGCACCGTTGAGCAGAGACCGCCTATCGAGCGCCCAGCGATCTCCAGCATCCAGGGACCTTGCGCGTTCACCCGAAGCTCCGCGTGCACGGGCCCATCCCGCAGCCCGATAGATTTCGCCGCTACGGCGACGGCCGCGGAGATAGCCGCCTGCGCCTCATCGGGCAGCCGCGACGGGGTAACGTAGATTGTCTCCTCGAAGAACGGGCCGTCCAGCGGATCGGGCTTGTCGAAGAGCGCCAGCGTCCGCAGCTCGCCATCCGTCAGCAGTCCTTCCAGCGCGACCTCGACGCCGGGAATGAAGTCCTCGATCAGGATGTCGGTCTTGTCCTCAGGGTAGCCATCGTTGAGCAGCATGCGCTTCGTGCGCAAGAACGCGGCCTCCAGGTCTTCCGGGGTATTAGCGCGGATCACTCCCCGGCTGCCTGAGAGGCGTAGCGGCTTGACCACGCAGGGGAACGACGCCTTGCGCGCGATCTCGCGCGGGTCATCCGTCAGGTGGAAACGGCGAAATACCGGGCAGGGCGCGCCTCCCGCCGACATCAACTCGCGCATGATGCCCTTGTCGCGGGCCGCTTCGGCGGCTTCTGGGGGATTGTGGGGCAGCCCCAGCGCGGCGGCGGCCCGAGCGGCCAGCAGCGTTGCGCTGTCATCCACCGCTACTACCGCATCGAGCGGATGCTCCTGGGCGTACTCAACAATCGCGTTCGTCGCGCTCTCGATACTGGCGAAATCCGTCTTCAGCGGCACGTCCCATTCGTTCGCGAGCTGCGGCGGCAGGTCGAGCGCACGGACTACATCCACGTCCAGCGACTGCGCCGCCTCCATGAAAGCCTCCGCGCGATAGGTGCCAGGCGTAACGAGCAGCAGCAGCCGTTTGCGTCGTGGCTGAGGCGCAGCGGTGGGACGGGCCGCGCGGGGCCGGCGCGACTTTGACGATCGCTGAGTCTTCTGGGCCATCTTGAATCATCCCGGGCGCAGCCGCATGCTGGCGCGACACTTCATTTGCGCGCCATCCGCGCGGCCACAGGCGCCTCCTGTAGCGTATCACGTCCGGAGCCGGTACAACACCTCGCCCGCATGCTCGACGAGCAGCCGCCCCTCGTCCTCCCGCCCTGCCCAGTCGCGCGGGTTGATCTCGCGGTAGTCGCGGTACCCCAGATTGATGCGCTCGCAGCGCTCACGCGGGATGCCCGTGGCCAGCGTCACCCGGATGCGCGGCGATTCCACGCCTGACGCCGCATCGTACGTTCCCGCGCCGCGAACGTGTGTGCTATGGGCCAGAATCATACCGGGCGTGTCGCGGAAGCGCTCCCACTGTCCCAGGAAATAGTCGCGCACGTGATACCCCACCTGATCTATAAGCGCGCCATGCGAATAGCTCACTTCGGTGATATGTGGGGCATAGATGATGACTTCGCCGCCATCCTCGATCACCGGCTCCGTCTTGTACATCGCCTTCGCCGCCGTCCACAGGTCGTCATAGCGGGTGGATGGAGCGGAGAGCACGCTGCGATATGCGCACGGCGTGTAGATGATGTTGAGCCGCGCCGAGTAGTCCGCCGCCGCGTCGAACGCCTCGGTCACAGCTCCAGCGTACAACGCGCACAGCCGCGACTCACGCATCACCAGCGCCAGGCACGTGAGCGGGCGGGTAAACAACTCAGCGGCGCGGTGGATGACCCGCCGCACCGGCGTATCCTTGACGCCGATCGTCTTCATGCACGTCACCAGCGCGCCCAGCCAGTGTGTATAGTTGATGATCTCCGGCCCCGCGACCCCTGGGAAGAGATACTTCGCGCCGCCAGAAAAGCCCGCCACCTCATGCGGGAAGACCGGCCCGCAGATGATGATGTGATCGTAGTCCAGCAGACGGCGATTGATCGTTACCGCCGTCTCTTCACCGAGCAACCCGTCTGTGAGCCGCAGTGTCTCCTCGCGCGAGATCGTCCCGATGGTGGTCAGCGCATCGGGCCGATCCCACTGATGGTTGAACACGGTCGTGCGCGAATATCGCGCGGCGCGCTCTGCAGCTGGAACACCCACCAGCCGGTCTATCGCCTCATCGCTCATCGGTGGGTGCGTCCCCAGCGCGATCAGATAATCTAGCCTGGAGACGCGCCCAGCCAGGATCTCGCCGAGTAGGCGGAAGAGCAGCGAGATAGGCGCCGTGCGCGTGCCATCAGGGATGATGACCAGCACGCGCTTGCCCTCCAGCGGCAGCGCCTCGAAGGTTTTCGCCAGCGCCTCCGCCACTTGCGGCTCGCTGAGTCCAGCATCATCGCTCGCACATGCGCGCATCGGCTCGCTCCTGTTCCAAATTCCTGTACCAATTCCCGCTCCAATTCCTGCATCAGACGCCGCTGTACGCCGAGAACCCACCGTCAACCGGAACGACGATCCCCGTTACAAACGCCGCCGCTGGACTCACCAACCAGAGCGCCGCGCCAATCAGGTCATCTGGCTCGCCCAGTCGCCCCATCGGCGTATGCGCCACAATCGTCTGGCCACGGCTCGTCCAGCGCTTCGTCCCGGCGTCGAACAGCAGAAAGCGATTCTGCTCTGTCAGGAAGAAGCCTGGCGCAAGGGCGTTCACCCGAATTCCGGGACCATACTGCTGCGCCATATAGGTCGCCAGCCACTGGGTGAAATTCACGACCGCCGCCTTGGCCGCGCCATACGCGCCGACCTGGGTCAGCGGGCGCAGGGCGCTCATGGAGGCGATATTCAGGATCGCGCCAGAGCCGCGCCGCGCCATCCCACGCCCAAAGACCTGGCACGGCAGCGTCACACTCCGCATGTTGTTGGCAAATACCGCCTCGATCGCCGCCGGATCGAGTTCAAAGAAGGGCTGGCCGGGTGTGGTGGTTGCGCGCGGATCATTCCCTCCGGCGGCGTTCACCAGAATGTCCACCTGCCCCAGCCGCGCTTCGATGTCCACCGCCGCCCTCGTTAGCGCATCGCGGTCAAGCGCATCGCAGGGCATGGCGATTGCCTCCGCTCCCAGGGCGCCCAACTCCGCCGCGACCCGCTCGCAAGCGTCGCTCCGCCGTCCCATGATCGCGACACGTGCGCCAGCCTGTCCCAGACCCCGGGCGATGGCGCCGCCCAGCGCGCCGCTGCCGCCGACAACCACCGCTACCTTGCCGCGGATGTCGAACAGGCTGTGCACGCTGTCGCTGTCAGCCATCGTCAGCTACTCCTCGGATCCGCTCACCTACGGGCGCGCAGATCGCCTGCGACCTCGTCGAGCAAAGCCCGCAGCGCCACCAGCATCTCCGCCGTGTCCCCATCATACATTGCCAGGGCGCATGGCCGGCCCTGCCCATTCATCGCCTGCCACGTCGCCAGCGCCTGCGCCTCCAGGAAGCGCGCCGTATATGCGCCAATGCGCGGGGCGGCATGCCGCAGTGGCAGGACGCGCAGGCTGATCACGCCGAACGGACCATCCATCTCGCTCTGCTCAGTCGAATGATAGGCCGCGGGCGCGCGCCGGAGCTTATATGGCATATCCAGCCGCTCTATCGCCAGCTCACGCACGCTCGCTTCGAGCGCCGCCAGCGCCTGCGCATCCGTCTCACCGTTGATTGTCACATCCAGATATGCCAGCGCCTGCCTCTCTCGCCATCCGCGCAGCCAGCGCGCCAGCGCGCTCGCGGGCATGGCCTCGCCATCCCATAGCGCATGGCCATCGGGCCCTATCAGCGCCAGCCGTCCCTCATGCAACAGCGCAGCGTCGAACATGGAGCGCGCCAGGTCGGCGACCGCGGAGTCGCGCAGCGCCCGCGCTCCCGCCTTGTACGCCTCGACAGCGGGCTGACTAGCGAAGGGAATGTCCCACAGATAGCCATACAGCGCCATTGTCAACTGGAGACCCAGATACAGCGCGGCCACTCCGGACAGCCGCTGCGTGGCGTCCTGCGAAGCGATCAGCGGCTCGACGATGGTAAACTCGTCGCCGCCAGTCGCCTCACCCTGGGTCACGTCGCCGGTAATGCGCAATCGCAGCGACGCGGGCGCATCCACTGGGAGCGCCTCAGGCGCAAAGACGATCGCACCCTTGCCGCCCTTGCCCAGGCTCTCCTCCATCAACTGCTCGGCCCAGTCGCGCAGTGTCTCCCATCCTGGCGGCGTCTCCATGCTGAGCCGCACAGCGCCATCCTGCGCCCGCTCTGCCAGCATGGTGGCCAGCCGCGCCCATTGGCTGCTCGCCGGGTCCGCCTGCGCCCCGTCCAGGTCGTACGCCTCCCATGCTCTGCGCAGCAAGGCGCCCAGCGCGCCGGGCTTATGACCTTGTCCAGCGAGATACAGCGCCGCCGGAGTCAGAAACACTCGTGTCCCCGGCGCGCTCATCCTACCGCCGGTTCCTGACCCGCCATCGAGCTGGAGCGACCATCTGGGCAGACCATTATCGCGCGCATAGCGGTCCAGATAAGAGCCCGGCAGCGCCATCACTATCTGGTGACGTCTGGAATCCATTCCAGCGCTGCGCAGCGCGCCCGCGAACCAGTCCAGGTGGCTGATGGGCTCCTCAGAAGTCATCCCCAGCGCGACGGCGATCATCACCGTGTCTTCGATATCCGTTAGGTCATCGGTGACGGCGTTGAGAGCGGCGGGGTCGGTGCTGTCGAGCACGTCAACGGGAACCAGCCCGCCGCCAAACTCCAGCGCGCGCATGGCGCGCACGCTCAACACCGAGCCGCCCATGCCCGCCCAGATGAGGCGCCGCACGCCTCGCGCGATCATCGCCGCCGCCTCGCACTCAACACTCTCAAGCGTCTCCGGATGCGCCAGCAGCCAGGAAACCATCTCTACCCAGTCGAGCTTCAGCGCGCCGCTTTCGCTGCCAAGCCGCGCCATCGCCCCCTCGCGCCGCCGGAGCTGCCCGATGGCGTCCTCCCGGATGACTAGCGCCATCGCCTCATCCGCTGTCATCGCTGTCATGCCAGGGGACTGATCAGCCATGCGCATGTGGCCTTTCGCATACCGCGGAACAGGTACTTGCGATCAGGGTCGCGCTAGCGCCCTGGCTCGCGCTTCCTCGATGATGCGCCACGCCTCCTCGACGTCATGCCAGTCGCGCACCTCAGTCTGGACGCCCTGAAGCTCTTTGTAGGTGCGGAAGAACGCCGCGATCTCGAGCTGCCAGTGCGTCGCCAGATCGTGCAGCCGCCACGTCTGCGCGAAGCGTGGATCATCATGCGGCACAGCCAGGATCTTCTCGTCCTCGCCCTTCTCATCCACCATAATGAGGGTGCCAACAGGCCGCGCCCGCACATGGCAGCCGGGAAACGTCGGCTCGTCCACGATTACCAGGGCGTCCAGCGGATCGCCGTCCAGGGAGAGTGTACCAGGGATGAACCCGTAATCCGTTGGGTAGTGGACGGACGAGTAGAGCACGCGGTCCAGCCGGAAGATGCCACGCTCATGATCGAATTCGTACTTATTCCGGCTGCCGCGCGGTATCTCGATGATCGCCTCGATCCAGCCCTCGTCACGTCCTCCAATAAACGCTTCACCCGCATGCTCGCTCATAATGCTCGCTCCCTCGCTTCGCGGGTTCTGGGTCTGATCAGTCCAGCGCCAGACTCTGCTTGCGCGCCATATAGCCCAGCTTGCCGATCAGATTGTCAATCGTTTCTTCCCAAACGAACTCCGCCGCTGTGCGGTACGCTCCCGTCCTGATCTTCTCGCGCTCCGCTGGATGACGGCGTATGTGGGCTAGGTAGCCTACGATCTCTTCTGGGTCATCGGTCTCCAGCGCGACGGCATTCTCGAACGAAACCGCATAATCCTCGCCGGTCGAGCCGGTAAACGCGATGCCACGCGCCGCCATGACCTCCAGGCCCACCAGACCGAACGGCTCATGTCCGCTGTTGGCCAGCGTCGCATCGGCGGCGGCGTAGCAGATGCGCACGAACTCCTCTGGAACGAAGAAGCGCAAATTGTAGATGTCAGCGTCGCCCGCGTCCTGCAGGAGCTGAATGCATTGCTCGATTGTTGGGCGCCGCGCTCCGACATCCACCACGCGCAGCCCCAGCAGGCGAGCCCGACCCAGCACCTCGGCGCCATGCGGCTCGATGCCGCCTCTGATGACCATGGCCACCGGGACACCGCTGTATTTCATCCGCGAAACGGCCTCGACCGCCATCAGCCAGCGCTTGTCGGGATCGAACCGCCCAATCTTGAACAGGAACTGCCGGTCAGGGCTGCCTCGACGCATGACCTCGCGCAACCGCTCGACCGCCTCGCTATCCACCGAATCTAGAAAGCGCCGTGGGATGCCGTTTGGAATGACGAGTGGGTTGACATTGTACTGCCACAGTCGGTGCTTCATGTAGCGGCTGACGGTCGTGATCGTCGCGCTGTACGCCAGCCGTCCCCAATTGATGCGATGGAGCGACATCAGACTATTGCAGTTCCACATGATGAGCGCCCGGTGTCGCAGGTTGGCCACGTGCAGCAGTTCGGAGACCCGACTGACGGCCTCGGCGGTATGCCAGTCTTCACCGATCACCACTACGATCTTGCCTTGCGCGATAGCTGGCAGGGCGATGTTGTTGCAGACATGCGGCGGTACCGAATCGTTGTAGTCGTTCAGCTTCCCCTCTTCGCCGTCGTAGACGCCGTTAGGATGATATTTGCTGATCCACTGGCACCAGCGCTCGATGCGCAGCCGGCCCTCAACCCGCTCCTCCACTGCTGGCTTGTTAGGATCGCCAACGAAGATCAGGTGCGTCTGATAGCCCAGCGTCGCCAGCGACTCGGTAAGCTCTGTCACGCGGGTGCCCAGCCCCCCGGCGGTCGAGTACACATCCGGCCCCTCGAAGCAGAGTGACACGAAGACCGTATTCTCCGGCGAGATGCCATGCGACGCCACTGTCGGCAGCGCCATCGTGCCTGGCGGCGCCTTTGGCGCGCGACGGCGTGGCGCGCGTGGAGTGGGCTCAGCGGGATGCGCCGAGGCGGCGCGAGGACGCGCGGCTGGGGCTTTGCGCGCTGGGCGCGGAGTGGGCTGCGTGGGGGTGTCCTGTAAGGGCATGTCGCGCGATCCTCTCATCCTCTCATCAATACCGCTCCACATCTACCGGCGGCCCGCGGGAGGCAAGCGCGGTCGTGGCGCGCATAGTCGCGTGTCTTTGGCTGGATGTGGCTGCTAACAGGGGAAAGCGCCCGATCAGGTTTTGCGGTGGTCTGCGGCGTCCGCTCGTTAGACGCGCCGGAGCCTCATCCAGTCACCACAACCCCCTTAGCGCGCTCCCATAAAGGCGCTCGGCCACGTCTGGAACGGTGGTCAGCGCGCTGCCGCCTCGCTCTCGTCTCCCGTGGCGCCATCGTCGCCTGGCGACGAGTCGGCGTCCACGACGCGCGGCGGATCAGCGTCTACTATCACCACATCGTCGTCATCCTCACCCCATACCGGGCGCACGGGCTGTGGATACTCCCGCAGGAACCGCTTCCCCATTCTCCAGCCAAGGCGCGCCAGCAAGACGAAGAGCGCCACATATCCGATCACCGTCACCGCCACCGCGATTCCCACGCCAAGCGTCCCGAGTGGCTGCGCCAGAAACGCTCCCAGGAACCCCACCACAATATAGCCTAGCGGGGCGAGTAGACACGCGAACATGACCGCCAAGAGACAACCCAGATACCCTCCATGCGTAGGCCAGTCATATCCGGGCGGCGTCGCTCCCTCGTATCGCGGGTCTTCTCTGGCGCGCGCATGCGCTGCGGCGCTCTCGCCATCTCCTGGGGAAGTTGATCGAAGGTGTTCGTCCGCCACGCTCGCCTCGTTCTTGTTTCACCTCGCCGCGCCACATTCGCGGGTAGGCGTCAACGCGCCATCTTCTAGCATACCCTACCCCGGCGCGCAGCGCCATACAGCCGGGCAGGGACTTCGCACCGTGCTACAATGCCCGCTATGGAAGACGTCAACGCTCCATCTGTCGCACGCATCGTCATCACGGGCCCCACTGGCGTGGGCAAGACAACCGTTGGGGCAGCGCTCGCGCGCGCCCTCGGCTGGTCATTTGTGGACCTGGACGACGCCATCATCAGAGCCACCGGGAAGAGCGTCGCCGCCATCTTCGCCGAGGAAGGCGAAAAGGGTTGGCGCGCCCGCGAGACGGCGGCGCTGCGCCTCGCCTTGCGCGCAGAGCGCGCGGTCATCGCCACAGGCGCGGGGATTGTCGAGCGCCCGGAAAATCGCGCCCTGGCCGCTGAGGCGCTCGCCTGGGTTGTCGCGCTGGACGCGCCGCCAGAAACCGCGCTCGGCCGCGTCCAGGCGCAGGCGGATGCTCTCGGCGTCCCCATTGGGGAACTGCGACCGATGCTCGCGAGGGACGATGCGCTTGCGCGCCTGCGCGCGCTCTACGAGCGCCGTGCGCCATTCTACGCGCTCGCGGATGATGTCATACAAGCGGATAGCGTCACTCCCAAACAGCTAGCGGCGCGCGCGCTGGCCGGTCTCATCGTCGCTGGGCGTCTGCCACCTGATGGCGCTAAGACGCAAATCTGCCATGTCGCGGCGGGCGCGGGATATGACGCGATCGCTGGCTGGGGCGCGCTGGCCAGCCTCTCCGACCAGCTCGCCGCGCTCAGGCTGCCACCACGCCTCAGCATCGTCACCGACTCCACCGTGGGCGCGCTCTACGCAGAGCCTCTCACCCGACGGCTCCGCCAGGCAGGCTTCGACCCCGCGACATTCATCATCCCGGCTGGTGAGGTCAGCAAGTCTCGCGCGTCGCTCGACGCCATCCATGACTGGCTGGCGGAGCGGCGCGCCGAGCGCGGCGAGGCGCTGGTCGCGCTTGGCGGCGGCGTCGTGGGCGATCTGGCGGGATTCGCTGCCGCCACCTGGCTGCGTGGCGTGCCACTCATCCAGCTTCCCACCTCGCTGCTCGCCCAGGTAGACGCCTCGATAGGCGGCAAAGTGGCGATAGATCATGCACGCGGCAAGAACCTCATCGGCGCATTCTACCAGCCGCGCCTCGTCATCGCGGACGCCGCGACTCTGCTCACGCTGCCAGAGCGCCAACGCATCGAAGGCTGGGCGGAGGTCATCAAGCACGGAGCGGCGCTCGATGCGGACTACTATACGGCCATCGAGCGCGACGCCGAAGCGTTGCTCGCCGTGCGCCCCGCCGAGACCACCGCCGCCATCGCGCGCTCGGTGGCCATCAAGGCCGCCATCACTGGCGGCGACGAGCGTGAGCGCGAGGACGGCCAGCGGACGCTGCTCAACTTCGGCCACACCCTTGCCCATGCCATCGAGACGGTGACCGGCTATAGCGCATGGCTGCATGGCGAGGCGGTCAGCGCGGGGATGGTGTTCGCCGCGCGGCTGGGCGCTCGCCTTGGCGCTACACCGTCCAACGTGTCGGAACGTCTTGAAGCCTTGCTCACCCGCTTCGGCCTGCCCACGCGGCTGGATGGCCTCAGCGCGCCCGCACTGCTCCGCGCTACGCTCTGGGACAAGAAAGCGCGCGGCGGGCAAGTTCGCTGGATCCTCCTGACCGCGCTCGGCTCCGCCGCGCTCTTCGGCCCCGCGCCAGAAGATGCCCTCCTCGCCACGCTCACCGAGCTCGGCGCTAGCGACGCCCCAGACCAACCGCTACCGATGGGCCACAGATAATAGCCCAAAAGAAGGTGATATCCCTATGCCTGAGCAAAGCAGCGCCCCGCTCGCGCGCATTCTGGTCGTGAGCGGCCCTAATCTCAACACGCTCGGCAAGCGCGAGCCGCATATTTACGGCGGCACGACCTTGGACGAGATCAACCAGCGAGTGACGGCCCGCGCCGCCGAGCTCGGGGCGGAAACGCGCTGCTTTCAGTCGAATCATGAGGGCGCGTTGATAGACTTTCTGCAAGCTGAGGCGCCCGATGCGCACGGCCTCATCATCAATCCCGGCGGCCTGACGCACAGCAGCGTCAGCCTGCGGGACGCGGTCGCCGGAACTGGCCTCCCCACCATCGAGGTCCACCTCTCCAACATTTATGCGCGCGAGCCATTTCGTCATACTTCGCTGCTGGCCCCGATCTGCCGCGGGCAGATCACTGGCCTCGGCTGGCACGGCTATGTACTTGCGCTGGAAGCATTGCTCGCCGCACGCAGCGATCCTTGAGCCAGCCAGTGACAGCCTCAGACCACATCATGTGATTGGGTGATGTGATTGATTGGGTGATGTGATCAGGTGTCGCTTGATGATGCGCCCTACGCCTCGTCGGCGCTCACGCCGCCCTCCTCGATATAGGCTGATGCGTGCCGTGCCCCAACGCCTCCCATCTCAAACACCCACCACACGCAGCTTAGTAGCATTGCTCGGTCTGTCGCTGTAGGTGCGAATCATCGCCGTCACGTGGTGTGCAAGTCGGTGTGAGTGGCGACGGCGGCGACCAGCCGCCAATTGCTGGCGCTCCTAGAGCGGCTTCACCATGCGCCCTGAGCGCAGCCGACGTTCGCGCCGATCTCTACTGAGCGACGGCGCGCGGCGCAGCATGTTCGTTTGCACATTGGTCGCACCCACTGAAACAGTACGCGATATGGCGTCGCCATGAGCGATCGCGCCCAACCATGACTGAAGGACAGGCAGCGCAGGCTTATTCCGCCTAGTGGCTGATGAGGTCATAGACTCGATGAGATCCTGACTCCTTGGCGAAGGCATGTCATTTGCCCCATGCGGATATCGCGCCAGGCGAGCCCGCCGTGCGGCAGCGTGTTGATGCCGCCTTGCCTCAACACGCTGGCGAGGCTTACCCCCTAGTTCGCATCCCATTCAACTGGAGCGCTGGAGAGCGCATACGCGCCACAGCGCGACAAAAACAGGAAGGCAGCGCATCGAGGGGAACGGGGCGGCCAGCAGAGAGCGCACAACCGCATAGGTAGTGATATGATAGGTTGAGTGTCCAGCGCTCCCCATCGCGCCACAGGCGAAGACGAGGAGAACACTGGCGCCGAACGAGTGGTGGGCGCGCGTCTCCCGCGAAGCGCGACCGCCCTCACACTATCAGGAACGAGTACTATCATGCGGCGCTGGGCCACCTTCGCCTGCTGGCTGGAGGGTCGCCCAGACGCCATACGCGCCCCCGACTGAAGGCGGGCGCCTGAGAGGATCGCACACGCATGATATCTACAGGTGACCTCAAGAAGGGCATCTCCATCGAGTTGGAAGGCCAGCTCTTTCAGATCGTGGACTGGCAGCACATCAAGATGGGACGCGGAGGCGCGATTGTCCGCATGAAGTTGCGCAACCTGCGCACAGGCGCCAACGTCGAGCGAACGGTGGACGCTGGTGAGCGCTTCCCCCGCGCTTTCCTCGATCACCGTCCCGTGCAGTATTCCTACAATGACGGTGATACCTACTACTTCATGGACAACGAGACGTTCGAGACATTCCCTATCAGCGCCGAGCTTCTGGGCGGTTCTCGCTTCTACCTGCAGGATGGTATGCAGTTGGAAGTCATCAGTTACAAAGATGAGCCGCTCAGTGTTGAGCTCCCGACGTCGGTTGATCTCGAGGTCACGTACACTGAGCCAGGCTTCAAGGGCGACACTGCCACCGGCGGTACCAAGCCCGCGACCCTGGAGAATGGTGTCACCGTTCAGGTCCCGCTCTTCATCGCCATCGGCGATCGCATCCGCGTCAAGACCGATACCGGGACCTACGTCGAGCGCGTATAGACCGCGTAGGCTGCATTAACAGCTCCCCAATGAGGAGGGCCAGCATGGCGCGTGAGAAAACCGAGCGACCCAGCGAGGCGACACCTGGCGCCCCACACGTCTCATTGAGTGTGGCGGAGTTGCGCCAACTCATCACCTTGATGAATGGCAGCGAGATCGAGGAGATCGGTATCGAGGAGGCGTCCTCTGGTCTGCGGCTCTCCCTGCGCAAGCCCGCCCCGCTCGCCGCGGCTGCGCCTCCCGGCGTAGAAGACGACACGCTTGAATACCTCATTGCGGACGGAGTGGCGGAGAATCCACCGTCCACGACAGTCGAGGTCACCTCACCGCTGGTCGGTCTGTTTCGCGCTGGTATGAAGCCTGGCGCGCGCCCGCTCTGTGGGGTGGGCGACATCGTCCGCGAGGGCCAGGTCGTCTGCGCGGTGGAGGCGCTCAACGTCTTCAATGAGGTCGAAGCGCCCGCAGCCGGGCGCTTGCTGACGATCTACGCCGCCGACGGCCAGCCCGTCGAGTATGGCCAGCCCTTGCTCGCCATCGAGCCACAGGGTTAGGCGCGGGATGACCCCCATGCGCATTGTCGAGGTCGGCTGGCTCGTCCGCTACATCAAAGGCCTGCTCGCCGAGGACTATACCCTCCAGGATGTCTGGGTTCAGGGCGAGATCAGTGGCTACAAGCAGGCGGCGTCAGGGCACCGCTACTTCACGCTGAAAGATAGCTACGCCGCGATACGCTGCGTGCTCTTCTCCGGATATCACGTGCCGCCATTGCGCGATGGCATGGCGGCCTTCATCCACGGGCGCATGGACCTGTGGGAGCAGCGCGGCGACATTCAGTTCTACGTGGACGATGTGCGCGACGCGGGTGAAGGGGTGCTCAGGCTGCGCTTCGAGGCGCTCAAGGCCCGTCTGGAAGCGGAAGGGCTGTTCGCGCAAGAGCGTAAGCGCCCATTGCCAGAGCGCGTGCGCGCCGTCGGCGTCGTAACATCGCTCCATGCCGCTGCCCTGAGCGACATCCTGCGCACGCTGCGGCTGCGCTGCCCACTCGTAGAGGTTATCGTCGCCCCAACGCTAGTGCAAGGCAACGACGCCGCTGACCAGATCGCCGCCGCGCTTGATCTGCTCAACGCGCACGGCCAGGCTGATGTGATCATCGTCGCGCGTGGCGGCGGCTCCATCGAGGAACTCTGGGCTTTCAATGAGGAGCCAGTGGCGCGCGCCATCGCCCGCTCGCGCGCGCCTGTCGTGACCGGCGTGGGCCACGAGACAGATTTCACGATTGCGGACCTCGTCGCGGACGTCCGCGCCTCGACGCCAACCGCCGCGGCCATCGCCACCGTCCCTGACGCCGCCCACTGGCGCTCGGCCCTCGAGGCCGCGTCCATACGCATCGAGGATGCGATTGCCTCGCATATCATGGTGCTGGCGGACAGTCTCGCCGCCGCCCAGCGGCGGCTCGACCGCGCCAGCCCTGTACGCGCCATCGAAGTGGCGCGTCAGCGTGTAGACGAGGCTACCGAAGCGCTCGCGCTGCGCGCCAATCACTTGCTTGCCCTGCGGACCGTGTCTCTTCGGGCCAGCGCGCTGCGGCTGCACGCCCTCAGCCCACTACAGACAATCGCGCGCGGCTATGCCATTGTGCGGCGCGAAGCGGACGGCGCCTTAATCACCAGTGTCGCGCAGGTCGCCCCAGGCGACGGACTAAACATCCACCTCGCCGACGGTCGCCTCGCCGCAATAGCTGGGCCACGCCTGCCCGAGGTGGCAGACATCGCGCCAGCGGACGGCGCTCCCCCTGCGCCCCAATCCGTGCGCACAAGTCAACGAGAAGGAAAGCGAGAGGCATCGTGAGTCAGTCAGGCAATGCGGGCAAGCGGCGCGGCAAGCATGACTCATCGGAATCGTCAGCTTCATCGGAAGCGCCCGACGAGCGCCCATTCGAGGAGCAACTCGACGAACTCGACGCCATCGTCGCCACGCTCGAAGAGGGCAAGCTTCCACTTGATGAGGCGCTGACCCTCTACGAGCGTGGCATGCGGCTGGCGCAAGCCTGCCAGCGCCGTCTCGACGACGCTGCGCTGCGCGTCAGCCGCCTGCGCGCCGCCGCGAACCCATCAGAGAGCGGTGCGAACGGCGATGCTGCGTTTATCCTTGAATCCATCGAGATTGATGGCGTCTGAAACTCCGCTGCCGTGTCCGAAGTTCAACGGCGGGCATCACACAGGTAAGTAATAGGCTATGGGTGCGCAACTGGCGGCATTAGGCGCCAATCGTGAGTTGTGGGCGGCGCTGGCGGGCTGGCTCATAGCCCAACTCATCAAAACTGTGATCACATTGAGGAAAGAGCGCAAGTTCAACCTCGGCCATCTTGTGGCGTCAGGCGGCATGCCTAGCTCCCACTCCGCCCTGGTCACCGGCCTTGCCACCGCGGTCGCGCGCGTCAACGGCCTCAACTCGTCACTTTTCGCACTGGCTGCTGTGTTTGCCGGCGTGGTGATGTATGACGCCGCCGGTGTCAGGCTGGCTGCCAGCCGGCAGGCGCGCATCCTCAACAAGATGCTTGACGATCTGTTCCACGAGCGCGGCCTGCGGGAGGAGCGCCTGCGCGAACTGATCGGCCACACACCAATCCAGGTTTTCGCGGGCGCGCTCATCGGCATCGTAACAGGCATCCTGCTCACCTGAAGGATGCGCCTCCGCCCAATCCAGCGCTCACCGCTCCTCTGTACCATGGTCCCACCCAGCGGTCCAAACTCTTGTGTGACACGTCTCACCCTGATAAAGTCAGCCCCGTGCCCTCTCGGGCGCACTGGCGCGCTCCGGACGAGCCGCGCCAGTCAAACAGAGAGAGGATGCGATGGGTCTGGGGAAATCATATTGGGACCGATCGAACTCTGACCGCGACGAGGCGGGTTCACCCCATGTCGCCACGCTCAGGCGCGATTACGAGCGACTGCCGACGCTCGACGCCTATGAGCCACGCACGCGCCGCCGCTACGATGACCGCTACAACGATCGCCGTAGCGATCATCGTAATGATCGCTACGGCGATGAGCGCTATAGCGACGAGAGCAACGACGATGAGCAGGAACTGAATGAGTTCCGGGAATTCTTCACCACTACCCGGCCAGACCTGGCCACACGGCGCGCGCCACAAGGCCACCCCGCGCGCCATCAGAGCCGCTTGGCCCGCGTCACCGAGCGCGTTGGCCACGTCGCGAAAGCCCGCCCCGAGGTCCGCCTGCCTCGCCTGCCCTGGAACCGCCACGAGGAGACGGAGGCGCCCAGCGCAACCGCTGTAGCCGCTGAGGAGGCGCGTGGCCGCCGCCTGAAACTACCACCGATGTGGGTCCTCGCGAACCTTGGGATTGTCCTGGCGATGCTCATTGGCTTCGCGCCGCAGATCATCACCGTCAGCGCCGAGGCCGGATGCCAGTGGTACACCGTACGCCGTGGCGACACCCTCTGGAAGATTAGCCAGCAGACTGGTAAGACGATCAATGGAATCGCCGCCGCCAACCACATCCAGAATGTGGACCTCATCTATGTGGACCAGCGGCTGTGTATACCCATGACTCCGATCGCCAAGTCCTCGACCACCTTCAAGCCGACCACCACACGGCCGCCTGCGACGAGCGCTCCCGGCAATGTGAAAGCGTTCATCAATTTCACGCTGCCGTACGCCAAGCAGGCCAGCAAGCAGACTGGATGGCCAGTCAGCATGATCCTGGCGCAGTGGGGTCTCGAGACTGGCTGGCGCGTCAAGACCTTCACTGGCTATAACTGGGGCAACTGTGGGGCCATGCCTGGCCAGCCGATGATTGGTGGCACAAGCGCTCCAGGATCGCCGGCCGCGTTCGCCTACGCCTACACGCCTGCCCAGGGCGTCACCCAGTACGTGCACGTCGCCCACCTACGCTACTATACGTCCGTGGCGCCTGCGGCTCGCACAGGCGGAGCTGACGCCGCGGCGCGCGCCCTCGGTCGTTCGCCATGGGACTGGGGACACTACACGAACCGGAACACTCCCGGCTCGTCCATCCTCGCGATCATGCAGCGGTACAATCTGTACTGGTATGACACGCACTAACGCATAACCGCCTGAGAGCACACAGCGCAGCCCCTGCGAGATGGTCTGTTCCTCTCGCAGGGGCTGCGCGCCATGTGGGCGCAACCTACCGCCAGGGTTTGCCGAGGAACTCTTTGCCGCCCAGCCACGGGCGCAGAGCTTCCGGGATGCGAATCGTCCCATCGCGTTGCTGGTGATTCTCCGCGAGCGCGATGATCGTCCGCGTCGAGGCCAGCGCGGTGTTGTTGAGCGTATGCGCGTAACGTACGACGCCATCTTCGCCGCGATAACGGATATCCGCCCGCCGCGCCTGATAGTCGTGGAAGTACGAATCCGAGTGCGTCTCACGGTAGCGACCCTCTGAGGGCACCCAACATTCGATATCGTATCCCTTCACCTTCGCGTCGCCCAGATCCGCCACGCACAGGTTTAGCACACGGTAGGGAAGCTCCAGCGCCCGCGTCAGCTCCTCCGCGACCGCCAGCAGCTCCTCATGCCAGCGCACCGACTCCTGGTGATCGGCGCGGCAGATGACGTACTGCTCCACCTTGTAGAACTGATGCACGCGCATGATGCCACGCGTATCCTTGCCATACGTGCCCGCCTCGCGCCGGTAGCAGGGCGAGTAGCCGACGTACTTGATCGGCAGGTCGGCCTCGCGCAGGATCTCGCCACTGTGCATGCCCGTGATCGAGACCTCCGCCGTGCCGACTAGATACAGCTCGTCGTCAGGCAGCGCGTAGGTCTGCTCGCGCCCGCGCGGGAACTGACTGTTGCCGATGAAGCAATACTCGCGCGCCATCGCCGGCACGTCGAGCGGCAGGAAGCCCTTGCGCGCCACATGATGCAGGGCAAACTGCATTAGCGCAAGCTCCAGGAAGACCGCCTCGCCCTTGAGAATGTAGCTCCGCGACCCCGCGATCTTCGCCGCGCGCTCCAGATCGAGCATGCCCAGCCCGGTCAGCAGCGCCACATGGTCCAGCGGCTCGAAGTCAAACTGGCGCGGCGCTCCGACACGCTTGATTTCGACGTTATCCTCTTCGCTCTCACCCTCCGGCACGCTAGCGTCGGGAATATTGGGCGTGAGCAGCAAGAGCTCCTTCAGCTGCGCCTCCAGGTCGCGCTCGCGCGGCTCCAGCCCTTTGAGCTCCGTCGCCACCTCGCGCCCCCGCGCGATCGCCGCCTCGCGCGCCTCTTTATCTGGCCCCGCCTCGCGGATCGCCTTCGAGAGCCGGTTCTGCTCGGCCCGTAGCTCCTCCGCCTGGCGGCGCACGGCGCGCAGCTCAGTATCAACCGCCAGCAGCTCGCCCACGTCCACTGCCGTCTTGCGGCGTCGGGCCACATCCTTCACCAGATCAGGATGCTCACGAATGAACGCCAAATCCAGCATGCGACTATTCCTCCGTGCCTCAGGGCCTGGAAGCGCCGCAACCCGGTGGCGCCTCGGCCCAGCTCACACGCTCTCCGCGCGCAGTCGCGCAATCGTGAGAGCACACAAAACAGCCTACGCCGCCCATCGCAAAGGACGAGCGGCGTAGGCCTCGTGGCGCCACCTTTGTTCGTCACCGCGCACCGGGCATTTCAGGCTGGGCGGCGACCTCATTAGCCCCGTTAACGCCGGAGATCACGTCTCACCTTGGCGCTGGAGCGGCCCCCAGCGGTTGAATGAGAGGCAGGCGAGGGGATACCCGCCACCGGGCGCCGCGTCGCATCATCCCGCGGCTTTCTGTGGGCTCCGGCTGGCTGGCGTGTCTCGCGTAGCGCCTTATAGCTCTATACATGCTCGATGGCATGCTCGACTGTTCGCGCGCTGTAGCTGGTCATCCGCCACCTGCAGCACGTCGCTTCAGCCGTATCGTAGCCAGCATGAGCCGCGTCTGTCAAGTCACTCCGCTCTGTCCGCGGCCCGCCACTCCCGAGGGAGAGTGCGCTTGATCCGCACTGCCTCCGGTATTGGCGGCGCATTGTTCGCTGCATCTCCTGACCACGGATAGCGCCCATCCGGTGGGAAGTTGGGGAAGGCGCACCCCCATGGCCTATGATCTGCGTTAGAAGAAATAGTGACTGGAAACGGCGCGAGATGGTTTTGGTCGGAGAGACGCGAGCGTGCCCGTGGATGGAATGTTGACAAGCGCTTTACACTGGCGTCATCGCGCTGATCAAATAGCGCAGCGCCGTGAGAGCAGGCGGAATCCAGAGCATGCCGTTCATATTGCACAACTTACACGGCGTGTCGCATCGGTGGCCGGAGCCGATGTCAGATATCAGGTCACAGGACAGGGTGAGCCGGTTGCGCTCGTCCATGGGCTTTCTGGCTCCTCTCGTTGGTGGGTCCGCAACATTCCGGCCCTCGCCAGGTACTACACGGTTTACCTCGTGGACCTGCCAGGGTTCGGCGCCCTGCGCCAGTTTCCGCAGCGATTGAGGTTTGCAGAGCTGGCCTCATGGCTGCTCGCATGGATGGACGCTGTCCACCTGAAGCGCATACGCCTTGTAGGACACTCGATGGGGGGCGCGCTCGCGATCCAGGCCGCCGTTCAACGGCCTGCCGCTTTCGAGCAACTCGTCCTGGTGGCCCCGGCGACATCGCCACTGGGGCACACGAGGCTGCATTCTCTTCTGCTTCCGCTGGCGGCTGCGCTGCCCTCGACTTCACTCTCCTTCCTGCCGATCCTCGCCTACGACGCGCTCCGCGCCGGCCCCGGCGCCTTGCTCCACTTCTCGCGCGATTTGCTGAGAGCGGATGGGCGAGCCGACCTGACACGCGTGAGCGCGCCGACGCTGCTCATCTGGGGGGCGCAAGATACGCTCGTGCCGCCATCACTCGGTCCGCTGATGCGCGAGGCGCTTCCTCACGCTGAGCTGGTGACGCTCAGTGGGGTGGGACACGTCGTGATGTACGATCGCCCGAAGGCGTTCAACGCAGCGGCGCTGGCGTTCTTCGCTAGTGAGCGGGCGCCAAGCGCCTGAGTCAATGAGGACGGAGCGCGCCGCATGGCTCCAGGTCGCGCTGGCCCGGGACGGCTCACGGTGGCGGAAGCAGCGCCGGGCGCATCGCGCTCAGCGTCGCGACCTCCGGCGCCTCTGGCGTTTGGCGCGCAAACCACTGCTGCACATCGAAAGACTCCTCGCCCTTGGGTGGCTTGAGCCGCTTGTACGTTCCATCAGGCAGCAGACGACGCGCATTGGCGGTATCGCGCAGATAAGCTGGCAGCGTGAACCGGCTCAACTGAGCCCGCAGCGCTGGATCCTCCACTGGAAACAGCGTTTCGACCCGGTGGTCTAGATTGCGGGGCATCAGGTCGGCGCTGCCCAGCAACGCCTCATCTTCACCCTCGACGCCGCCGTTGGCGAAATAGTAGATCCGGCTATGCTCCAGGAATCGCCCTACCAGACTGGTCACGCGTATGTTCTCGCTAACACCCGGTATGCCGGGGCGCAGGCAGCACATGCCACGCACCAGCAAATCAATCTGCACCCCCGCCTGCGACGCTCGGTAGAGCGCCTCAATGAACTCCTGATCTATCAGCGCGTTGATCTTGAAGATCAGCCGCCCCGGCAGCCCGGCCTGTGTGCGCTCGATCTCGCGCTCGATGCGCTGGAGCAGCCCGGCGCGCAGCCCAACAGGCGCCACGAGCAGCTTGTGATAGGTGACGCCGCGCGCGAAGCCAGTGAGCGAATTGAACAGGTCTGAGACGTCTTCTGCGATGTCTTCCCGACAGGTCAGGAGCGCATAGTCTTCGTAGACGCGCGCGGTCGAAGCGTTGTAGTTGCCGGTGCCCAGATGCGCGTACCGGCGCAGCCGGCCTCCCTCGCGGCGCACGACCAGCGCGACCTTGGCGTGCGTCTTGAGCTCCACCTGCCCGTAGACGACATGCACGCCGCTGCGCTCCAGCATGCGGGCCCACTCAATATTGTTCTCCTCATCGAAGCGCGCCTTCAGCTCCACCATCACCGCAACCTGCTTGCCACGCACGCTCGCCTCCTGCAGGGCGCTCACGACTGGCGATCCGCTCCCGACCCGGTAGAGCGTCTGCTTGATCGCCAAGACCTGCGGATCGCGCGCCGCCGCCTCAATAAACTCGGCTACCGTATTGAATGAGTCGTACGGGTGGTGCAGCAGCATGTCGCCTTTCTGGATCGCGGAAAAGATATCGAACGCGCGCCCGAGCTCAGTTGGCGTGCGCCCTACGATTGGGCGGTCCTTCAGGTCGGGCCGGTCCAGGTCTGTCAGTTCCATCAGGTCACTCATACCAAGCGGACTGGGCAACTCGTAGACGTCCTCGGGATTCATCTCCAGATTGCTCACCAGCAGCTCGCGCACCGCGGCGGGCATATCGCTCTGCGCGAGCAGAGCGACCACTGAGCTGAACCGGCGTTGTCGCAGCCCTTGCTCCACCGTCATGAGCAGATCACCAGCTTCATCAGCCTGTATCTCGAAATCGGCGTCACGCATGACCCGAAAGGGGAATGCGCCAATCGTCTCCATGCCGGGAAAGAGTTGGTCGAGATGCGCCGCGATGACCTGCTCCAGCCAGACGAACGCCACACGCTTCTGGCCATTACGCCGCCGCTCGCGCCCGTTCGCGGTCACTGGCACGAGCCGGCGCAGTGTATCCGGCACTTTCAGCCGGGCGAAGAGCCCTCCCGCGATAGGGTCGCGCAGCGTCACCGCCAGGTTCAGGCTTCGACTTGAGATCAGGGGAAAGGGATGGCTGCGATCCACACCCAGCGGCGTGAGCACGGGGAATACATCATCGTGAAAGTAGCGCGCCGCTTCCTCACGCTGCCCCTCATTGAGCTGCGCGTAGTCCAATATCCGTATGCCCGCATCGTTGAGTCGGGGCAAGATCATGTCGTAGTACGTCGTGCGCTGCTCGAGCAGCAGCGCGACAATGA
>DASTKI010000168.1:0-14175 GCA_035716045.1 Ktedonobacterales bacterium
GTCTTCATCGGTCGCGAGGACTACTGGCGCAAGCGCTTCGAGGAGGCCGGGCAGCCCATCGTCGGTGACGACATCAAGAGCCAGGTCGGCGCCACCATCGTCCACCGCGCGCTCACCCGCCTCTTCCGCGAGCGCGGCGTCCGGCTGGAGCGCACAATGCAGCTCAACGTCGGCGGCAATACCGACTTCTACAACATGCTCGAGCGCGACCGGCTGGAGTCCAAGAAGATCTCCAAGACCAACTCCGTGACCAGTCAGCTGGACTACGACATCGGCGCTGACAACGTCCACATCGGCCCCAGCGACTACGTCGCCTGGCTGACCGACCGCAAGTGGGCCTACATCCGCCTGGAGGGCCGCACCTTCGGCGATGTGCCGCTGAACGTCGAGCTCAAGCTCGAAGTGTGGGACTCGCCCAACTCCGCTGGCGTCGTGATTGACGCGCTGCGCTGCGCCAAGCTCGCCCGCAACAATGGCATCAGCGGCGCGCTGCTGGGTCCCTCCGCCTACTTCATGAAGTCGCCCGCCATCCAGTACACCGACGAGCAGGCGCGCATGATGGTCGAGGAGTTCATCCGCGAGTACTCGCTGGACGCCAAGCCAGCGGCCCCCGCGAGCTCCAATGGCCACGCCGTCGCCGAAGTCGCCGCCGTGGGCGATCTGCCCGAGGCGGAGTAGTCGCACGCCTGCCGCACGCGCCCCACGCTCGCCATCGCGCGTTCTGAATCATCCGGGCCAGAAATGCCCCTCTGAGGAGAAAGACGCGTATGATGAGGGTGGGCGCGTGGGCCGCATCCCCGGATGGAGCGCGAGCGGCCCACACGACAGACGCGACACACGCGAGGAGCGCGCGATGGTCTTCTGGTTGACGCAGGCGGCAAGCTGGCTCGCGGGCAAGGTTCCCCGCCGCCTGCGGCTGGCGCTCGCCGGGCCGCTGACGACCCTGGTCTACTACGCCTGGGCCTCCAAGCGGCGAGTCACAATCGCCAATATGGCGCGGATTCTGGGCACGACGCCCAGCGATCCGCGCGCCCGCCGCCTCGCGCGGGACTCCTGGCGCAACTATGGCCGCTATCTCTCCGACTTCTTCTATCTGCCCAACAGCACCTCCGCGGAAGTGCTGGCGCGCATGCGTGACGTCTCCGGCGAGCCGGGGGCCTTTGGGCGGATTGATGAGGCGCTGGCGCGCGGCAAGGGGCTGATCATCGTCACCGCGCACTTCGGCGCGTTCGATGTCGCGGGCGTGATGGTCGCCGCGCGCACCCCGCTGGCGGTCATCGCCGACACCTTCACCGACCCGCGACTGGACGAGCTCATCCAGGGACAACGCGCCCAGTTCGGCCTGACGGTCATCCGCGCCGAGAAGTCGCCACGCCCCATCCTGCGCGCGCTCAAGGACAATCAGGCGGTCGCGATCCTGGCGGATCGCCCGCTGCCGCCGGGCCAGGGGATGCCGGTGACGTTCTTTGGCGCGCGCTGCTATGTGCCGGGCGGCGTGGCACAGCTCGCCCAGCTCTCCGGCGCGGTGGTCGCGGCGGGCTTCGCCTATTACGATGAGCAGTTCTCCGAGACGTACTATGGCGTGCTCGGTGAGCCGATCATCCCTGAGCCGACCGGCGACCGCGAGGCGGATATCAGCGCGCTGACGCAGCGCATCTATTCTGAGTTAGAGCGCGTCATCCGCGAGCGCCCCGACCAGTGGTACATGTTCCGCCCCTTCTGGCCAGCGGAGGAGTCACAGGCCGCAAGCGCGGCCATCCCTGAGCCCGCGCGGCAGGCGGTGGAGCATGGCTGACCCCCACATGGCCACGCCCGCGCCCTCCGCGCCGCCCACGCGCCTCCCATACCAGCCCGCCACGTCGCCGCGCGCCAGCGCGCCGGGCGCCGTCTCGCCGGCTGAGAGCGACGGCTTCTCCTGGAAGTACTGGGCGTTCCGCGCGGCGGGAGCGCTCGCGCCGCTCGTCCCGCTGTGGCTGGCGCGCCCCCTGATGGTCGCGGGCGGCTGGGTGGCGTGGGCGCTGGTATGGCCATTGCGGCGGCGCGCCGAGTGGAACATGGGCCACATCCCGGCGCTGGCGGCTGATCCCGTGAAGCGGCGGCGCGCGGCGCGCCAGGCGTTCGTGGCGCTGGCGCTCAACTACCTGGATTTCTTCCGCGGGCGGCGCGTCACATCCGAGGAGCTGGCCCGCGGCTGGGACATCCAGGGCTGGGATGTCTTTACTCGCGCGCTGGCGCTGGGCAAAGGCATGATCGTGCTGGGCGCGCACTATGGCCCCTTTGAGTACGCCGCCTGGATGCTAGGTGACCTGGGCCATCCCACTATCATCCCAGCGGAGCGCCTCAAGCCGGAGCGTCTGCATCATCTGGTCAGTGTCATGCGTAATCATCATGGGACGCGCATGATCGCCGGAGATGAGCGTGAGACGCTGCGCGAGCTGATCGCGGCGCTGCGGCGCGGCGACATCGTCGTCTTCGCGGTGGACCGCTGGGTGATGGGGCCAAGCTCGCCCTGGCCGCTCTTCGGCGCGCCAGCGCGGCTGCCTACGGCGCCTTTCGCGCTGGCGGCCCGCAGCGACGCGCCAGTCTTTCTCCTGGCGCCCCGTCGCTCTGGCCTGAACCGCTTCGCGGGCGTGATCGAGCCGCTGACGCCGGAGCGGGTAGAGCCCGCGCGCGCGGCGGAAGCCAGCGCCCAGGCGGAGCGCGGCGGAGACCGCGAGGCGGCGGTCGCGCGCATGCGGGCACGGGTCTATCCCGCTATCGAGCGCCTCATCGCTGAGGAGCCAGGCCAGTGGGTCTCGGCGCTCTCCACCATCTGGAGAGCGCCCACCAACCCATCAGGCGAAGATCGCGACGTCAGCTAACCGCTGCTATCCCTGGAGAGGAGCCCATCAACCGACATCCCAACCCTGAAGCGCGAGCGGACTGGCGTCTTGCGCGCTGACGGCTCACTGCCGAACCTGTATAATGAAGACCCCAGGCGTTCGCCCGGCGCGGCTTCACGCATGCTTCACGCATAAGGAGCAATCCCATCACGCACGAATACTCCGAGTCCCAGATTTCCCAAGGCTTCCCGATCCTGGACGCCGCCGCCCGAGCCCAAATCACGCCTGACACGCTGCGCCCCAACGAGCGCGGCGATGGCTTCATGCGCGCCACAGGCCTGGCCGACGTGCACATGCACACGCGCTACAGCGATGGCGTCGCCACCGTCGAGGAGACCCTGGCCTACGCGCTCTGGCGCACACCGCTCGATGTCATCGCCATCACCGATCACGACACCATCGAGGGCGCCTTGCGCGCGCGCGATCTGGCCGAGCGCGACGATTACCCCATCGAAGTGATCGTCGGCGAAGAGGTCAGCACACGCGAGGGGCACGTCTTGGCGCTGTTCCTGCAAAAACGTATCCCACCGGGACTGAGTGTCGAGCGGACGATCGAGCTGGCGCATGCGCAAGGTGGGCTAGCGGTCGTCGCTCATCCGTTTAATCCAGTGTTCCGGCATAGCGTGCAGCGTTCCGTCATGGACCGCCTGCTACGCCAGCCGGACGCGCATCCCGACGGCGTGGAAACGCTCAACGGCAGTTTCGCAGGTATCGGCTCATCGCGCATCGCGCGTGACCTCACCCAGACGATCTATGGTTGGGCCGAGACGGGAGGCAGCGACGCCCACACTCCGACCGCTATCGGCTGCGCGATGACGCGCTACCCCGGCTCTGGCGCCAGCGCGCTGCGCCAGGCGCTGCTCGCTCACGCGACGCAGCCGCTGGGAAGCTACTGGCGCGCGCGTGAGTACGTCACCTACGTCTCGCACACACTCGCCTATGGCACCCGCGCCACGCTGGGCGGCGTCAGCCTGCCCGGCACGCCGCTCGCTCGGATGCGCCGGGCGACATTCGGGCGGTTCGCGCAGCGGCGCGTGATGGCTGTGGTCGAGTCGCTGGATCTCGCCAGCGCCGGGGTGCGCTGATGGCTGCTAACGCTCCGGCGCGCGAGCGCCCGGCGCTTCCATAAGCTGAAAGGCCCAGGTGAACGTGTGAAGATCGGTCTTGTCTCGCCATATGACTGGAGCTATCCAGGTGGCGTCCAGGATCACATCCTGCGACTGGCGTCCGAGCTACGCGGACGCGGCCACAGCGTGCGTATTCTGACGCCCGCCACCGGCGCGCGCGCGCGGCAGGTGGAATATGGCGTGTACAAGCTCGGATGGGCCGCGCCTCTACATGTCAATGGCTCAGTCGCGCGCATCGCGCTCGCGCCCGACCTCTCAGGCCGGCTGCGCGGCATCTTGCAGCGTGAGCAGTTTGACGTCATTCACTTGCATGAGCCGCTGGCCTCCGCGCTAGGCCTCTCGGTCCTGCACCTGGCGTCCAGCGTCAACGCCACACTCATCGGCACCTTCCACGCCTGGGCGCGCCACAGCCTGGCCTCCGCGCCGGAGTGGGCCTACGCCTCGGCGGCGCCATTCCTGGGCCGCTACTTCCGGCGGCTGCGGGGGCGCATCGCCGTCTCACCCGCCGCGGAGGAGTTCGTCTCACGGTTCTTTCCCGGCGACTACCGCCTCATCCCGAATGGGGTGGATACCGCGCTCTTCCGTCCTGACGCCGCGCCGCTCTCCCAATTCAACGACGGCAAGCTCAACATCCTCTATCTCGGTCGCATCGAGAAGCGCAAGGGGCTCAAGCATCTCCTGCGGGCGATCCCGCTGATTCGCGAGCACTACCCTCACACGCGCTTCCTGATCGGCGGTGATGGGCCACTGCGCGCCGCGTATGAAAAGTTGGTGGCCGAGGCGGGCTGGCCGGATGTGGTCTTCCTGGGACGTGTGCCCACCGAGACGATGCCCGCGCTCTACACGACCGCTGACGTGTTCTGCGCGCCAGGGACAGGCGGCGAGTCACAGGGCATCGTATTGCTGGAGGCGCTGGCCTCAGGGCGGGCGGTCGTCGCGTCGGACATCCCTGGCTACCGCTCCGTCATCCAGCACCAACGCAACGGACTGCTCGTGCAGCCGGGGCGACACGAGGAGCTGGCGTGGGCGATCTGCCATCTGCTGGGCTCCGAGACTGAGCGGCAGCGGCTGGGCGAGGCGGGCCATCGTCGCGCCGAGACGTTTAGCTGGGAGCGGGTGGCGACGCAGGTTCTGGCGTATTACGAGGAAGTGCGCGGCGGCGCCCTATCGGAATCAATCTATCTGGCGGCGCAGGGCGCGCCCATCTCACTTGCCGAGTAAGGCCGCGTGGCGCGAGCCAGCGGCCCGCCGCATGGACTGGGTATTTTTGACTGCTAGCGCGCCCTCTCCCGGTCTTCAGTCGCCTGAAGACAGTGAGGGCCGGTGGTGGTACAATAGTCCGGATAGCGTGGAGCGAGGACAAGCATGTTCGGGCCAGCCCTTCAAGAACAGGCGCGACGCATCGCCGAGCGGATCGTGCGACCGCTCGCGGCGTTGGGCCTAACCCCGAACATGGCGACCTTGATCGGCCTGTTGCTCAACACCCTGGCCGCCGCGATACTCGCCTCCGGGCAGCTCCAGTGGGGTGGCGTCGCGCTACTCATCGCTGGGCTGTTCGATATGGTGGACGGCGCGCTGGCCCGTGTGCGCGACCAGAAGACGACATTCGGCGCATTCTTCGACTCGACGATTGATCGCTATTCCGAAGGGTTGACGCTGCTCGGCGTCATCGTCTACTCGCTGCGGCAGCCACCCTCGGACATCCATTCCTGGGAGATCGCGCTGGCCTATATCGCCGCGCTTGGCTCCCTTATGGTGAGCTATACGCGCGCTCGCGCGGAGGGCCTGGGTCTCAGCCTGAAAACGGGACTGATGGCTCGCCCCGAGCGGGTGTTACTGCTCGCTGGAGGACTTCTCATCGGCGGAGCCGGATGGCTCGTGTGGACGCTCCTGCTGCTCGCGATCACCAGCGTCTTCACCTCGACCCAGCGCATGGTGGATGTGGCGCGCATGCTCCGGCATGAGGGCGTCGCGCGGCCAGCCAGGGCGACCCAGGTGGAGCGCGCGGACGATACGCCAGGCCACAATGGTCATGCGCCGCAAGCAGCGCCGGAAGGGCCATCGCACGCGCCACCGTCTAGCGCCAGCCAGCCGGCGCCGGATCGCGTCACGAATGGGTGAGCCTCGCGCTCCCTAGACGCCACGCCGGGCCGGGACGCCGGCCACCGCGCCGGACTGACCAGACACATTACGCGACCCATTCACACGCATTCCGCGACAACGCTGACAGGGGCGGCGCTTCCGCCAGGAAGACGAACTGCCGGGGACAGCGCCGGAGCGGAGTTGAGCGGAGCCAAGCGGCTCGATCGCGCGCGAAGCGCGGCTGAGCGACGCGGCGCGCTCCCGGTGACGTTGCCATCGCGCGCGTGGCGCGCGGCCCAGGTATGATGAGGCCGCGAGCCCGCGCGATGGCCACCGGGTGGCGCGAGCGCGCCGCCAGACCTCTCGCAACCGACGGAAAGCGCACTCCTCGTCTCCTCCACAGCTCCCGCGCGCCTGCGCCCCCCTGCCACATCATCAACAGGAGAAGCAGGACATCGCATGAGCCAGACCACCATTGACGCCACAACACCCGACGGCCACTCGAACGAGCCGACTGAGACGCGCGCGCCACGCGCACAGACCCAGCAGGGCGCCCCACGCCGCAGGCCCTCGCGCCGTCCGCACAGCGCGGCCAAAGCCGCGCCACCCAGCGCCGAGCTGCCAGGCGGGGAGCATCCCGCGCCACCCGCCGCGCCCGCTGCATCCGCCCCACCTGCCGTGATTACCACACCCGCACCGCAGGCCACGCCTACCCCGCAGGAAGGCCGCAAACCCGCCCGCGGCGCGGCGAGCAAGCGCCAGTCCAATCGCAAGAGCGGCCCGAAGCTGGTCATCAGCCGTCAGCAGGCCGAGGCCGAGGCGGCTGAAGCAGCTGAGCGCGCCGCGGCTGAAGCCACCGCGCCCCCAACGGCTGAGCAGCCCGCCGCGCCCACAGAGCCCGCGCAGGCCGCCGAGGAGCCAGCCGTCGTGCCAGTGCTGAGCCCTGCCGCCGAAGCCGCCGCGCCCGCCAAGGCGCCCGCTGAAGCCGCGCCGCCACGCAAGACGCGCTTTGGCCTGCCCCGCCGTCTCCAGGCGGCGCCAGCCGCGCCCACCGCGATCCCCGAGGCGGCGCCACAGCCAGAGCGCCCCGCCACTGAAGAATCGGTCGCGCCATCCATCAGCGCGGCGCCAGAAGCCACTGCGCCTGTTGAACCCGCCGAAACATTCGCGCCCACCGAGGCGCCACGCCGCTATCGCTTCGACCGCCAGCGCCCCACGCCAGGCGTGACCGCCGCGCCCGCCGCGCCCGCTGAGCGGATGAGCGCACCCAGCGCCGGGCTATATACGGCTCCAACGCCAGCCGCGCCTGAGACGAGCGCCGCGCCTGAGGTGGCGCTCGGTCTCCCCTCGATCGAAGAGCTGGCCGAGCGCGCCCGCGCGGCTGCGCCGCACGAAGAGCTGCCAGCGCTCCACTTTGTCCCGGTCCCGCCTGAGGCGCCCGCGGCGGAGCCCGGCGCGGGCCTCGCGAGCATCGAAGAAATTGAAGCGCCAGAGGAAGCGGGCGAAGCGACGGAGGAAGAGGAGCCAGGGGCGGGCGCGGGTCGTCGTCGCCGCCGTCGCCGTCGGGGCGCGTCGCTGCGCAACGGCGCCCATGCTGAAGCTGAAGAGGTCGGGCCCGTGGGCGGCGCCGAGGGCGCGGAGCCCCTGGCCGAGCTGCCAGAGGAGATCGAGCCTGAGGCCGCGACGTACGTTGAAGAGCAGGAGCCATTCGAGCCAACAGCCCCATCGCCCTACGCCGCACCGGAGCGCGAGATGCGGCGCCCAGGCGCGCGCGCGACGCGCTTCGGCTGGGGCGCCGAGCAGCCACGGGTTCCAGGTCCCGGTGAGCCCACACCCTACGCCGCGCCAGAGCCATCCTTCGCGCGTGGATTTGGCCCAACCCCGCGCGGGGTCGCGACGCCCGCGCGCGAGGCGTATCCCCGGCAGGGGCGCATCGAGCGCGGCGTCGAGCGCGGCGCCGGCGACGCCTCCCTCGCGCAGCTTGGCATGGTGATTCGCGAGAGCATCAATGCCCAGACCGATCGCCTGCTGAACGAGCTGCGCCGCCAGCAAACGCCACCCGCCCTGACCCTCGCGCTGCCCGCGCTGCCATCCAGCGAGCGCGTCGGCGTCTTCGTGGATGTCGCCAACCTGCTCTACTCGGCGCGCAGCCTGCGCGTGAGCATTGACTTCGGCCAGCTGCTCGACTTCCTGCGCGGCAACCGCCGCCTGGCGCGGGCGCACGCCTACGCCCCGACCAACCCGGAGCCAGGCGCCGATCAGTCGTTCCTCTCCGCCGTCAAGGGGCTGGGCTACCGCATTACCACCAAGAACTACAAGACGTTCTCCAGCGGGGCGAAGAAGGCCGATCTCGACCTCGACCTCTGCATGGACATCGTGCGACTAGTGGACGCCAATGCGCTCGATACCGTCGTGCTGGTCAGCGGCGACAGCGACTTCCTGCCGCTGCTGGACTACTGCGCCGATCATGGCGTGCGCGTTGAGGTCGCGGCCTTCGATGACGCCGCCTCGATGGTCCTGCGCCAGAGCTGCGACCTGTTCATCAATCTGTCGCTGGTCGAGGCGATTCGCGGCTAGGCCACGGCCCGGCGTCTCAGCGCAACGCCCCGCTCGCGCTCACCTGGCGCGGGCGGGGCGCTCGCGTATCCTATGCCATGGCGCCACAAGCGCCAGGTGAGCGCGCGGCGGCGGCCAGTACGGACGCCGCGCGGCCCGTGAGTGGCAGGGGGCAGTATATGATTCCAGCTTCGTTCATCCCGTTCTTCTCGATCAGCGCGGGCGCGGCGGCCACCCTCATCGGTCTGCTCTTCGTCGCCGTCTCCGTCGCGCCAGAGCGCACAGTGGGCAAGGGCGCGTCCCTGTCGCGGCGCTCCGTCGCGGAGAGCGCGTTCACCGCCCTGCTGAACGCCTTTCTCGTGTCGCTCATCGCGCTGATTCCCACGGCGCCGCTCAGTCTCGGCGCGCTGGCGGTGACGGGCGGGACCCTGCTGGGGTTCGCGCGGACGTTGGCGCAAACGATCGCGCGCTGGCGCAAAGAGCCTTCCTTCTCGCCGTCACGCCTGCTCCGCAGGCTGCTCCTGCCTCTCGGAATGCTCATCGTCTATGGACTGGAGTTCTGGTGGGGCGTGGGAGCGTACCGGGTCTATCATCTGAGCGCGGACGCCTGTGGCGAGCTGGCTATGATCCTGATCGTGCTGCAAGCCCTGGCGATTGGGCGGTCGTGGGAGTTGCTCGGCGCGCAGAGCACCAGCCTCCTCGCCCTGATTGGCGGGCTGGACGAGCCTGATGAGGGAAACAACGCGGATGGCAAGCGAGATGCGGCAGGCGCTCAGGGCGTCGCGGGCTCAGCTTCCCAGCAAGAGCGGCAAACGCCATAGATCGCCAGGTGGCGCGGGCGCGCGTGGAAGCCGTGGACGCGCAAGGCTTCGTCGCGCAGGCCTTCGAGCAGCGCCTCATCCATCTCGATGACCGCGCCGCAGCGCTCGCAGGCTAGATGGTGGTGGGGAGAATCGCCAACCAGCTCATAGGACGCCGCGCCGCCGCCAAGGTCCGTCTGCGCGACCAATCCAACCTCCGTCAGCAGGTCGAGCGTGCGATAGACCGTCGCCAGATTGAGCGCCGGGTAGCGCCGCGACGCCCACTGCATGATCTCCTCAGCGGTCATGTGGCCGCTGTTGAGCTCCAGCGCCTCCAGCACAAAGACCCGCTGCGGCGTGACGCGCACGCCCAACCGCCGCAGGCGGCCGGCGGGGTCCTCGTGGCGCATCTCCTGCACATCCTGAACGTCCTGGGCCGCGCCCAGCTCTTCCGGCGCATCCATAGCGTCTGGCGCCGCAGACGCCGGAGGAGTGTGATTGCGGGACTGGCGGCTGGTCATACTGGTTCCCTCACGGAATGACTCGGGCTGACACAGAATGTGACGCGAGACACAGCGGGGCCACGCGACGCCGGTGTACTCTGGCCCGGCGCGAGCGCGGACTTCCACATCAACGCCAGCATATCACGAAAAAGGGGGATAGAACGGCCATCGGCGCGCCGCCCGCCAGCTCGCCGTGTGGTAGACTGGCGACGGAACTGGCGGATTACGCACGGATGGACAATGACAACGACACAGATGACTGACATAGCGCGGATACACTATCTCATCCAGCGCGGCGCCCTCACCGGCCCGGTGGCCAGTGGGCCTATCGCGCTGGCCATCAGCGACTTCGACGGCGCGCATACCGGCCATGCCGCGCTGGCGCGCCGCGCCGCCGCGCTGGCGGAGGGGAGCGCCGCCCGTCCGGTCGCGCTGCTGCCATGGCCCTCACCGGCTGGCGGCGACAATACGCCCGCGCCGCGCCTGACCACCCTGGAGGAGCGCATCGAACGGCTGCGCGCATGGAGTATCTTCACGGATATCGTCATCGTCCCGGCGCCCAGCGCGCCGCTCGCCGCATCTGATGCGCTGGGCGAGATCCGCAGGCTGGGCGAGATCCACGCGATCGTCCGCGAGGCGGCTCCAGTTGGCGCGGCGCGGGCGCTCTTCCCGCCCGAGACGTCGGCGCTGTCCGCAGCCGAGGGCATCGCCAGCGAGGCGCTAGGCGAGCTGGACGGTGGCGACCTACCGGGCGCTGACGGATCGGATGAGCCCCCCGGACCGCTGGGCGCGCGGATCGGCGCGCTCATCCAGGCTGGGCGGATGGACGCGGCAACAGCGGCGCTTGGCTATGCGTATACCGTCTCGGGAGAGGTCGTCAGTGGCGACCGACGCGGGCGGCTGCTGGGCTATCCCACGGCGAACCTGCGTCCGGATCCGGCGAAGATCATCCCGGCCAATGGCATCTATGCCGCTCGCGTCCGCCTGCCCGGCGAAGACGCGCCGCGCCATCCGGCGGTCGTCAGCATCGGAGTGCGGCCCACCTTTGGCGAAGGCAACCACCGCCAGATCGAGGCGCACCTGCTCGACGCGACATTCGATCTTTATGGCGCGTCAATCGCGATAGCGTTCGTCACATGGTTGCGCTCAGAGCTGCGGTTCGACAGCGTTGAGGCGCTCATCGCGCGGATGGATATGGATAGCGAACAATCCAGGCGCCTGCTCGGCGTGAAGTGAGGACACAATGGGCATCATGGACGCGCTCGAAGGCGCGATGCGAGGCGTCGTCCAGGGCACGGCGCGGGCCGTGTTCCCTTCGCGTCTTCAAGAGCAGGAGATTCTCGACACGCTCCGCAGGGTCATGGACGACAACGTCACCATGGAGGCGGGCCGCCAGATCGTGCCGTTCCACTACATCGTGCGCATCAACCAGCATGACTATCAGGGCCTCGTCGCCCATCCGCCCTCCGTCGAGGAATTGCAGCGGATACGCCAGCGGCTTAGGCTGAGCGAGAGCTTGGTCAAACTCGATCAGCTAGTCAAGCTGGAGACGCGAGTCCAGTTCGAGATGAAGGCCATCGCCAGCAGCCAGGGCTACCTGCTGACCAACGCCCTGCGGGTGACTTTCCATCCCGACGTGAACGCGCCGCGCGGGCGAGTCGAGGCGCGTGTCGCGCCGCTGGGAGCGGCGATCGCCCAGCCAGCGGGGAACCTGGCGCCCGACGCCACCCATACACTCCTGGCCAGCCCCGCGGCCCCGCTGCCCGCGCAACCTCTGCCCGCGCCCGGCGCCGGATCGGCCACAATGCCGCCAGCCTGGCTGACGTTGCTCCAGCCATCGCGCGGCGAGCCGATACGCCTCGACCGGAAGGTCATCACTATCGGGCGCCACGACACCAACGACATCGTCGTCAATGAGCGGCGCGTCTCGCGGTTCCATGCGGAGATCCGCTACGATGGCGGCGTATTTACCTTACACGATCAGGCCAGCCGCAATCATGTCTATATCAATGGCGTGCGCGTCGCGCGCTCGGCGCCCCTCAAAGACCGCGACATCATCATGATTGGCGGCTATGAATTCGTCTTCCAGCGGAGGTAGCGGAGCGTGAGCATAGACTACTACCAGCTGCTGTTCCTGAGGATCGCGCTCGTCGCGGTGCTCTACCTGGTAGTGTTGCAGATCGTGTTCGTCGCCCGGCGTGAGATGCGGATGGAGGCCAAGGCCGCAACGCAAGGGACGCCCACGCGCGCGCGCCAGGTGGTGGGCCATCTGGTGGTGGTGGATAAGGGCTCCACGCAGCTCAACGACGGCGACGCGTACGACATCGAGGCGATCACCACACTGGGGCGGGAGCTCACCAATAGCGTTCCTATCGACAGCGATTTCGTCTCCGGGGCGCACGCCCGCATCCTGTACGATGAGGCCGATGGCGCGCTCTGGGTGGAAGACCTGGGCAGCCGCAATGGCACCTATGTGGATGGGCGCAAGCTCAATGAGCGCGATCGTGTCCAGATTGACACCGGCTCGCTGCTCCAGATCGGCGACGCGCGCTTCAAGGTGGATATCGCCCGCGCGGTCGTCGGCTACCTGCGGGTGCTCGACCGCGGCTCGACTCAGCTCCAGAACGGCGCGCGATACCCCATCTACCGAGTGCTGACAATCGGGCGCGGACCAGCCAACAACATCCCGCTGGAGAGCCCGCGGGTATCGGCGGCGCACGCGCGCATCACCTTTGAGCCGCGCGACAGCACACTCTGGGTCCAGGACCTGGAGAGCCGCAACGGCACCTTTGTAGACGGGCGCAAGATCGCCACGCCGGTCGCCGTGAGCCCCGGCTCGGAGCTCCTCATCGGCGATACACGCTTCCAGTTCCTGCCTCCGGATATGAAATAGTCGGGCGCCAGAGTGAAGGATGACCACCAATGAGCTCAACCGCATCGCCTGGTGACGCGCCCGACGCAGGGCAGCCCCCACAGACGCTAAAGGCGCTCGCGGCGCCGCGCAGCCCGTGGGCGCCTCGCTTCAGCCGCAGCCACTACCGCTGGACGGAGCTCAAGCTCCTCGCGCTGCCCGCGCTCTTCATGGTATTGGGCCTCACCACGCTGTTGATCGTCAATGGCGCGCGGATTGACCTCGCCGCGCGCGCCATGCCGCCACTGGACGCCTTCACGCCGGTCATTGGCCTGCTGCTGGCGCTCTTCGGCGCGCACTTCCTGCTCAACTTCATCGCCCCCGACGCCGACCAGACGCTACTGCCCATCGCTGGCATGCTCTCTGGCATCGGCGTGCTGATGTCGCTGCGGCTGGGGCCAGACCTCGACCAGACCTCGCTCGGTACCAAACAGCTGGTGTTCGTGATCATCGGTTTGGGGCTATGTGTGCTAACGGTCTGGGTCACCGGCGACCTGAGCCGGTTGCGCAAATACCCCTATGTCTGGGCGGCGGCGGGCGCCGCCCTGATCGCCGTCACGCTGGTGCATGCCGGCGGCTTCAACCCCAACGCGCCCAGCCGCGACGTGCTGAGCATCGGCCCGGGCGGGTTCTCCTTCCAGCCCTCTGAGCTGTTCAAGATCTGTCTGGTGATCTTCTTCGCCAGCTACGTCGCCGAGAACATGCAGACGCTCTCCAATGGCGGGCGGAAGCTAGTGGCGCTCAGGATGGGGGGGCGCGAGGTGATCAGCTTCACCCTGCCGCCCGTCGAGACGCTGCTGCCGCTGTTCGTCATGCTGGGCCTGGCGCTGGCGATCGTCGTCTTTGCCCGCGAGTTAGGTCTGGCCGCGCTGATTCTGGGCGTCTTCCTGGCGATGCTCTACGCGGGCAGCAGTCGCATCAGCTACATCGTCTTCCTGCTGGGCGCCTTCGCGGTCGGCACCGTCCTGGTCTTCAGCATCTTCAGCTATGCCCGCGCCCGCGTCGCGCTGCTGACCAACGCCTTCGACCCGAACATCTACTACGGCGCGCCGCCCAACAGCAGCTATCAGATCGTGCAGGGGCTGGTCGCGTTCGGCTCCGGCGGTGTCTTCGGGCAGGGCTTCGGCCTGGGACACCCAACCTTTGTGCCGATCGCCACGACGGACTATATCGCCGCCGCCTTCGCCGAGGAATTCGGCTTCGCGGGCCTGCTGGCGCTGATTGGGCTGTTCATCCTGCTCGTCTATCGCGGCATGCGCATCGCCCTGCGCTCGCGTGTGCCATTCAACCAGCTGATGGCTCTCGGCCTGACGG
>DASTKI010000169.1:0-14557 GCA_035716045.1 Ktedonobacterales bacterium
TCCTCGCGCCCAAATCGGGATGATGCGGCGATTCTCGTCAGTAGCAATCTTCACCTCAGCGCCGACGTTGACTGATTGCGCCGCATCCGGTGAACCGATATAAACCACCGCTGTAGCGGCCTCTATGCCCCGGCGTATGGCTTTCTCCCAGTCAGGCTCCCCTGGCTTTAGGCTCTCGTGATCAAACCAAATCTTCGCCCCAGAAGACCTCAAATCTTCTTTGAGCCGCTTAGCGAACTCGATATCTTTGCGTGAGTAGCTGATGAAGACAGTGACATTGGCCATGCGCTCTCTCTTTCCGCCCTGCGCTCCGCTTTAGCCGCACTCTTCCTGCTGGCGGGCGGCTTGGCGATAGCATAGCACAGGCGCGGAGGGGTCGCGCGGTCGCTTTGGTCAGGCGTGGAGCTGCCTGGGGCGGATGAAGAAGCGGTAGATCGCTTCGACGATCGCCGCCAGCGCGACCGCGCCGATCAGCGCCGGGATGATGGCCAGCCCGTCAATGACGGGGCCCCAGTTGAGCGCGGCGCCATACCAGACATTGGCGGTGAAGCCGCCGATCAGCGCGCCACCCGCGATGAATACCCAGTCATAATCCTGCGAGCCTCGATCATGGCGAAAGAGCGTGTATTGCGCCGCCGTCGCCAGCGCCGCCGAGAACGCGAGCAGGATCAGCCATGCCCAGATTCCCATATGCTCGCCCATCCTTCCCCTGAGCGCCGCACCGCTGGCAGGCTTTCCCGTCAGCAATACAAGGCGCGGCCACATTGAGGCATGGTGAGGCATTGATGGCACAGCGGCGTCACATTTGCGCGCTGCGCTGGCTCGATGGGTTCACGACGCTGGGCGCTGAGAGTTACTCGCCCTCCCTCGCGGGTGGCGCCCAGCCGCTGGGGATGTCGGCGCGGCTGGGGCGCAGGATGGCGGCGTCGCGCAGGTAGACATGGACGATCTCGGCGGCGGAGCGGGTGGTGTTGACCAGCGCCAGCACGCGGATGCAGCGGCGCACTGTCGCGGTGGGAACGGGGATCTCGCGCGCGCAGAGCAGCGCCGCCTCCGTCCAGCCGAGCTGGCGCGCGGCCAGGGCCGGGAACTCGGCATCCAGGTCGTCGGTGACGGTGAAGAAGATGGCGGCGATGTCTTCCGGCGCGAACTGGTTGCGCTCCACCAGGCGCTCCAACAGCTCGCGCGTGGCGGAGAGGATGGCCTCGCGGTCATTGCCGCTCGCGGTCGTCGCGCCGCGTATGCCCCGGCAGGCGATCATATGGCCCCTGTCTGAACTGACTAGCGCGGCAGCGCGCCGCCGGTCATCAGGGCGCGCACGGCGGCGCCGATCACCGCGACAACCGCGATCACCATGATGATCAGGTCGCGGCGGACGCGCTTCTGGTCACTATAGACGTAGGCCACCGGGATGGCAAGCAGCACGATGCCGCCATAGACGAAATGCAACTGGTCCTCTGGCCGCCCGCCATTCAGGTAGATCAGCCCGCCAAAGATCGCCTGGATCACTCCCAGTCCCGCCGTCACCCACATCAGGATGCGGAAGATGCGCGTGACCAGCGGTACAGAACTGGATGCTGGCGTATCCGCGTCGCCCATCCCGCGCCGCATGACCAGCAGCGTAATCCCCGCGATGAGCGCCAGCGCGCCCGCCGCGAGAATCAGAGGAACCATGATGAAATGAAGACTGAGCAGCGTCTGCACAGGTAGCGCCCTCCAGAAAGTATGATTCCGCCATCTCCCCCTCTCCCCTACGGGAGAGGGGGCCGGGGGTGAGGTCAGCGCGAGAAGGCCTGGAGGCCGGTGATCTCGCGCCCGACGATCAGCGACTGCACGGTGTCGGTGCCCTCGTAGGTATAGACCGCCTCCATATCGGCGAAGTGCCGCGCGACAGTGTACTCCAGCAGGATGCCGTTGCCGCCCAGGATCTCGCGCGCCTCCGCCACGACCTCGCGCGAGCGGCGCGCGGTCTGCATCTTGGCTAGCGAGGCCATGCCATCGGTCATCTTGCCCTGCTCCAATAGCTGGCTGAGACGGTAGCAGAGCAGCTGCATGCTGGTGATCTCGGCCAGCATCTTGGCCAGCTTGTTCTGGATGAGCTGGAACCCCGCCAGCTTCTTGCCGAACTGCGCCCGCTGCTGGACGTAGGCCAGCGCGGCCTCGTAGGCGGCGATGGCATGGCCGATGGCCTCCCAGGCGACGCCGTAGCGCGTCGCGGTCAGCACACGGGTGGTGTCTTTGAAGCTGTGGGAGCCGGCCAGCCGGCTCGCCGCTGGCACGCGAACGCCGCGCAGCGTGATCTCGGCCTGCCAGACGGCGCGCTTGGCGATCTTGCCAGTCATGACCTCCGTCTCGAAGCCCGGTGTCCCCTTCTCGACCAGGAAGCCGCCGACGTTGCCATCGTCGTCGCGCGCCCAGATGATGACCACATCAGCGAACGAGGCGTTGCCGATCCACTTCTTGGCCCCGTCCAGCACGTACTCATCGCCGTCGCGATGGGCGCGCGTCTCCAGCGCGACGGCGTCGGAGCCGTGCTCTGGCTCAGTCAGGCCGAACGCGCCGATCTTCTCCAGTCGCGCCATCGCTGGTAGCCACTTCCGCTTCTGCTCCTCCGAGCCGAGGATCGCGATGCTCGACATCGCCAGGCCGGAATGCACGCCAAAGAACGTCGTGAAGCTGCCATCGCCGCGCGCCATCTCCAGCGCCACCAGCCCGGCGGCGACATGGCTCATGCCGGGGCAGCCGTAGCCCTGGATCGCGCCGCCGACGATGCCCGCCTCCGCCAGCCTGGGGATCAACGCGAATGGGAACTCCGCGCGGTCCCAGTACTCCTGCGCGACCGGGATGACCTCGCGCTCGCAGAAGGTGCGCGCTCTGTCGCGGAACGCGCGCTCTTCGTCGGTCAGCAGCTCATCGAGCAGGTAGTAGTCAGCGCCCAGGCGCGGCGTGACGCCAGCGGCCATGTCTCAGTCCCCTTCGATATCGCCTCGACGTTGAGGCGCGCCGTCTTCCGGTCGCTGGCCCAGCTTCGCCCGGATCCCCGCGCGTCTCCGCTCTTGCCGCGACATCCATCACGGATGGTATCAGGTTTTCTCGCGCGCCGCCAAGCTGGGGGCCGCGCCCGATGCGGAGTCCGCCGCTACTCGACCATCTCACGCGCGCTGGGAAAGAGCATCAAGTCTTCGCGCTCCTGGTGCTCCTGGATGAGCTCGCATAGGCGCAGGCTCGGCTCGAACGGCGCCTCATCGCGCGCGAGCCGCGTGTAGATCTCGTCGCGTATGGCGCGAATCTCGGCGTGCTCGTCGTAGAACGTCGCCACCAGGCCATCGCCCAGCGTCCCGGCGATGGCTGAAAACACCTTGGCCTCTTCGGTGGCGATGTGGGAATCCAGATCATCCGTGAGCGCGGCCCGGGCCGCGCCCAGGCACGCGGCGAGAGCGGGCGCGTCGCGCGCCTCAGCCGCCGCCTTGATGGGCGCCAGAAGGACGCGTAGGTCGTCATGCTCATGCGACAATCGTGTCAATACGTCCATATTCTTCTCCTTGCTTGCCACTTGCGTTATGCGGGCGCCGCCGCTCGGGCGCCTATGCGGAGGCGGAAGCCGCCGCGCTGGCAGGAACGTAGGTGGACCACCGCCGCGGCTTGACCGCGTCCTCTCCACTCGGCGGCGCAATCTCGCGTCCATCCGCGAGCAGACGCTCGACACGGCGCAAGCCCAGCAGCGCGGCGCCGAACGCGCCGTTGAGCTGGCCGAGCCCATGGGGCGGCAGGCGCAGCGGCGCGCCCAGCTTGCTCTCCAGCGCGGCGACCATCGCCGGGTTGTGGGTCATGCCGCCCGCCAGCGCACAGTCCGGCTCGAGGCCCACGCGCTTCATCAGCTGGACGGCGCGGCCGCCAAGCGCCACGATCGAGCCTTCCATGATGTCTTCCGGCGCGATGCCACTGGCGAGATGGTTGATGACCTCGGACTCGGCGAAGACGGCGCAGACGCTGCTGATCTCGACGGGCTGTGTGGAGCGAAGCGCGTACGGGCCGATATCGCCCGTCTCCAGGCCCAGGTAGCGCGCCGTCTTTTCGAGGAATGCGCCCGTGCCGGCGGCGCACTTGTCGTTGAGGCGGAACGCGCGGACGCGCCCCTGATCGTCTATGCGAATCGCCTTGATGTCCTGGCCGCCAATATCGAGAATGGTCCGCACTGTGGGGAAGTGATGGCTGGTCGCGACGGCATGGCAGGTAAGCTCGGTAATCTGGGTGTGCCGGAACGGGACCATGTAGCGGCCATAGCCCGTCGTGGAGATATAGGTGATCTCCGCTTTCTCGACCCCCGCGTTCGCGACCAGATCATCGAAGACGGCGCTGGCCGCCGCTGACGGCTTGTAGCCGCTGCGCCGGATCGCGGTCGCACGCACGGCGCGTGAGTCGTCGAGCAGCACGGCCTTGGTGTAGGTCGAGCCGATGTCTATGCCAGCCACGAGGATGTCAGTGGTCATGGCGCTACCTCCTCCACGCTGGCGCGCCGTGTTCCAGGTGTTCCCGCGCGCGCATGGTCCAGCGCGTAGAGCGCGGCGCCGATAGCGCCCATGAAATGCCCTTGCGCGCTGACATTCAGCGGCGTATCCAGCACGTCCCGCAGCAGCGATACCATCGCCGCGTTGCGTGAGACGCCGCCGGTGAACGTAATCTCCGGCGTGAGGCCGACGCGCCGCACCAGCGAGGCGCAGCGCGTGGCGATCGAATGGTGCATGCCGGCCAGTACGTCCTCGGGGCGGCGGCCCTTGGCCAGGTGGCCGATGATCTCGGATTCGGCGAAGACCGTGCAGGTCGTCGTGATCTTGACCGGCGCGGTCGCCTTCAGGGCCAGCGGGCCAAGCTCGGAGAGCGGCAGCTCCAGCGCGAATGAGGCGGCGCCGAGGAAGCGGCCCGTGCCGGCGGCGCACTTGTCGTTCATCGCGAAGTCCACCACCTCGCCAGAGTCTCCGATGCGAATCGCCTTCGTGTCCTGCCCGCCGATATCGAGCACCGTCCGCGTGTTGGGGAATTCGGCGACAGCGCCGCGCGCATGGCAGCTGATCTCGGTGACCTGCAGATCGCCGAAGGTCACGCGGTAGCGCCCGTAGCCGGTCGCGACGGTGAACGCGATATCGTCTGGGGTCAGGCCGGCGCTCGCCACGACGAGATCGAAGACCTGCTGGGCGGCGGAGCTCATGTTCATCTCGACATCGAGGATCGCCTCGCCCGCGACATGCGCCTGCTCATCCAACACGACGGCTTTGGCCTGGGTCGAGCCGACATCCACGCCCGCGACGTACAGCATCTCACTTACCGCCTTTCAGCAGCGCGCGTTGCTCCAGCACCTCGAAGAAAGCGTCAACGCGGTTCTTGATCTGCGCGTCAGACCAGTAGCGTGGGTCAATCAGGTCCGACTCGATGTAGAGGGTGGGCAGCCCGTAGCGCGTGGTGACGTACTCGCGGTTGTCCGCCATGCTGGTGGCGACGGTGCGGCAGCTCTTGATGCCGTGGTAGACGATGCCGTCCGCGGCGTAGTCTTTGACCTGCTGGGCCAGCGTGTGGTGCGAGAAGAAGTGATTGGACAGGCCAAGCTGCGAGGCGAGCGTCGTCACCTCGGCCAGGCTCTCCAGCGGCCTCGATGGGTCATAGAAGAGGCCACTGCTATCGAGGCCGCCTGCGGCGTAAGTCAGGTAGTCCGACGCGGCGAAGACGCCGCCATGCGTCTCGAACAGCTCCACCAGCCGCCGCATGTTCACGTAGCACGGCGTCCCGCTGAAGATCAGGCGGAAGCGCTCTTGCCGCACGCGCCCCTCGCCGCGCGCCACCTTCCCGGCGACCTCGTCGCGCAGCAGGCGCATGTATTCGACGCCCTCCGGCGTGCCACGCCAGGCGTTGAGCACGCCGATGTACGTCAGGCCGTCGAGCATGGAGTTGTAGGGCGCGGGCCGCCGCTGGTTGAGCGTGAGAATCTCCACCCAGAGGCGGACCATCTCATTGACGTTCGCCTCCACTTCAGCCAGCCGGTCAGGGTCGAATTTCTTGCCGGTAATCCGCTCGCACTGGCTGATGAGGTCCCTCAGCTGGCCCTCCACCCAGCGCTTGTCGGCGTCGTACTGCGCCGTGCCCGGGATCGGCTTCCAGGTCGCGAAGCGCTTGCCAGGAATGTCCAGCACGAACGCTGGGGCGCCAAAGTGGCGCTCCCATATCTCCGCCCACTTGATGTAGACGTTGCAGAGACTGGAGGCGATGGCGAGATCGGGCCTGGGGATACGCGTCCCCGAGGGGTGCGCCATATCGCTGAGCATCAGGCCGACGTCCGCTTTGACGTAGCTACAGACATCCGGCGAGAAGCCGTAATCTTCGGCCTTGGCGAGGAAGTCCGGCGCGGCTTTGCGCACGCCCGTCTGCAGCGAGTTGATCTCAGGGAAGACCAGCTCGAAGCCGAAGACGCGCAGGATTTCGACGGCGTTGCCCATGACGAAGACATACGCGACGGGCTGGCCGCGCTCGGGCGCGGAGTGGACGTTCGCCAGCCACTGGTTGACGAGACGCTGCCCGGCGGCGCGCGCGTCCATTGCCTTCGCGGTGTGGGTGGTAGCGGCCATGCGAGGCCTCCTAATCGAATAGCAGGGACTCGGCGAAGGTCTCGACCTGCATCGCCATCTGCTCGAAACTGGTCATCTTCTCCTCGAACTCGAGGACGAGGTAGGGGATCTTCTCCCGGTCGAGCCGCCGCGAGAGCGCCAGCTGGTCGTCGAGACCTGGCTCGCAGAACTTGGCGGCGGAGATGATGGCGGCCTCGGCGCGCGCCTCGCGTAGCGTCGTCATCAGCACGTCCTCTTTGGGCTTGCGCGCGTCGTATTGCACCGGGCTGGCCGCGGAGCGCTGGATGTAGCTCTCCGCCAGCGCCCAGACCGGGTCGCCGTCTTCGGGGACGTCCTCGGTGATCCAGCGCTGGCCGATGAGCAGGTCGTCGTCCACGATGAAGCAGACGTCTTCGATCGTCTCGAGCATCTCCAGTGGCGGCTGCTCGCAGAACCCGCCGAGGAATACTACGCGCGGCTTGTCCATCGGGCGGATGCGCCGCTGGGGAAGCAGGCGCAGCGCCTCGCGCAGCAACTGGTTGTGCTTCTCGCGGCGCATGCGCGTTCCCGCGCGGACAAGCAGGTACGCCTCGACAGTGGAGAGGCGGGCGGGATCGTCGCGCTTGATGGCGTAGAGCGCGCGCTGAAGGCGGCGGTTCTCGTTGTATACAGCCAGGCTCCCGCGGATGGCCTCGTCGGAAATCTCGTGCCCAACCTTGTCCGCGAGGATGCCGCGCAGCCGCTGGTACTCGTCGTAGACGTAGCGCACGGAGGCGGGCGAGTTGACGTTCTGTGGCAGCGCCAGGATCTGCGGGTCCTGTTGGGGGAAGTTGCGCCCCCAGATGCCGGCCATATGCTTGGCGGCGTCGCAGATAGGCTGCGCGAAGAACCCGCCGAGGCCCTTGAGCGAGCCATTCAACCCGAGTTCGGTCGTGCTGCGGCAGATCGAGCAGACGAAGGAGCCGATGCGCGCATCCGCATAGCGCACCTCGATGCGATTGCCGCCGCCCAGCAGCGCATGGGGCCGGAGCCCGGCGGCGTGGACGATCTCTTCGGGGAAGTAGACCGGGAAATAGCCGATCGCGATGTTCGCCTCATCTTCGCCGATGTCCTGGCGCAGGCTCAGCTCGTGGCAGCGCGCGAGGACGTCGGTGAGCGACGATTCGATATCAACAGCCATGGTGGCCTCCTCGTTGGCGCCACGCTGGAGCGCGGATCGCCTGACACCCGCGCATGGCGCGAGTGCGGAGATTGGGTTCGTGAGGGTTGGATGGCGCTATTCGTCATGCCAGGCAGGCCAGCGCTTCTCCATGAAGGACTGGATGCCCTCGCGGGCGTCGGCGGTCGCCATGAGATTGGTGAGATACAGGCGCTCGATGGACTCGAGCGCGTCCACGCCGCGGTCGGCGCCCGCGAGCAAGGCGCGCTTTGCCAGGCGCAAGGCGGCGGCGCTCAAACCGCGCAGCTGGCCGAGCAGGCTATCCAGCCGGGCCGGAAGCTCCGCGTCAGGTACGACCTCGGTCACCAGGCGCAGGCGACCCGCCTCATCCGCGGAGATCGTCTCGCCAGTGAAGATCAGCCGCGCCGCTTGCTGGTAGCCGGTGAGTTGTGGGAAATACGCGGCGGCGATTGGCGGGAAGACGCCAAGTTTGATCTCCGGCTGGCCGAAGCGAGCGGACGAGCCGGCCAGCACGAGGTCACAGCCAAGCGCCAGCTCAGTCCCACCACCGAGCGCGGCGCCATGGACGGCGGCGATGGTCGGGATGGGGAGCGCGCGCAGGTGGGTGAAGAGGCGTCCAAAGCCGCGAATCATCTCATCCACCCGTTCGGGAACGTGATCCGCCACATCAACGCCCGCGCAGAACGCTTTCCCCTCCGCCCGCAGAACCACCGCCTTCAGGCGTCTGTCCTGAGATACGCCCTCCAGTGCATTCTCCAGCTCGCGGTTCATCGCGATCGTCAGTACGTTGAGCGGTGGCCGGTCGAGTGTGATCGTCGCCACGCCGTCCGCGATAACCAGGTGAAGAAACTCGTATGCGGGTCGCATGTCTTCGTCTCCTCACTCCATGACCACGACGGAGCGAATGCCGCGACCGGCGCGCAGCGTGTCCAGGCCCGCGTTGATCTCGTCGAGCGGGAAGCGCGCCGTCACCAGGGAGGCGACCTCGATGCGGCCCGCCCGGACGAGCTCGATCACCCGGGGATAATCCACAGGGCGGCAGCCGAGGCTGCCACGAATCTCCATCTCGCGATACATCACCCGCCCGGCGTTGAGCGCGACCTCCTGGTCGCTATAGCCGACGACGACTAGCCGCCCGCCAGGGCGCAGTGCGCTGAACGCATCCTTCATCGTCGCCGGATTGCCGATCGCCTCGATGGCGATGTCGGCCCCCATACCCGCCGTCAGCTTGCGAACGGCCTTGGCGACGCCCGCTGTCTCCTGCTTTGGGTTGATGACCGCGGTCGCGCCCAGGCGCTTCGCCTGCTCCAGCTTTTCTTCGGCGATGTCCACCGCGATGACGGCGCCACCCGCCAGCCGCGCGAACTGCACGACATTCAGCCCGACGCCGCCGCAGCCATAGACCACGACGCTATCGCCTGGCCGCACCTCGGCGCGGTTCTTCACCGCATGGTAGGGCGTCGTCACCGCGTCGGCGATGACGCAGCCTTCGACCAGCGGTATCTCGTCGGGCAGGATGAAGACATCCTTGGCGGGCGCGGTGACGTACTCGGCGTAGGCGCCATCCACATCGTTGCCGAACATGCGCATGCGCAGGCAGATATTCTCGCGCCCCGTCCGGCAGGCGAAGCACGAGCCACACGGCAGCACCGCAGGCAACAGCACACGGTCGCCCACCTTCACGTTCGTCGCCCGCTCGCCCACCTGCGCCACGACGCCGGTCGCCTCATGGCCCAGAATCAGCGGCGGGCGCTTGGCGGTCGGCACGCCATGGTCTATGTAGTGCAGGTCGGTGTGGCAGAGGCCGCACGCGGCGACGCGCACCAGAACCTCATCGGGACTGGGCGTCGGGTCCGGCCACTCCTGCGTCCGCAGCGGCGCGTTCGGCTCATAGAAAATCGCGGCTCGCATGGCATTCGCTCCATCTCCGGCCATTTCCGGCGCCTAGCGCGCGGTGGAATGTTCAAGCGCGGCGCCGCATCGGCCACAGTAGGTGAAGCCCGCGGGGATGCCGCTCGCGCCACACGCGCCGCAGGCCTGGTTATAGGGTCCCCAGACGAACTCGCTCGATCCGCCATTCGCCGCGCGCTGGCGAACGTCCAGATGCCCGGGGCGGCGCTTCTCGACGAAGGCATGCATGCCCTCATGCGGCTCCAGCGAGGCGTAATGGAGCGCGAGCCATTCGCGGGCATGGCCAGCGGTCTGGTACCAGGCGAAGTCTTTCCAGAAATTGGTCTGCTGCTTGGTATAGCGCAGGCACTCGGGGAACTTGTCCACGAGCTTGGCGGCCATCGTGGCGACGGCGTCATCGAGCGCCGCGTAGGGGACCACTTGATTCACCAGACCCCACTCGAGGGCCTTGTCCGCGTCCACCCACTCACAGAGGTAGAGGACCTCGCGCGCGCGGCGGTCGCCGACGATCAGCGGCAGCCATTGCGTCGCCCCGCCAGCCGCCACGCTCCCCACCTCGGCGCCAACCTGGCGGATGCGCGCATGGTCGGCGGCGATGGCCAGGTCGCAGGCCATGTTGAGCTCGTTTCCGCCACCGACGACCATGCCGTTGAGGCGCGCGATAGTGGGCTTGCCCATGTTGCGCAGCATGTCAACGCATTCGATGAAGACGCCCATCCACTTCCAGTAATCGCGTGGGCGGTCGGTGTACTCCTCGGCGTACTCCTGCACGTCGCCGCCGGTGCAGAAAGCCTTGTCGCCCGCGCCGGTCAGCACGACCACCGCGATTGTGTCGTCCCAGGACGCGTCCCGGAACGCCAGGGTCATCTCCTGAAGCGTCCGATAGGTGTAAGCGTTGTACTTCTCCGGGCGGTTCATCGTCACCGTCGCCACCCAGTCGCGCTTGGTGTAGAGAATCTCCTTGAAGCCAAAGCTCTCGGGGTCTCTGCCAGGGAAATTTGTCATGGAGTCACCTCTCCGCCGCTAGCTCGCCCGCGTCAGCGATCAGCGGGCGAGTATAAATGGTCCGCGCCAGCGACATCACGAAACACTGCGCGCATCCCGATCTGTCCGCGACCTCCTCCGATCGCGGCTCGGCTGGCTCGAGCCGGATCTCGAAACCCAGCCCGCGATAGAGCTCGATCGCCTCGTTCAGCCGCGGACCCATGGCGGTGAACCGGCGTGTCCAGCCCGCGCGCTCGATTGAAGCGCCTGAATCGTCGCGCTGTCGCGGCTCAGCCTGGCTCATGCCCGCTCCCCTCCTGGCTCGCCAATGCGCCTGCGCAGCGGCACGGTCTGCGCGAGGCTGAAGCCGATCGCATCGAAGAACTTGAGCATGTCCCAGGAGTTCCAGTTGACGAGCGTGTACACCTCACGCGCGCCGCGCGCCGCGCACTCAGCGATGAGCGTGTCCGCCAGCCGTCGCCCAGTACCCCGCCGCCGCCAGTCGGGGTGGACGGCGATGGAGTCCACCAGGGCCGTGGCGTCGGCGAAGCCGAACTCGCCACTGGTGAGCGTGCCCATGACGAAGCCGATGAGGGCGCCATCTTCTTCCGCCACGATGCCGATGGTGTGATGCGCCTGATCGGCTCCGTCCAGGGACGCGAGCCGACGCTCGAAATAGGCGCGCCGTGGCTCGCCGAAGACGCGCGCGTCGAGCTCGACCACGCGCTCCAGATCGCTCGCGCGAATCGCGCGAACCGCGACGCGCGGTGGATGGCGCGTACCCATGGCCTGTATCCTCCCCATGGCCGTTGGCGGCGATGGATATGATGGATATGATGGATGTCAGGAAACACTGTGCCATGGGTTTGTATGGAAGGCGCCGCGGCAAATGTTTCGAAGATGTAAAGTTGCTTGACAGTGGGAAATCGAGCGTCCCTATACTGCTGTCAGAGACTCGTGGCGCAAGCATGATGAGTGGCCGCGTAGCGTCGTGACGTGTGTGATTGCGATGATCAGAGTCAAGGCCGCGCGGCCTTGAGGCGAGCGCGAGGCAGGTCGCACATGCCGGCGCAGGCTGACATTTCACCTCCCCTTCTCCTGGTCGCGCATCGCGCGCCTGACACGGCTGCGCTGCTGCGCTCGCTCCTCGAGCGTGAAGGATACGCGGCGATATGCGCCTACAATGGCCGGGTCGCGCGGCAACTCATCCAGCAGAGCCGGCCCGTCCTCGCGCTCCTCGATCAGGCGCTCCCGCTCATAGATGGGTTGGAGCTCTGCCGGGCCCTGCGGCGTGAAAGCGACACGCCCGCGATCTTCATCCTGAGCGACCGGCCCGATGAGCTCAACAAGCTGCTCGCATTCAGCGCCGGTGCGGACGACTATCTGACGCTGCCAATGGATCCGCGCGAATTGCTTGGGCGAGTGCGGGTGGCGTTGCGCCGGATAGCGAGCCGATCATCCGCCGCGCAGCCGATCATCCGCCGCGGGCGCATCGAGTTGGACCCCGAGCAGCGGCGGGTGCGCGCGGCGGGCCAGGAGGCGGCGCTCACCGCACTGGAATTCGAGTTGCTCGCGGTCTTCGTTCGCCATCCCGGGCGCGTGTTTTCCCGCGAAGAGCTGCTCAATCGCCTGAGTGGCTTCCTGCGCGGCGCGCCGCTCGATCGCGCGGTGGACATTCATGTGAGCAACCTGCGACACAAGCTGCGCCAGGCGATGGGCGACAATGTCCCGATTGAGACTGTGCGCGGGGCCGGATACCGGCTGCGCATCGAGCCAGCGGATGAGGCCGCGAACGAGGCGGATGAGCGCGGCGGCGATGCAAGCCTGGGGCGGCTGGCGCTGGCGGCGCTCGACCGTGCGCCCATGCCGCTCCTGGCGCTCTCGCTCGACCGCACAGTGCTCCTCTACAATCAGGCGGCGCAGCGATTGTGCGGCTGGAAGGCGGACGAGGTGGCGGGGCAGGTCAAGTGTTACAGCCTGTTGGGCTGCCACAACGCCGATGGAACGATGTTGTGCCATGACGCCTGCCCGATGCGCTCGGCGCTCCTGAACGGCGTCAACGACCACCAGGCCCGCTACGTGATCACCCTCAAGGATGGAAGAGAAACGCCGGTGACGGCGCGCTACACCCGCTTCAGCGTCGCCGGCGCCCAGAGCGACTGCGTGCTGCTCGTCCTCCAGCCCGAGAGTGAGTCAGCCGCCGGGATGAGTTAATAGCGAACCTTTGAGGGCTATCATCGTCTAGCGCCAGCCGCGAGATCCTTGCGCCATCTCTCGCGTGAGGCGGCGCTTTGCCCTTCAACTGGCCACTTACCGATCATTCGGCGCGACAGCGCTTCGCCGCGCTATACTAAAACGCTGTTAGGTGGATGGCGACAGCGGGAGAGAGGAGCGCGTGTGGCCAGCGTGGACGGGCCAGAGCAGCGGACAGGCGCTGGCGACGAGGGCGGTGTGAAGCGCGATCCGTACATGGCGCTGCGCTTCGTGGACTTCCGCTACCTGATGGGCGGGATGCTGCTGACGACGCTGGGCGAGCAGATGCTGACCGTCGCCATCGGTTGGGAGGTCTACGCGCGGACCCATCAGGCGGTGATGCTGGGCTATGTCGGCCTGGCGCAATTCGCCCCCGTGCTGCTGCTCTCGCTCGTCGCCGGGCACGCCGCCGATCGCTTCGACCGCCGCCGCGTCTTCATGCTGAGCCAGGGACTCATGGCGCTGACCTCCATCGGGCTGGCGGCGCTCTCCCTCACCCACGGGCCTGTCGGGCTGATCTACCTGCTGCTGGCGGCGCGTGGCGCGGGGGAGGCGTTCAATGTCGCCGCATCGGGCGCGATGCCCCCGCAGACCGTGCCGACCATCGCCTTCGAGAACGCCGCGTCGTGGAGCAGCAGCCTCTGGCAGCTCGCCGCCATCACCGGCCCGGCGCTGGGCGGCGTCATCATCGCCGCGGGCGCGGGCGCGGCCGCGCCCGTGTACCTGCTCGACGCGCTGGCCGGCGCCGCGGGCATCCTGCTCATCTGGCGCATTCGTGGCCGCCAGGAGACGTACACTGGCGAGCGCATGGCGCTGAGCGGCCTGATGGCCGGCGTGCGCTTCATCTGGCGCACGCCGATCATCCTGGCGGCCATCACACTGGATATGGTCGCCGTGCTGCTCGGCGGCGCGACCACCCTGCTACCCATCTTCGCCAAAGACATTCTGGGCGTCGGCGCGGCTGGCCTCGGCCTGATGGCCGCCATGCCCTCTATCGGCGCGATGCTCATGGCCCTCGCGCAGGCCTACCGGCCCCCGTTCCGGCATGCGGGGCGAACGCTGCTGCTGGCGGTGGCGGGCTTTGGCGCCGTCACTGTCGTCTTCGGCCTCTCGCGCTCGTTCCCGCTCTCGCTGGCGATGCTCTTCGCCCTCGGCGCGTGCGACAACATCAGCGTCGTCGTCCGCAAGACGCTGATGCTGACGCGCGTGCCCGACGAGCTACGGGGCCGGCTCTCGGCGGTCAATAACGTCTTCGTCGGCTCATCCAACCAGCTTGGCGGCTTCGAGTCTGGCGTATTGGCGCAACTACTCGGCCCGACCCTAGCCGTCGCGCTGGGCGGCGTCGGCTCCATCCTGGCTGTCGCCGCCGTCGCGCTGATCTGGCCAGAGCTACGGCGCATGGGTAGCCTCATGGAGCGCCTGGACGCGCCGCGGAGCGCGACGGACGTGGTCGGGTTGCCGGAGGTCGCGGAGGCGGCTCCGGAGAGCCGGTAGACGCCGTGGTTAGACGGCGTCCCAGCCGCCATCGGCGGGAATAATCGCGCCGTTGATGTGGCGTGACTCATCCGAAGCGAGGAAGAGCGCGAGCGCGGCGATATCCTCTGGGTCCATGTAGACGGGGATTAGCGCCGAGAAC